>DATJXW010000112.1:0-38309 GCA_035499895.1 Polyangiaceae bacterium | reverse complement strand
CCGGCACCTGCTCGCCCCGACGCTGAAGACGCTCGACGCGCGACCGTTTCTCTTCGGGGACGCGCCGACGCTCGCCGACGCCGCGCTCTACGGCGTCTGCGCGATGCTCGCCGAGGGCAGCCCGGAGCTCCTCGAGCGCGTCTCTTCCAAGCTTGCGCCCTACATGCGGCGCCTCGAAGAGGCCGCTCGCGCACCCGGCAGGTAGCCGCGCCGTCCGCGCGCGCGGCGCGGACGCGGTCGTCCGAAAAGCGCTCAGCCCGACGTGAGCGCGAGGAGCTTCTGGGTCGTGTTCCAGTTGCGAATCGTGACGCTCCGGTAGACCGGCAGCTGGACGAGCCGCGAGAGACGGCTCTCGCTCGCCCGGCTGACGAGGCGGCGGAAGTAGAGCGCGTGGCGCCCGGCGTGCGCTTCGTCCACCCCCGGTTTCGTCGGAACCTCCGCGAGCGCCTGCTCCGGGGTGAGCGGCTCTTTCACGAACAACACGTCGTAGCGGTACTTTTTCGGATCCTTGCCGAAGCCGGGCGGCGCGTCGGCGATGACGCGTTCGATCTCGCGCGCGGAGAGCAGCACGATGCGCGACTCGTATGCAAACTCGACGCTCAGCGCGGTTTCGATCGCTTTCACGAGCGAGCGCCGGTTCGCCGTGGGCGACGAGAAGAGCACGTTGCCGCTCGCGATGTACGTCGCGACCTCGGCGTGCCCGAGCTTCTCGAATTCCGCGCGGAGCTCGGTCATCTTGATGACGTTGTTGCCCCCGACGTTGATGCCTCGAAGGAGCGCGACGTAGCGTGTCGTCGTCAAGCGGTACCCGCGACGAATTTAGCGCCGGCTCGGCAGCGCAGTCCTGAAAAAATCCCAGACCGCGTCGGCGCCGTCGAGGTCCTGATTGCGAAAGCCCCACCTTTCGAGGACGAAGGGCACGGTGTCCGCCGCGGCGTTCGGCCAGAAGTGGCCCGCGTGGTCGAAGATCAGGTAGCGCGCCGCCGCCGCGCTCGGTTCCGGGCCGCTCGCGAGCTCGAGCTCTTCGGCGTGGCTGTCGCGCGTTCGCAACGCCGCTTCCGCGGAGCCCGCGTACGTCGCGCCTTCCTGCACGCGATCGGGCCACGGTTTGCGTGACGGCCGCGCGACGACGTTCGCCGGCACTCCGAGCGCCCGCGACCACGCGTCGGCGAGGGCGCGAATCTTCGGCGCGTAATCCTGCGGCAGCCCCGGGTCCGTCAGGCTGTAGACGAAGAGCGCGCGCACGAGCGAGCCGCCCGGCGCCGTCGCCGGGAGCGCGGGCGACACGCCGTCGTACGGCATGAACGCCGCAAAGCCCGTGTAACGCTCGGGGTTCGCGCGCACGGCTTCGAGCACCATGCCGCCGCCGTTCGACTGTCCGACGAGAAACGTCGGGCTGAGCTCGTCGATCTCGCCGCGCGCGACGAGGTCCGCGCGAACACGGCGGAGGTAGTCGAAGTCGTCGATCTCCGACTCGGAGTCCGGCTCCGCAAACCAAGCGCCGCTGTTCGGAAAGCGCGGATCGGTCGCGGCTCCGGGCGCCGCGTTGCCGTACACCACGACGAAGCCGTCCTGCTCGCTCAGCGCCTCGAAGCGCGCGTGCGTTTGGAAGGCGCGAAAGCCCTCGGCGTTCGTGCCGTAGCCGTGCAGCGCGACGAGGAGCGGCGCCGACTTCGCCGGCCGGTGACGCGGCAGGTACTCGAGGTAACGCCGCGTGAGCGGGCCGCACCGTCGCGTCGGTTGCTCGAACGTGTGAACGGCGACGCCGGCCGCCGCGAGCTCGGGCTCGAGGCGCGCAGGATC
Source organism: Polyangiaceae bacterium (assembly GCA_035499895.1). Classification (GTDB taxonomy): domain Bacteria; phylum Myxococcota_A; class Polyangia; order Polyangiales; family Polyangiaceae; genus PMG-095. Next base: position 36,506 of record DATJXW010000112.1, on the reverse strand, counting down.
CACCACCGCGCCGGGCGGCACCGCGGCGAGCGGGCAGCGTGGTCCGCAACCGCTCGCTGCGGCCGCGCCGGTCTGCGCGAGATAACTCAGGTCGGCGAGCCAGAGATCGTGCGGCTCGTGCGGCGCGAAGCGAAAGTGCACGCGCTCGAGCCGGCGCGGATCGACCGCCGTACCGCTACGGCCCCAACCGCTCGGCACGAGACGACAGAACGGCAGCTCGAACGTCGTCCAGGTGCTCGTGAGCTCGAGCTCGGTCCCGGGCCAGTCGTAGCAGGCTTGTCCGAGGTCGCACTCTCCGCCTTCGGCACGGGGCGAGAGCGGCGTCGTCTCCACGGCGACGCGGAGCGAGCCCGACCCGCGCGCCCGAAAGCGGATGCCGGCGTAGCTCGACGCGTCGACTTCGCACGCGCGTTCCACGGGCGCACGCGTGCCGAACCCGCGCGTGACGCCCGAGCCCCAAGCGTCGAAGCCGCGCGCCGTGACGTGCAGCACGTTGCCTTCGCTCGTCCTTTCGACACCGAAATCGAGGGCGCCGCCGCGCGTTCCGTCGTCGTAGCCGAACCAGGCGTCCTTCCGACCCGTGGCAAAATCGTCGAGCGCCGCGGGCAAATCGGCGCCGCTGAGCGCGCACGTCGCGACGCCGCTTCCGCTCGCGGGCGACGCCGCCGCGGCGTTCCGGCTCACGCTCGGGGCGGGCGCGTTCGTGGCGAGCCCGGCGTTCACACCGCGAGCGCCGTCGCGCTCGCGAGCCGCGCACGCGCCGACCGCGACGAGCACGACGAGTGCGAGAGCCGTTGCCGCGCGCTCGCGCGTCGATCCTGGATGAGAGCGCGCCTTGTTCACGTCAGCACTCATGGCCGCGGCCGCGCGTCGTGATCGACAAAGCGGCGCGTGGTGAAATAAGGTTGCGGCGCCTGCAAATCCGTATAGCGTGAGCGTTCCGCGAGCTCGCAGAATGGAGAGGACTTTATGCGTCGTTCCCTGCTGATGTCGCCTGCGTTGAGTCTCGCCGTCGCCATGACGGGTTGCGTCGTCTACACCCAACCCGCGGCACCGCCCGAGCCGCCGCCGCCCGTGCCCGTGGCCGCCGCGCCCGAACCGCCGCCGCCCGCTCCGGCCGACGCGGCGGTCGCGCCCGTCAGCGAATCCGAGGAAGGCGCCGTCGACGCCGCCACGCCGCCCCCCGATCCGATCCCCGAGACGGCGCCGCCGCCGCCCGCCCCGAACTACGTGTGGGCGAACGGCTATTGGACTTGGTACGGAGGCGATTGGGTGTGGATCGACGGCTATTGGGCGGATCCGCCGGTCGGCTACGTCTACGTCGGGCCGCGCTACGAATACGTGGGCGGTCGCGTCGTCTATTACCGCTCGTACTGGGCGGGTCCGGCCGGTAGGCGCGAGTACGTCGCGTACACGCCCGAGCATCGGCCGCCGCCCGCGTACAGCGCGCGCCCGTCCGCGGCGCCGCAGGCCTGGCGCGCCGAGCATCACGACGCCTGGCGCTCCGCGCCGAACGCGAACACCTACCGGCCCGAAGTCGCTCGCGAGCACGCGCTCGAGCGCACGCCGGCCCCCGCCCCGGCGGGCGGCATGCGTCCCGCGAACACCGTGCAAGCCGGCGCCGCGCGTCCGAGCGAACCCGTCACACGCTTTCAGAAAGAGCCGTCAGCCGCCGAACAGCGCGCGCCCGGTCCGGCGTACGCACCGAACGCCACGCGCCCCGGCGCGGGCTGGAACGGCGCTCATCCCGCCGGCACGCCCGCTCCGGCCGCCGCACCGCGCGCCGCCGCCGAGCCGCACCCCGCCGGCGTTCCCGCGCCGCACCGGGCCGCCGCGCCGCGCCCCGCCCCTCAAGAAATGCGCCGCGCCGCGCCCGCGAAGAGGCGAAAGTAAGCCGCCCGACGCGGCGTTCGCCGCCGCGCTCAGACCGGCGCCGCGAGCTCGGCGTGCTTCGGCGCGCCGTCCGCGGCGAGGAGCTCGTGCACGCGGGGCACCACCTTCGTGCCGATGAGCTCGATGCTCGTCAGCATCTGTTCGTGCGGCATCGGACCGTTACTGTATTTGAGATCGAAGCGCGAGAGCGACAGGGTGCGCGCGGTCGCGGCAATCTTTTGCGCGACCGTCTCGGGCGCGCCGACGAAGAGCGCGCCGTGCGGCCCCGCCTCGTGCTCGAACTGCGCCCGCGTCGGCGGCGACCAACCGCGCTCGGCCCCGATCTTCGTGCGCTGGGCGAGAAAGTGCGGCCAGAGCTCCTCGCGCGCCCGCTCGTCCGTCTCGGCGACGTGACCGGGCGAATGCACGCCGATCGGACGCTTGCCGAAGCCGAATTTGGTGAGCGCCTCCTCGTAAAGTGCCACGAAGGGTGAAAACCGCGCCGGGTCACCGCCGATGATGGCGAGCATGAGATCGAAGCCGTAATGCGCCGCGCGCACGACCGATTGCGGGCTCCCGCCGACGCCAATCCACGTGCGCAGCAAGCCGTGCTCGATCGGCGGGTACACGGCTTGATTCGTCAACGGTCCGCGCGTGGAGCCCGACCAGGTCACCGGCGTGCCGGCGCGCACCTTGGCGAAGAGGTCGAGCTTGTCCTCGAAGAGCTCCTCGTAGCGCGCGAGATCGAAACCGAAGAGCGGAAACGACTCCGTGAACGAGCCGCGCCCGAGGATCACCTCGGCCCGGCCGTTCGAGACGGCGTCGAGCGTCGAGAAACGCTGGAAGACGCGGATGGGATCGTCGGAGCTCAGCACGGTGACGGCCGAACCGAGCCGGATCCGCTGCGTGCGGCTCGCAATCGCCGCGAGCACGACCTCCGGCGCCGAGACGGCGAAATCGTCGCGGTGGTGCTCGCCCACGCCGATGAACGCGAGCCCCACGCGGTCGGCCAATTCCGCCTGTTCCACGACGTGACGGATGACCTCGGCGTGCGACAAGAGCGCGCCGTCCGCGCCCCGCGTGCGGTCGCCGAACGTGTCGACGCCGATCTCCAATTTTTCCATGGCAGCGCAAGCTAACCAGCATCTAACGGTCTCGCAATCGCGGTCCGGCCCTCGGGTCCCTGACACGGATGTCGCGCGCGCCTCGCTCCGTCCGGTCAAGAGCTGGCGCGGGACCCGCATTTCGAGGAAGATGGGTTCGGTGGCCCGCGACTTGCTCGCGGGTTTGGAGCAATCGGGAGGAAGCATGAGCTCGAGTATCAAAGGTGGATTGGCGGTCGCTTTGGTTGCCGTCGCGGTCGGCACCCTCGTGGGTTGTGGCGATGACGACGAATCCGGCGGCAATGCGGGCGGTAGCGCGGCAACCAGCGGCAAAGGGGGGAGCGGCAAGAGCGGCGGCGGCGCGGGTGGCGCCGGCGGCAGCCACGCGGGGAACGGCTCCGGCGGCACGAAGAGCAGCGCCGGTCACTCGGGCGGCGGCAGCGTCGGCATCAGCGGCGACGCGGGCGAGCAGAACGCGCCGGGCGGTGCCGGCGCGGGTGGGGCGGAGTCCGGCGGCGCGGCGGCGGGCGGCATGGAGTCCGGCGGCGGAGGCGCGGGCGCCGGGACGAGCGGCGCGAGCGGCGACGCGGGCGGCGCCGGCGCGCCCGCGGAGGCGGACGTGGTCGCCTGCGAGGCGTCGGTCGACGCGGTGCACGCGGCGTGCGACGCGGAGCAACCCGGCGCGCCCCGGCTCTGTGTTTACGACGCGTACCGGCCCTTTTGCAAAACGGGTCGCACCGCGGTCGTGAAGGCCATCTTCGATTGCCTGAAGCTCGACGCTTGTCAGACGCCGGGCGATCCGTCGAACGCCGGTGATTGCATGTCGAACGTCGTGCACACGCAGGCGACGGCGGCCGATCACGGCGTCGCGGCGGCGGTCTGCACCTGCGGCTTGAACGGCTCGGTGGACTGCTCGACGGACGAGCTCAGCGCGATCGGGCCGGATGTGATGATGCTCGACGAGTCGGACGAAAACGCCTTCACGACCTGCCTCTCCACGGCGTGCGACATCGACGGCTGCTGGAATGCCTCGCCGCTCGGCCCCGCGAACGCTTGCCCAGGGCTCTGACGCCTTGACGTGACGGCGCCGGCGTGAGACCTAAAATTTCGACCGCAAATCGGGTCGAAGGATGAAGAAATGCTGCTTGCCGCCGGCCGCCGTCGCGCTGCTCGTCGCAGCGAGCGTGCAGGCTCAGCCCGGTAAGTCCGGCAGCGCGTTGCTTGCGGACCTCGCGAGCGGCACGGTCGGGGATCCGGGCGGCGGCGTGTCGACCGGCACCGCCCTCGGTCTCTTCGAAGCGGTGGGGCTCGGGACGAACGGCGACGCCGAGCTCACGCGCGCCGTGGCGGAGCTCGACGCGCTGACGGCCGCCGTCGCCGATCTCACGAGCGACGACGTGAACCTCGTCGCCGCATTGCCCGCGGGGAGCGACGCGACGGCGTTTCAGAGCGCGAGCGCGAGCATGGCGAGCGCGCAGACGGGGATTTTGAACTGCGCGGCCGCCGTCGAACGAGCGGCGGGATCTCCGGGAACCGAGGCCACCGACAGCGCGCTCCTCGCGTACGCGGGAGAGATCACGGGACTTTCCCCGGGGAGCGGCGACTGCGGCTCGGTGATGGACGACTTCGCGGCCATCGACGCCGCCATCGTCGGGAACGCCGCGGGCCAAGTCGAAGGCGCGTATCTGCCGCTCGCGCGCGTGCTGAAGCCGGGCGTGCCGTACGAGCGCCTCGCGAGCCACTTCATCCAGTTCTCGCTCACCGAGCGTCTGGCGCTCGGGTTGATCCGCACCGCCTACTCCGTGCTCGGCAAACCGGACGCGCTCGCGACCGCGCTGACCACGACGCCGCACGACTTCTTGAACCAGCTTCACGACCAAGAAATCGCGTTTCTGCACGCCACCGACACGTACGTCACGAGCGGGCAGCCCACGACCTACGACGCTTCCGCGGGCGGCCTCGCCGACGCCGTCGTCGAGCGCCTCGAAGGCGTGCGCGCGGAAGTGTCCACGTATTCGGTTTCGATCGTCGACAACGCGCAGGCATTCACGCCTTCCGTTCACGACTCGAATCAGGTCGCCGTGACGCTCGGCGATGAACTCCAGAGCACCGCATCGAGTTATTACGACACGCCGGACGCGGTGCTTCGAGCCGGCATTCCGAGCTGCGCGAGCGCGCAAGCGACGGACGGTTTCGCGTACGTGCGCCCGTACGGCGCGGGGCAGGGTTTCAAAATCGGCTCGTCCTGCAGCGTGCACGTCGCGCGTCAATTGAAGCGAAACGTCACGGCCGGTGCCGCGTCGAGCTGGACCGTGCGCGGCCGTGACGCGACCGCCGACCAAGCGCTGCCGTTCCTGCCGCGCAACGCCGCGACGCTCGCCGACGAAACGGCCGCCGACTCGTTCGCGCTCGCGGGCGGCGCAAACGGGCAGGGGTCGGGGTCGTCGGCGTTCAGCGTCGTTCCCGACGGCAGCGACCCGAGCGTCGTTTCGCTCACCATCGACTTGCCGAACCAAGCGAGTGCGCCCGTCCGCGCCGCCGACACCCACCCGTTCGCGGCCGCGGGCACGGGCGACGTCGCGCTCTTCACGCGCGTGCCGTTCGGCCCGGACGAGCCCGACCGCTACGCGCTCGCCGTGAACGACACGTACCTCGCCGTCGACGCGAACGGCTTCGCGGAGCTCGCCGCGTCGCCCACCTGGTTCGATTTTCGTCCCACGCCCGACGGACACACCGAGCTCGCCTACGACGGCGGCGTCTTGTACGTCGATGCCCAGTCGCTCCAGGGCTACTTCGGTGAAACGCCCGACACGTCGCTCGCGAACTCGGTGAACATCGCGACCGGTCTCGGTTTCGCCGGCTGGACCGTCCCGACCGACGTCCCGCGTCCGGCGCCGAGCGGCTCACTCACGCTGTATCCCGATTGCCTGCAATCGAACGGTCCGAGCGCGCTCGCGACGCCCGTTTCGAGCCTCCTTGACGGCACCACCGAGTGCAGCAATCTGGGCTGGCTGTATCAAGAGTACGTCGCGGTCTTCAAAAACGAAGACAGCGTCGCGCGCTCGTTTCAGTTCACCGACTCGGCCCTCGCGACGTGGATCACCGCGCCCGTCGGAGACGAAGCCGGCGGGATTCATTGCTTCGTTCCGTACGCCGGCTCGCCCGACGATCACTTCGACGTGGGCGACGTGATGGTGGACTCGGTGACGCAGAGCGCCCGCGTCGGTCCGCAGACGTACACGCCCGCCGGCTGGTACCTCTCGATCCCCGCGAACGGCAGCTTGGAGCTCGATTGTCAGGTCCTCGACTGGGGCCACAACCCGTCGAACCTCGTGCTGGACGAATTCACGGTAGAACCCTGTCGGCCCTCCGGGAGCGGCCCTTGCACGGTGTACCAATGAGAGCACTCTGGTTCTCGTGGTTCGTCGTGGCGGTTGCGTGCGGCGGCTCGCACAAGGCAAACCAGGCGCCGCCCCCGGGCGCCGCGGGCGCCGCCGGCAAGAAAGCGAATACGGCGGGCGCGGCGGGGACGGCGGCCGAAGGCGGGCGTGCCGGCGCGAGCTCCGGCGGCACGAGTGCGAGCGCGGGTGAATCCGGCGAGGCCGGGAGCTCGCTCGGCGACGTCGGCGGGACGAGCGGCAAGGGCGGCAGCGGCGGGACGGCAAACCAAGGCGGTACCGGTGGCACCGGCGGCGGCACCGGCGGCACCTCGAGCGGCACGGGTGGCTCCGGCGGCACCGGCGGTACGGGTTCGGTGACGCCGCCGGTCTTCTCGTCCTTCCAAAACGCCGACGTCGTCATCGGTCAAAAGGACTTCGTGAGCAACGCGAAGCCGTCGAAGCTCGGCCCGACCGTGCTCGACTACGCGAGCGGGAGCGCGGCGTTCGACGGAAAGCGCTTGTTCGTGCCCGACACGTATTCGGAGCGCGTGCTCGGCTACTCGTCGCTCCCGGCGGGGAACGGCGCCGCCGCGAAGCTCGTTTTGGGGCAAGCCTCCATGGCGACGAGCGGGGCCGGCACGTCGCTCGCCGGGCTGTACCAGCCGCAAGCGCTCCACACCGACGGCGTCACGCTCGCCATCGCGGACTCGGGCAACCATCGCGTCCTGCTCACGTCCGTGAGCTCGGCGAGCGGCTCCGAGGCGAGCGTCGTCGTCGGCTGGCCCGACGCGACGCCGGCGAGCGGCTGCTCCGCCACGCTGCTGCACTCGCCCGCGAGCGCGTTCATCGTCGAAGGCAAGCTGCTCGTCGCCGATCGCGCGAACAATCGCGTGCTCGTGTGGAACGCCGTGCCCACGGGGTACGGCGTGGCGGCCGACGTCGCGTTGGGGCAGGGGACGATGACCTCGTGCGTCGCGAACGACTCGCTCGGCAACGGGACGGAAGGCCTGCGCACCGCGAGCACGCTCAAGGGCCCGACCGACGTCTGGAGTGACGGGAAAGAACTCCTCGTCGCCGACCGCGAGAACAACCGCGTCCTCGTGTGGGCCGATTTCCCGACGCAAAACGGCGCTCCCGCCGATTTCGTGCTCGGCCAGACCGACTTCGGCAGCGCCCGCGACGACGTGACCGCCACCGGCCTCGAGCGTCCGAGCGCGCTCGCGTACACGGGGGACATGCTGTTCGTCGCCGACTCGGGGCATCACCGCGTGCTCGGTTGGAGCTCGTTTCCCGCGAGCAACGGCGCCGCGGCCGACCTCGTTTTCGGCCAGAGCAACTTCAAGCGCGGCGCCGCCAACGACGACGCTCAGTCCGGCAAAGACGGCAGCGCGCCGACCGCCCGCACGCTCGCATTCCCGACCGGCGTCGCCTTCGCCGGCGCCGCGCTCGTCGTGACTGACGGCCTCAATCGGCGCGTGCTCGTGTTCGAGAAGCACTGATTTGCCGATCACGTCGAGTTCGCGACCGGTAATGCGAACTTCCGGCAAGACGTAAAATAGCCGTCGTGCGCCAACGTGTCATCGTGACCGATTGCGGACATACGGTCTCGCCGCGTGTCTGATAAGGTGCCTCGCTGTTCGGAACGATTCGGAGTCGTTCCGTTCGAATCGGACCAAGGAGATTGCGAATGCACCACGTGCGCTCGGCGCTCGTCGTCGCGGCGTGCCTCGGCATGGCCGCGGGCTGCTCGACCAAGAATGACCTTCCGGGCGGCGGCACCGAAGCCGGCACCGGAGGGACTTCGGGCTCGGGCGGCGGCACGGCGTCCGCGGGCAACGGCGCGACGGGCGGCACGCAGACGAACACGACGGGCGGCACTTCGGGAACCGGCGGGAGCGCGGGCGCTGCAATCCGGGGCGGCGCGGGCGGCGCGCCGGGTGCGAGCGGTTCCGGCGGTGTGCCGGCGGCTTCCGGCGCCGGAGGTGCGGGCGCGCGTGGCGGCGGCGGTGCCGTCGGCGGCGCGCCGGCGGCGGGTGCGGGCGGGTCCACCCTCATGGGCGGAGCGGGCGCCGGCGCGGGCGCCGGAGGCGCGGCAGGCGTGGGCGGCACCACGACCCTGGTCGAGGATCAGAGCGCCGATTGCGTCGTCGGCGAGGTACCCGACTCGAGCACCCTCACCAAGCAAATCACGAAGCTCCCCGATCCCTTCACGAAGCTCGACGGCACGCGCGTCGCGAGCACCGCCGATTGGCACTGCCGCCGCGCCGAGATCCGGGCGCAAGCGGAAAAGTACGTGTTCGGCGCGAAGCCGAAGCCCGACCTCGTGAGCGGCACCGTCAGCGACAAGAGCGTCAGCGTGCACGTCGAGGCGAAGGGGAAGGCGATCGACTTCAGTGTTTCGGTCGTGCTGCCGTCCACTGGGCACGCGCCGTATCCGGTGCTCATCAACGTCGGAACGTCGGGTAGCCTGACGCTCGGGGAGAGTCGCATTACGGATCAGGGCGTCGCCGTCATCTATTACAACAACTACGATCTCGGCAAGGAGGGCACCGCCATGGCCTCACGCGGCAAGCCGAACGCCGGAAAGTACTACGACATCTACGGCGGCACCGATCAGGCGGGGCTTCTCATGGCGTGGGCTTGGGGCGCGAGCCGCCTGCTCGACGTGCTGCAGCAATCGGGCACGAGCCTGTTCGATTTGACCGGCGTCGGCGTCACGGGCTGTTCGCGCTTCGGCAAGGGCGCGTTCGTCATCGGCGTGTTCGACGACCGCATCGCGCTCACGATCCCGCAGGAGCCGAGCACGGGCGGCGACCCGGCGCTCCGCATCATGGACAAGCTCTCCGGTGCCGAGCGCACCGACTACAACTACAACGGCCTCAATTGGCTCAGCGACAACTTCGCCCCGTTCGTCTACGCGAACGACACCTCGAACGTGGTGAAGCTCCCGATCGACACCCACGCGCTCATCGGCGTCATCGCTCCGCGCGGCTTGCTCGTGCTCGAGAACCCGCATCAAACGCAGATGGGCGCGCCCGCCGGTTACATGGCGACCGTCGCCGGTTCCGAAATTTACAAGGCGCTCGGCGTCGAGCAGAACGTGAGTTACCACTCCGACGTGGCCGACACGGCGCACTGTTCGTACAAGACCGAATACACGGACATGCTCGTTCAGAGTTTGAGCGCGTTCTTGAAGCACTCCGGTGCTCCGCCCGGGAAAATCGTGGTCGGCGCCGACGGCTCGCTCGACGAGTCCGACTGGGTCGACTGGGACGCACCGACCCTGAATTGACGGTCGCGTGGAACGCGGCGGCTCAGGGGGAGTGCGCCGGTGCGACGGCCACCGCGAGGTGCGTCATGCGGCCGGAGGCCGGGATGCTCCAGCTCGGGGCGTAAGTGCCGGTGGCGGGCAAGCCGGCCGACGCGCCGCTCACCACCATGCCGAACGCGCGCATCGGCGTGCCCGAGATGTTGACCGGGGCGAGCGCCAGCGTTTCCGTGGCCGTGAGGTTCGTCGACGGGCTCACCGACCAGCTCGGACAGGCGGCGGACGGCGTGTTCGGCGTGCAGGTGCCGCCGTCCATCGACTCGGCGGACATGAGGCTGTAGATGAGCGAGCCGCTCACGCTGACGGCGAGGTTCAGCGAGATGACGGAGGGGTCCGGCGCTTCGGCGGTGGCGGTCCCGAGGTAGCCGCCGGCGGACGCGGTGATCGGCGTCGTCTGGCTCACGCCGTTCAGCTGGAGCTCTTGCATCAAAATGGCCGTCTCCGCCGGCGCGACCGAGCCGTCGATCGTCACCTGGACCGCGGCTTCGTCGGTCGCCGAGTCACCGAGCGCGAGGTAATAGATGAACTCGTCGGGGCTCCACGTGTCGTTCGTGCCGACCTGGGACGGCCCCGCCGTCATGGCCTTGCCGCCCCAGGTCACCGTGTCCGGGCGCGCACCGGCGAGACCGTTGCCCTGACTCTCGGCGGCAATCGCGAGGAGGATCAGGCGATTTTGGCCGGCGTGCGGCGTCGCCTGGAAGGTGAGCGTGGCTCCGGCCGTCTCCGCGTTCGGGTACGGCTGGGAGTTTGCGATCGTGATCTGGGCCTGGCAGCCGTACGCGTTGCCCGAAAGGACGCAATTCGGCGTGGCGGTGCCGCAGGCGACGTTGCAGGCGCCGCATTGAGTCGGCTTGGTCACGTCCGCTTCGCAGCCGTTCGCGTTTTTTCCGTCGCAGTTGCCGTGCGCGGCGTCGCAGCTCGGCGCCCCGCACTGGCCGCCGCTGCACGCCGCCGCCGTCGCGCCCGCCTTCGAGCAGGTGCTCGTGCAATCGCCGCAGTGCTGCACGTTGCTCGAAATGTCGGTTTCGCAGCCGGCCGCCGCGGTGCAATCGTCGAAGTTTGGCAGGCACGAGTCGATGACGCACGCCGAGTCTTGGCACGCGGCGTTCGCGTTCGGCACGCTGCACGGGTTGTTGCAGCCGCCGCAGTGCTTCGGATCGCTCGTCGTGTCCGTCTCGCAGCCGTTCGCGACGTGACCGTCGCAGTCCTCGAAGCCGGCGCTGCAGACGAGGGCGCAACTGCCGCCCTGACAGGTGCCCGTGGCGTTCGCGACCATGTCGCAGCGCTGGCCGCACCCGCCGCAGTTCTTGGTGTCGCTCGCGACGTTCGTCTCGCAGCCGGTCGAATAGCCGCCGTCGTCGTCGCTCGCGTCGCAGTTGTCCCAGCCGTCGTCGCACGTCGAAACGACGCACGTGCCGTCGACGCAGTCGGTCGTGCCGTTCGCGACGCTGCACACGTGACCACAACGGCCGCAATTGTCGGGGTCGGTGTCGAGATCCGTCTCGCAGATTTGATCGCCGTCGCAGTCGCCCTTGCCGGCGTCGCAGGTGCTGACGCCGCACTTGCCGTCGACGCAGAACGGCTCGCCGGCGCTCGACGGGCACTTTTTGCCGCATTCCCCGCAGTTGTCGACGTCGGTGATCGAGGCCTCGCAGCCGGTCAGCGGGTCGTGGTCGCAGTCGCCGAAGCCTTCGTCGCAGACGATGGCGCACGTCGAATCGACGCACGACGGCGTGCCGTGCAGGGCCGGGCACACCATGCCGCAGCCGCCGCAGTTCATCACGTCGGTGCTGGCGTTCACCTCGCAACCGTCGCTGTCGTCGGTGTTGCAGCGGATCCACGGGTCGGTGCAGGTGTCGATTTGGCAGGCGCCGCCGACGCAGCTCGAGTTCGCGTGCGGGAGCTCGCACGCCTTGCCGCACATGCCGCAGCTTTGGCTCGAGGTGAGCAGGTTCGTCTCGCACGGCACGCTGAGGTCGCCGTCGCACTCGGCCGTGCCTCGCGAGCAATTGAGGGCGCACGTGCCGTTGTCGGCGCAGAGGCCGCTCTGACAATCGCCCGCCACGCCGCAAGGCGAGCCGATCGGACAGCCGTCGCAGACCGAACCGCCGCAATCCACGTCGAGCTCGTCGCCGTTGCGCACCCCGTCGGTACAGCTCACCGGCGCGCAGAGCCCGTCGGGGCCGCACACCTTGCTTTCGCAATCGGTCCCGACGAGGCACGGCTGGCCGTCCCGACAGGCGGGACAGGTCGTGCCGCCGCAATCGACGCCGGTCTCGTCGCCGTCGAGCGCCTGATTCGCGCAGCCCGGCTCCTGACAGACGGACATGATGCACTGACCCTGAGCGCAGTCGCTCGACGTGGCGCAGTGGGCGCCGTAGGCGCAGCCGTGGCAGTCGGCGCCGCCGCAATCGACGTCGGATTCACCGAGCTCGGTGTCGGTCACCTGATTCGAGCAGTGGTTTTGCTCTTCCGGAACGAAGTGATACGCCGGCGTCGAACACGCCATCGCTGCGAGGACGCCGGCCACGAGCGCGCGAAGCGCACGGCGACCGCCGGAGAGGCGGAAGAAGTTCACCGGCGCGGACCATATCAGTGAATACGGCGCGCGGGCAGATTGGGAGTGAGCGACCGGAACCGCTCCCAGAGCCCCGTCGCACCTGCCTTCGTTAGCACTCCTAACGTGCATTGCGTTCGGGCGCTAGTGCAGTGCACGTGAGAGGCGTTCAACTTTCGGCTTGGCGCGGCATTCGCCCGCGCGCCGAACCTCGACGGCGGGTCTCTTCTCGCGCGGCGCGGCACGGCTGCGCCCTCTCTCTCCACGCGAACGGCGACGGGAATTCAGCGCACGCAGCGAGGGCGCGCCGTGCCGCCGTCGTTCCTGTGGATCTCGGCGCCGAAGAAGTCGAGCTCCCAAGAGCCCGCCGACCAGAATCTGAAGTCGGCGACGACCGAGTCCGGAAAAGTGTCGAGGTCGAGCTCGATGGTCGAGTGGTCCCAAGCGACCAAGGTCGCGAGCTCGCCGAGGCCGGGCACGCGCCAGTCGTCGTGGCCTTCGAGGGCGAGTGATGCGCAGTATTCGGTCGCGCCGTCGAACGGCAGTAGATCCTCGCTCGCGTTGCGCTCCCACGTGAGGCCGGTGCCGTTGTCGTGCACGGTGTCGTCGCCGATCACGTAGTGCGTGATCGACGCGGTCGGGCCGCCGCGGACGCAGATAGTCGGCAGCAGATCGTCCGTGAGGGCGTAGGCGAACCCGGGGTCCGTGAAGTCGACGCGCCAGGCGGTATTGCCGACGTAGCCTCGCGTCGTGCTCCAGAATTCGGGAAACCCCGAGTCCCACGCTGGAAAGATCCCCGGCGCGAAATAGGGATAGATGCTTTGCGTCCAGTCGGTGAGCGAGAAAAGCTCGATGGCGCTCGGCATGCGCCAATCGTCGTGCCCGCCGAGCACCAGGGCGTCGCAAGCGGTCGTTGACCAGGCGCGCTCGCCCGTGTCCGCGAGCCGCATCCACGAAAGGCCGGTCATGAGGTCCTGCACGACGTTTGGATCGGTCGTGTCGTAGCTCGCGGGGTTCGGTAGTCCGGCGCCGACGGGGTTCGGCATCGGCCAGAGCGCCACGTCGCGATCCGGTCCCGGAGGCGCGCCCGCTTCGGCGCCGTCGCCGGCCGCGCCCGCGCTCGAGCCTGCAGTCGATGGAGTCCCCGCGTCGCCGTTTCGCCCGCCGCCCGCACGGCCCCCGTCGTTGCCTGCGCGACCGCCCGCCGTTACGGCTCGTCCGCCGCTGCTCTCGCCGGAAGCGGCGACACCCGACTCGCCCCCGGCGCCGCTCGCCGTCGAGCCGCCTCGTCCGGCAGAGCGCCCGGCGTTGCTCGGTGAGCTCGTGCCGCCCGGGCTCACGCCGCCGCTCGTCCCCGCGGTGCTTCCCGGAGCGCCTCCCGCAGCGCCGGTGCCGTCGCCGAGCGTGTCGTGCTCACTGCGTCCCGAGCAGGCGAGGCCGTATCCGAGCGTCGATGCGCAGAGGGCCACCGCGAGCCCGCGCCGAAGTGCCCTGCCACTCACCGACGTCAGCGTACCACGCCGCGAGCGCGCCACGCCGGTGACTCGCGGTTTCGAGGTGAGAAAATTCGCGCTCTCGATCGTGAGTTTTACAAGCGTCGACGCAACTCGCGTTCGCCGCTCATAATGTCGTGATGGCTTGGTGGCGTGCGGTCGCGGTGGCAGCTTTCGTGCTCGGCGGTTTCGTCGGCTGTTCGGGGAAAACCACGAGTTCGTCCTCGAATTCGGCGCCGGCCGCGGGAAAGTCCTCGGGCGCGACGGGGGGCGGCACGGCCGAGGGCGGCGAAGGTGGTTTCGGCGCCGGCGCGGTCGGCTCGGGCGGAACCGGCACCGGAGGCGCGAGCGCGGCCGCGAGCGGCGCCGGCGGCGCGCGGGGCGGTTCGGCCGGCGGCACTTCGACGGGAGGGGCGGGCGCTTCGGCGCGAGGCGGAGCGGCGGGAGCCTCGCTCGGAGGGAGCGCGGGTATGTCGACGGCCGGCGGCAGCGGCGGCACGGCGGGTTCGGCCACTTCGGCCCCGCCCGGTTGGACCTGCCTTGCCAGCAAATACGGCGACGGAAAATCGTGCGATTGCGGCTGCGGCGTCGTGGACCCCGACTGCAAGGACGCGAGCGTGGGGAGTTGCGACGCGTGCAACGTGCTCGGCGGTTGCGCGCTCGGGCCGTGCCCGTCGGACATCGACGCGGACGACAACAGCCGTTGCTCGCTGCCGGCGGGCTGGGTTTGCCTCGCGAACGAGTACGGCAACGGCGTGTGCGATTGCGGCTGCGGCGCGCTCGACGTCGACTGCGCGAGCCAGAAAGCGGACGCGTGCACGTCGTGTCCGTTCGCCGGGTGCGCACAGGACGCCGCGTGCACCGGGCTCGATCCCGACGACAACACGATTTGCACGACGGCGCCGCGCAGCTGGAGCTGCGACAAGAGTCTCTATCGTGACGGCAAGACCTGCGATTGCGGCTGTGGTTTCTGGGATCCGGATTGCAGCGGTCGCGACCTCGGCGCGTGCGACGTTTGTAACGACACGGGCTCGTGCTCGCGGAAGGATTGCCCCGGTACGGTCAACGCGACCGCGAACGAACTCTGCGTGAAAGGCATGCCGCCCGCGGGCTGGACCTGCACCCCGGACAGTTACGCCGACGGAACGGATTGCGATTGCGGCTGCGGCTTGCCCGATCCCGATTGCGATACGACCGACCGGCGCGAATGCGTCTCGTGCACGCCCTGCGGTCATTGTCCGGAAGCGGTCGATGCGCAGGATCCGAGCAAGTGCGCGTCGCCGCCGGCGGGGTGGACGTGCCCGGCCGCCGATTACGCGTCCGGCTCGTGCCACTGCGGGTGCGGCGTGATGGATCCGGCGTGTTTGCCGTACATGTACTGTCAGACCTGCGTCGACGGCTGCGCGCACGGCAACTGCACGCTCATCGACCAGACCGACATCACGCAGTGCGCCTTCGACGTGCCGCAGGCGTGGACGTGCCCGGGCGCGACCTACGGCGACGGCGTTTGCGACTGCGGTTGCGGGGCGCCCGATCCCATTTGCAAGGACATCACGAAGTCCGCCTGTGGCTCGTGCAACACGCAGGGCAGCTGCTCGAAGACGCCCTGCAGCGACAGCCAGAACACGATCAACCCGACGGACAACGAAACTTGCCTCTAACGGAGCGCGAGTGAACTAAGTGAGCGGTACACGAGCGGCGTGATACCGTGACCAGATGACGGCGGGTCACGCGCCCTGGATTTCGCATGCCGACGGCGTCACGACGGTCGACGCCGAGTACTACCGGCCGGGGTTCGCGTCGGTTCACGTGCTCGAGCGCGACGGGCGCGCCGTCGTCGTCGATGCGGGCGCGAACTCGTCGGTGCCGCTCGTCACGCGCGCGCTCGCCGCGCTCGGAATCGAACCGAGCGCGGTCGAGTGGCTGTTTCTCACGCACGTGCATCTCGATCACGCCGGCGGCGCGGGATTGCTGCTCGAAGCGCTGCCGCGGGCGCGCGTGGTCGTGCATCCGCGCGGCGCGCCGCACCTCGTCGACCCCACGCGGCTCGAGGCCGCGACCATCGCCGTCTACGGTGCCGACGCGTTCAGCGCGCTCTACGGCAAGCTCGTGCCGATCCCGGTCGAGCGACTTTACACGACGCGCGACGGAGAGCAGTTGCCGTTCGCCGGAGGGGAGCTCTCGATTTTCCACACTCCCGGACACGCGATGCACCATCAAGTGTTGTTCGATCGCAGCGCGGGCGCGCTCTTCTCGGGCGACACGTTCGGCTTGTCGTATCGCGAGCTCGACACCGACCGCGGGGCGTTCATCGTCCCGACGACGACGCCGACGCAATTCGACCCCGAGCAGCTCTTCGAATCGGTCCGGCGCATCGTCGAGCTCGGCCCCGCGTCGGTGTACCTCACGCACTTCGGGCGCGTGACGGGCGTCGCCGCGCTCGGCTCGTCCCTGCGCGAACAAATCGAGCGCATCGTCGATCTCGCGCGCCTGACCCCGCCGGGCGACGGTCGCAAGGGCCGGATCCGCGCGGCCTTGCGCGAGTATTTCGTCGCGCGGGCCGAGGCGCACGGGATCGCGGACCCGGCCGCGAAGGTCGACGCGGTGCTCGGCGCCGATCTCGAGCTCGACGCCCAAGGACTCGTGGCGTGGCTCGAGCGCACGGAAAAGCAAGCGCGCGGAGCACTCAGGGAAAAGTGACCGAAGCGATGCGGATCTGGTCGGCCTCCGTCGTACCGCTCGGCGTCGCGCGAAAATAGAGCAGCAAGCTCGTCGGGAGCGGCGCGCCCGGCGTCCATGCCACCACGGGCTCGAGCGTCCAATTCGTGTAACTCGCGCTGTTGCTGGGCAAATGCGGAGAAATGGCGCCGCGCCAGGCGGACGAGGGGATGATGGAGGGCCCGAGCATGAACGTCGGATCGACGGTGACGTTCGGCAGCGGAACATCGAGGGTCGCGACTTCCGTCTCGTCGAGCCCGCCGTCTTCCGTCGTCAAGCCGAGGTTCGGATACGTGTAGACGCTCTGCGGGTCATCGCACTTCGGCGCGTAGAAGTGCGAGTCCGAGCCGGTCGCGAGCGACAGGATGAAGGGCGTCACGCCACCGTCCGTCCATGTGAGCGTCCCGTTGAAGTTGCCCCAATACGGGGCGAAGAGAGCCGCCGGATCCTCGCCTCCCACGAGCTCGCCGGGGGCGACCGGCTCGGGCGGCGAGCCGCAAGTGTGCGGGTCATTCTGGGCGGGCGCGCTGTCGTCCCCGCACGCGCCGCAGACGGCGCCCAGCGTGAGCAAGACGGCGAGACGCGACGCTGACGGCGCGCTCACGAACCGCCTCCGAAGGTGATGGTGCCGAGCGTGATCTGCTCATCGGAGGTGAGCGCGCGCACCGTGCCCGACGTGAAGCTGCTCATGTCGGGATCGATGTCGAGCACGATCTGCGGATTTTGCGCAAGGAGGTTCGGCTCCGCAGGGGCGACTCCGCTCGCGAGCAATCGAACCGGATCGAGGTCGAGGTTCACGTAGAAGTCCTCGAGCCGCTGCGAATGATCGACGTAGAATTGCTGCTCCTCAATCACCTCGATCGCCCCGTCAGCCGACGTGACGTGGTTCTGCACGGTGACCTGGTACGGCGAGCCGCAACCGGTGGCCGCGAAAGCCGGACCGTCCAAGGCCACGGTCACGGTGAGGTCGGTGGTCGCGTGGGTTTCGAGCCACGTGAGGCGGCCTGCGTGGGACCCGAGGGTGGGGTCGTTCACGACAGTCGTCGGATCCAGGGGTTGCTCGGTGTCCGTGTGACAGTCGGAGAGGTCGCTGAACCCCCACTTGCAGCCGCTCGCGAGGAGCAAGGCACTGCCAATCTCGACCCAGCGCATGAACACCCGCCTCATTTTAGCCGGCGTGCCCGGAGTTGCCGGCTATTTCGATGGCGGCGCTGCGGCCGCTGCGGTCGCCGCGCTCGCCGCGGATTTGGGTGGATGCATCAAATTGTGCCAACCGGTGACGACGGACAGATTGCCGACCACGAGCAGCGGCCACCAGCGCGGGGTGCGCGGCAGCGCGAGATTGAACGCGAAGAGCAGCGGCAGGAGGACGCGCGGCGCCGAACCCGGGTACCCGCTCCAAATAGCGTCGTTCGTCACCACGAAGAGCAGGGCGTAGACCGCGCCCAGGCGATAGCGCACGTCGGCGAGGCGCACGGGAAAGACGAAGAACGCCGCTTGCGCGACGATCGCCACCATCGTGACGACGACGCCCGCCGAGCTCACGAAGCCGTCTTCGGCGATTTGCGCGAAGCGCCTGAGCATGCCCATGAACGGCAAGCCGAAGTTTTCGGAGGCGGCGTGCGAGGTGCCGGCGACGAGCAGGCGAATCCCCACCATCAGCACCAGCGCCGGGATGCCCGCGAGCGCGACGCGCCCGAGCGTCCCAAGCGCGCTCTTTCGGTCGCTCGGTCGCGTGACGAGCATCACCGCCGCGAGAATCGACGTTTCGCGCACGAGCCCGGCCAGACCGAGCATGCCTGCGGCCGCGTTCCGCCGCCCGCGCTCCCAGAATCGGAGCGCCGCGACGATCAGCACGAACGCCGAGAAATCCGGCAGCGCGCGGCACACGCACATCATCGTCCCCGCCGAAAACAAGATGCCGCCCCAGCACGCGAAATCCCACGTCGTTCCAGGTGGAAACCAGTAGAGCAAGAGCCACGCGAGCACGCCCCAGACGGCCACGTTCATGACCGCGAAGACGTGCATGGCGCGGGCGGGATTGCCGACGGCGAGCGCGTAGGCGACGAGCGACGGCACGATGCGGCCGGAGCGATAAGGCGGGTTGTCGAGGGCGCGTCGGACGCTCGGGTCCCAAGGCACGGGCTTCGCCGCGAGCTGCGCGTAAAATTGCCCGTCGTAGCCTTTGCCGCGCACGACGAAGTGCGGCTCCCGGCGGAGCTCCGGGATCACGCGCGATTCGAAGTCCTCGCCGAAACGCAGCATGCTCGTGAAGCCGAGCCCCGGTCGATAGAAGCCGGCGACGCCGGTTAGAAAGACGACCACGCAGGCGACGTAGAGGGTCGTGAACACGAGTCGCGCCCGCTCGGAAACGCTCGGTTCGCCGGCTTCCGAGGAGAGTCGCCTCACCGTTCCCGTCCACGCATCGCGCGAACCCTCGCTCCCCCGCGCGGGTCCTGTCAACGGAAATGGGAGGCGACGGGCGGCGCGTGTCCGCGTGAGCTCGGCGCGCTCAAGCGGGGTCTTGAGGCTTCCAATCGGGATTCGGCTTCTCGGGGAACACGATGAAGCGGCGGCCCGAGAAGTTGAGGACGAGCCCGATCGCGGTCGACAGGATTTTGGCGACCGCGGGCGCCGTGCCGAGCGCGACGAATTCGCGCGTGCACCACAGATCCACGACGCTCACCGCCGCCACGACGAGCAAGAACACCATGAGCTCGGTGACGGTCCGCCAGCGCGCCTTGTGGCGGAAGAGCAGCTTGACCGAGAGGTAATAGTTGACGAACGCGGCGAGGAAAAACGCCGTCAGCGTCGCGACGGTGAGGGCGACGCCGGCCTGCATGAGCGCGAGGAACACGCAAAGATTCACGACGGCCGAAAAACCGCCGATGAGCGTGTAGAACAGGAATTGGATGACGACCGGGACGCGCGGCAGGTTGTATTTCAGGATGCAGTAAAGAGCCCGCCAGCCGTCGCGCATCCCGATCTTTTTGCCCTCGGCGTAGGTGCGCCCGCGGTACGAAATGCCCATCTCGTAAATGCGCAGGCGCATCTGCGCGATCTTCGCGACGACCTCGGGCTCGAAGCCGAACCGGTTCTCTTCGATCTGAATGCTCTGGATCACCTCGCGCCGGAACACTTTGTAACAGCTCTCCATGTCCGTGAGGTTCAGGTCGGTGAGCATGTTCGAGAGCGTCGTCAAAAAGCGATTGCCGAGCGAGTGCCAGAAGTAGAGGACGCGGTGAAAGCCCGCGGAGAGAAAGCGCGACCCGATGACGACGTCGGCGTCGCCGCTCCGGAGCGGCTCGAGCAAGCGCTTGAGGTCGTTCGGGTCGTACTCGCGGTCGGCGTCCTGAATCGCGACGAAGTCTCCGGTCGCCCTGGCGATGCCGGTGCGAACCGCCGCGCCTTTGCCCCGATTCACCTCGTGGTTCAACACGACGAGCCCGGGTGTCTCCGCCGCCAGGCGGCGCGCCACCTCGAGGCTCGCGTCCTTCGAGCAATCGTTGACGACGATGAGCTCGAGCTCGAGCGACGCGTCGGCGATGGCGCGCACCGCCTCGACGCAGGCGGCGAGCGTGCGCTCCTCGTTGTAACAAGGAATCACGACGCTGAGCTTCACGCGCGTCGCCGCACTCTGCTCTTGGCGGGGGGCCGCTGCTTCGGAAGAGTCCATTTCGCGATTTCGGACGCGCAGTCGACAGCCTGCCCTCCGATTTGGCAAGCCCGCGCGGCGATTGCGCGGGAAAACGCGCCGAACCGCGCCGGCGGGTCTCTCCGAGCCGCGTCTCGGCACGGCTGCGCTGAGCGCACCGCCTGCTTCGCTACGCGCTTCAGCCCGGGAAGCCGCGCCCGCCCTCGCGATCCAACAAGCGCCCCTGAATCGCTTCACCGACGTGCGGCTCCTTCACGCGCTCTTCGCCCTCGAGATCGGCGATGGTGCGCGCGACGCGCAAGACTTTGACGAACGCCCGCGCCGAGAGACCGAGTTTATCGACGGCAAGCTCGAGCAGGCGGCGCGAGCTGCGCTCGAGCGGCGCGACGTGGTCGAGCTCCGACGAGCCGAGCGCGGAGTTGACGCGCGCGGACAGGCCGAGCGTCGCGGCCCGCTGTCGCTGGGCCTCGCGGGCGCGCGTGACGCGGCTCCGCACCTCGGCCGACGGCTCGCCGTGGCGGCTCGACGTGAGCGCCGAAACCTCGACGGGCGGCACTGGTACGTGGATGTCGAGCCGATCCAAGAGCGGGCCGCTCAGCCGCGCGCGGTAGCGCTTGCGTGCTTCGTCCGTGCAGGCGCAGCGACGGCGCGGATGCGAAAAGTAGCCGCACGGACACGGATTGACGGCGCCCACGACGACGGGCCGCGCGGGAAACCACGCGCGCGCTCGCGCCCGGGCGATGCACACGACGCCGTCTTCGAGCGGCTGGCGTAACGCCTCGAGCGCGCCGCGGCGAAACTCGGCGAGCTCGTCGAGAAACAGCACGCCGTGGTGGGCGAGGCTCACTTCGCCCGGGCGCGGGACGTCGCCCCCGCCCACCAAGCCGGCTTCGCTCACCGAGTGGTGCGGCGCGCGAAACGGCCGCTCGGTAACGATGCCTTGCTCCGGCGGGAGCATGCCCGCGACGCTGTGAATCGACGTGCACTCGACCGCTTCGTCGAAGTCGAGCGGCGGCAAGATGCTCGGCATGAGCCGGGCGAGCAGTGTTTTGCCGCTGCCGGGCGGGCCGATGAAGAGCAGGTTGTGCGCTCCGGCCGCCGCGATTTCGAGCGCGCGCCGCGCGCCGGCTTGGCCCCGCACGTCCCGGAGGTCGCCTTGAGTGTGCGCGGCGGCGGGCACGAACGGCGTGGGCCGGGCGAGCGGCAGCGCGCGGCGGCCCGACAGGTGCTCGAGCGTGTCGCGCAGCGTCGGCGCGAGCCGCACCTCGAGCCCTTGCGCGATGCCGGCTTCGAGCGCGTTCTGCTGCGGCACGATGGCGCGCAGGAGGCCGCGCTGGCGCGCGCCGTCGAGCTGCGGCAAGAGCCCGCGCACCGGGCGCAGGCTGCCGTCGAGACCGAGCTCGCCGAGGAGCAGCGTGCTTTCGAGCGCGGCGGCCGGGAGCTTGCCGAGCGCCGCGAGCAGGGCGAGCGCGATGGCGAGATCGAGCGTGGCGCCGGCCTTGCGCAGATCGGCGGGCGCGAGATTGACGGTGACCGCGTACTCGTCGAGCAGCACGTCGAGGCCCGCGAGGGCGCTCGCGACGCGCACCCGCGCCTCGCGCACGGCGGCTTCGGCCAAGCCGACCAGCTGAAAAAAGGAGGGCCCGCGCGACGAGCACACCTCGACCAGGATCGGTCGTGCTTCGAGCCCGACGACCACGCTCGCGCGCGCGACGGCGAGACCGAGCGGATGGCCTTGAACGATCGTGACGGACGAGCTCGGCGACGACATGACCGGCGTGCTCGAATTGCAGCCGCCGTGCCGAGCCCGGACGCGCGATTTCGGCCTTTTTCGGGCGCGGGCGTGGCGGTCGCCGTGCGGTCGCCACGCGGCGGCGCGGGGCCGCGAGTTTTCGAGCTCAGGGGGCGGCGGTCGGTGCGCCGGCACAGCGATACGCCGTGTGTCCGACGACGCCGCGCGTGAAGTGCTCGAGGAGCGGAAGACGAAAGAGCGCCTGAGCCGCGGGTCGCGCCGTCCACGGCGACGTGGCGATCGCGACGCAGCGTGTCGCGAAGGGATTGCCGGCGAGGCGCTCGGGCGTGTCCGCCCAGCCGTAAAATGCGGGCAAGCCGCGCGGGTCGGCGGCGGCGAGCGGTTGCCCCGCCGCGTACGGGCGAAACTCGCGCGTGCCCTCGTAGAAGCTGGGTTCGAGGCCGCCGCACGTGTACATCGGCGCGAAGCCGTGCGCCGCGTAGAGCGTGAAACCGCGCGGCGCGGCGGTGTCGAGCGCGTCGAGGAGCGACCACTGCGCTCGCGGCGGCGCGAACGTGAAGAGACAGAGACCGACGAGATTCGCGCCGAGCACGACGACCGCCGCGGGCGTCCGGAGTCTCGGCCATGCGCGCGCGAACCACGAGCGAACGGCCGGCACGGCGAGCTCCCGTTCGAGCAGAACGCCCGTGAGCGCCGTCGTGAGCGCGAGCGTCGGGAACAAGAACCGGGTCTCCTTGTGCGCGAGCGCCACGTGGACGAGAACGAACGGCGCGGTGGTCCAGGTGAGCAGGTGTCGCGGCAGGCGCGCGAGCGCGACGAGCGGCGTGAACACCCAAATCAGCCCGAGCGGCGGGACGAGATCACGGGCAAAAAAGCCGAAATAACCCCAGAACGGCGTGGTGCCGTAGCGGTTCGCGACGTGTTCGATCAGGTTGACGCGGAGGTAGTTCCAATACGGAAGCGACCAGGCGCCGTAACCCCAACGATCGAGGACGGCGCCGAGCGCGAGGGCGAGCGCGAAGCCCGCGGCGACGCTCGTCGCGAAGGACGGGCGCCACCCGCCGCGCACCCAAAACCAAAGACACGCCCCCAAGACCAAGAACGCGATTTGATAGCGAGCCAAGAACGCGAGGCCGAAGAGCGCGCCCGCGCCGGCGCTCGCGAGGGCCGAAGGGTTTCGGGGCTCGACGTGGGTGGTCTCGAGCGCTCCGTCGCGCGGCGGCGCGCCGACGAGCGTGACGAAACCGAGCAAAAAGAAGGCTTGCCCGAGGTTTTCGCCCGAGGTGCGGGCGGAGAGCACCGGCACCCAATAGAAGAAGTGCAGCGCGAGCAGGGTGACGCGTCGCGCGGCGCCGTCGCGGAGCCAGGTCGCCAACGAACGCGAAAACGCCGCGAGCCCGGCGAAGCTCACGAGCGCGGCGAGCGAGCGGGTGAGCCACGCGAGCGAGAACGGGTCGCGCACGCCGAGGAGCGCGGCGAGTCGCACGGGCAGCAAGAACATGGCCGGGAGCAGCCACGAGCGCATGCGCTCCGCGTATTCCCAGGGCAGGCGGTCGACGCGCGACATGCCGAGCTTCGTCCCCAGAAACTCGAGTACCTGATAGTGCTCGTCGCACTGATAAAAGCCCTTCGAGCGCTGAGCGACCACGAGGTGCACGACGAGCGAGAGCGCGAGCACGCGCCGGAGGAAATCGCGCCAAGAAGGTCGCAAGCAGGATTCGAAAATTGCCGTCCGGGCGCCTGAAAGCATCAAAAGCGCGGCGATGATACCCCCACGCGGCCGAGCTCAAATGCTAGGCGTGGAGAGTACGGGAATCACCGAAGGATGGTGACGATCCGCGTTCGTCGTCTCGGCTCGCTCCGGCTCGTGACGCTGGCGAGCGCGGTCGTGTGCGCGTGCTCGGGCCATCCCGACTTCTTCGACGCGCCTCCCGTGAAACCACACTTCGGCGGCGCCGGCTCGAGCGTGGCCGGGCAGGGCGGCGCGGCGAGCGGCGGGCGCGGCGGCGTCGCGAACACCGGCGGCGGCACGAGCGCGGACGCCGGGCGCGGCGGAGCGTCGATGGCAGTGGCCGGTGCGCCGGGCTCCGCTGCCGGCCAGACGAATACGGCGGGCACCGCGGCGGGAGGTGGCTCCGTCGCGAGCGCGGGTCTCGCCGGCGCGCCCGCGAGCGTCGCCGGTTCGGGCGGCACGACGGGCGAGGCCGCGGGTGAAGGCGGCATGTCCACGGCGAGCGGCGGGACGAGCGCGGCGGGCGGCCTCACGGGCACGGGCGGCCAGCCGTGCGTGCCCTCACCCGAAGTGTGCGACGGCCTCGACAACGACTGTAACGGCGCGGTCGACGAAGGCGGCGCGTGTCCCGACGGCTGCACCGCGCAGACCCGCGACGGGCACGTCTATCTACTCTGCCTCTTGAACGACCCGAGCGCACAGCTCGATTACGACGCGGCCACGATGGCGTGCGCCAGCGCCGGCACGACGCTCGGGCTCGGCGTCACGCTCGAGCTTGCCCGGCTCGAATCCGCGGATGAAAACGACTTTGCCAAGGCGTGGATCGTCTCGCAAGCGACGACGGACGGCATGGTCTGGTTCGGCGCGAACGACATCGACCAAGAAGGGCGCTGGGTGTGGGGTCGCGGCGCGGACGCCGTGCAATTCTTCACGCAGAGCGACGGGGGCGGCGGAACTCCGTACATGGGCCGCTTCAACGATTTTGCCGCGGGAGAACCGAACGACTCGAACGGCGCCGACGAGGACTGCGGCTCGCTCGACTCCGAGTATGCGTGGCAGTGGAACGACCTCGTGTGCATGAAGCCGCGACTCGGGTTTCTCTGCGAGCAGGAGTAATCGCAAAGCTCGGCGCGAGACGCCGCCGGGCGCTGCCTCCTATTCCGAATCACCAGCTCTTCGGCACGGTGAAGGCGTCGCCCACCGCCAAGGGCTGCGCGACGCTCGGCATGCTCGTATCGACGTACACGACGTTGTCTCCCTGGAGTCCGATCACGCCCTGGCCGTCCGGCGTCCACACGGCGCCGTAGAAGCCGTCCGGCAACGCGGTTGCCGGGGTGTGGCCGTCGCTCACGAAGTAAGGGCCCGAGTCGCAGCCGGTCGTGCCGGTGTCGCACGCGGTACCGAAAAATTGGCCGTCCAGATTGGCGCCGATGACGAGCCCGTGGCCGACGGGGTCGGGCGTCATGATTTTCACGTCGCCGTCGGTGGCGAAGAGGGGCGTGACGACCGAATCCGGCCCGAGCGGCACCGAGAGCGCGAGGACCGTCGAGGACGAAGTCGTTCCGTCGTACGTGTCGACGAAGATCCGGCTGCCGTCGCCGCTCGCCACCATGAAGTCGGGGAAACCGGGGACGCCGAGCGGGGAGCGCGTGGAGAGCAAGAGTGGATTCGGCGCGGTCGGCGTGAGCTCGCCGGTGAGGAGCGACCAGGGCACGGTCACGTCGTCCGTCGCCGCGAGCGCGATGCTGCCGTCCGCGAGCCTGACCCAGCACTGACCGGTCTCTTCGTACGTTCGAGTGAAGTCGAGGGCCGCGGCGGGCGCGGCGGGATTGACGACGACGAGCTCGATGCCCGTCGCGTCTTCGCTCGTCGAATATTGTGAAAGCTCGACCAAGAGCGGCTCGTCCGGTGTCGGCCAAGCGACACGCGCGCGATCGACGGGGGCCGTCGTCGGCACGACCGTCGTCGAAATCGAGAGTCCGGTGTCCGGCCAAGGCGTCCCACCGACGATCGCGAGGCTATTGCCGTTGCCCGCGGGGAAGGCTCGCCAATCCCCGGGCACGGGGTCGGACCATTCGGCTCCGTCCAAATCCCCGACGACCATCAACCGGTCGTCGGCCAGGCGCGCGACGAGCGTCGCCCCGTTGTCGGAGAGCGCCCACTCTGCCTGCGGAAGCGGCAAAGGGGCATTCCAGTCCTGAATTTTCACGAGCCCGCCGGTTGCGCCGTTGACGGTCGAGTTCGCGAAAATCCAGTCGTCCCCGGCCCAAACGAGCTCGTCGGCGCGCCCGTCGTACACCCACGGGTCGTGGAGCGGCGTGCCGGCGGGCGCGGACACGGCGCCCAACACGGTCGTATTCGGGTCGGGTTGCGTCGCGAAAGCAAAACGGTCGCCGTGAGCGCCGAACGCGCCTACGCCCCGAGCGCTGACGAGCACTTTGCTCTTCGGCGCGCTCGGGTCGTCGATGCCGACGAGGCGCAGAGCCTGGCTGCTCGAAACGGCGATCCATTTCCGTGCGTCGAGCGGGCCCTCGACCGTCTCGCCGGGGACGCCGCGCGCCGGATCGTGCCTGACGGATTCACCGCAGCCGGCGCCGAACCAGGCAACGCCCACCAGAATCAAGCCCGCGCGCCGCACGCGCACCGAAGGTAGCATGCGGTCGAAACGCCCGTCGCGGGCGAGCGCTCAGTAGAACGAATCGAGTGGGAAATCGATGGGGATGTCGAGCTCGTCGTCGCCTTGAATGTCGAAGCTCCCGAGCTCGACCGGCGTCGTCCGCGGCTGTCCGCCCGGGTCGAGCAGCGTGGCGTCCCCGGTGTACGTGCCCGGCGCAAGCTCGATGCTGATCACGAAGTCTTCGCAGTGCGCGTTGAAGTCGCCGACCACGTCGCCCGAGGCCGTCGTGACGACGACGTCGATGCTGTCGGCGGCGTTCGCCGAGCAGGCGCCGGGATCCTTCGAGTCCCCGATCGTCCAGTCTACGTCGAGCACGCCGTCACCCACCACGGCCACGTCGGGCGGACCGTTGTCCCCGCCGCAGCCCGAAAGCGCGCACGCCGCCGCGAGCGCGCCCACAACCGTAAGGCCTTTCATCCTCATCTCCTCCGCTTTCGTGTGCGTTCGTTCGCTCAGCGTCACTCGCGTCGTTCCTCGACGCGACGCGGCGGCGCCTCACGGCGATAGGCCGGGGGAGCGCGCCGCACTTCGGCACGCTGGCGCACGGCCGGTGCGCGGCGAATCACCGCGCGGCGCTGATAGAGCACCGTCGGCTCGTGCCGGTAATAAACCCAGCGCGGACCGTCGTGGTAATACCAGCGGTCGCCGACGAGATAGACGACGTGGCCTTGGTAGTATTCGTGCGGATAAACCTCGACGTCCACGGCCGGCGCAGTGCTTTCGTATTCGACGTCAGCGCCGGTGGTTGCCTCCGCGTAGCAACCCGACATCGTCGCGAGCATGGCTGCGACGACGAGTGAACCGCCATAGAACGTGATTTTCGGTGACACGCCCACTCGGGCTGCACGCGACGTGCCAAGGAGTTCGCGCGCGTTTCGCCCGACGTCTCGCGCCGCTTCTCATCACCCTACGCGGTGATCCCGAATTCCATGTTCCACCATCGCGCCGCACTCGAGCAGGAACGCCACGCCGAGCGTCGCAAGACCGACGGTGGCGGATGCCGTGCCGGCGCGCGCGCTCTGGTCCGAGCTTTGCACCAGCCTCCGAAGAGCCCTATCGCGGGCCCCGCCGAAAGGAACCCACGATGATTTGTAGTGAAATCATGAAGTCAGAGATCGAGTGCGTCGCGCCGACGGATTCGGCGGGTTCCGCCGCCAAGAAGATGCGCGACCACAACGTCGGCTTCTTGCCCGTCTGCGACGAGCACCTGCAGGTGATCGGCACGCTGACCGACCGCGACCTCGCGATTCGCGTCCTGGCCGAGGGCCGTCCGCTCACGACCCCGGTGGCGGATCTGATGACGCACGAGGTGGTCGCGTGTCGATCGACGGACAACCTGAGCCGCGCCGAGGAGCTCATGGGGCTCTTTCGCGTCTCGCGCATGCTCTGCGTCGACGAGGACGGACTGCTCGCGGGCGTGATCAGTCTCTCGGACATCGCGCAACACGAGACGCTGAGTCGCGCCGCGCAAATTCTCCGCGACGTGACCATGCGCGAAATTGCGCCCTGAGGTTTCGTGTTAACTCGTGCCCCGTGGCGGGGGTCGCGCGCGCTAGCGCGCGGGCCAGCTGCTGGTGCCGGCGGCGTCGAGGGTCGTGCGGCCTTCGAGAATGGCTCCGTCCGCGGTCGCGGCCACGACGCGACCCGGTTCGGCGAAGATGCTCACGAACGGCGTGCGCCAATCGTTGTGCGCCCAGGCTTTGAGCCAGCCGCCTTCGGCCGAATTGCCGAGCCAGAGCGTCCCGGCGCCGCCCGCCCAGGCCGAGCCGAGCACGTCGACCGTCACCGACGCGAGGTCGGCGCCTTCAGCCAGGCAGCCGCCGTGCGTGTCACCGTGCTCCACGCGCACGATCGCACCCTGGCTGCCGACCGCGACCGCCATGTCGCGATCGGGCCGGCTCGCGCAACTCAGGAGCGCGCGGGCCGAGACGGGCGGCAGCGCTTCGAGCTCGAAGCGGAGCGGCGCGTAGATCCCGGCGAGCGCTTGCCCTTCGACGCTCCGGCCGACCACGAGCCAGCGTGTGTCCGAAAGCCGGCAAAGGTCGAGCAAGCTCGCGGCGTTCGGCACCGGAAACGGCTTGAGCCAGCGCCCGCCGCTGATGGCGGCGAGGAGCGGCGGCGAGCCCGGTTTGTGGCCAATCGTGACGGCGAGATCCGTGAGCTCGCCGCTCGCGTCGAGCATCGTGATGTTCGGATCCTCGGCGCGCAGAAGCCGCGTCACGCCCGCGCGCGAATACTCCGCGACCGCGCCCGCGTCGCCGCCGATGAGCCAGCGCCCGGCGCCGGCCGACGCGACGAAGCGCACCGGCCCGAGCCCGCCGAGCTGCGTCGCCGGCACGTCGTTCCACGTCGTGCCGTTGAAGTAGACGAGACCGTTCGGCGTGACGGCCATGCAATGCCCGTCCGAATCCCAGCCGAGCTTCACGAGCGAGAGCCGCGCGTCCGCGGGGTGTCGCATCGCGAACGACCAGCGCGGCAGCGAGACGGCCGGCGTCGGACCCGCGGGCACGTGCGTGCGGCGCGTCGGCGGGCAGCTCGAGAGCCACATCTTGAGGCTCGCGGTCAGGCTCCGCGCGGTGTCGGGGCGCGCGGCCGCGTCCGGCGCCGTCGCGAGCGCGATCGCGCGGTCGAGCCCGGCGACGACCTCCGGATCGTCCTTGATTTCGGGCGCGAGGTACGGACTCGAGCGGATCGAACGGCGCTCGTTCGCTTTGACGGCGACCATCGCCGTCATGCCGCCGGGGAACAAATCCTGCCCCGTGAGTACGTAGAAGAGGAGCGCGCCGGTGCTGAAAATGTCGGCGCTGAACGTCACCGCGGCGTTGTTGTGGCCGAGCTGCTCGGGCGCGATGTAACCCGGCGTGCCGATCGTGTCCGAGCCGAACGTCGCCTGCATGCCGACCGGGCGCGCGATGCCGAAGTCGCTCACCTTGAACATCTCGGCCGTGCCGCTGCCGCAGCAGAGAATGTTGTTCGGATTGATGTCGCGATGAATCACGCCCGCCGCGTGGATCTCCGTGAGCCCGTCGGCGAGCTGATCGAGCAGGCGGATCGCGCGCTCCGGCACGAACGCGTAGCCCGTGTCGCGCACGGTGCGCTGCACGCGATCCTCGAGCGTCACGCCCTCGGCGCCGCCGTGCACGTACTCGAGCGCGAGCCACGGCAGCCGCAACGAGAGCCCGCGCGCCGCGTAATCGAGCCGCCCGGTATCGAGCAGCCGCACCACCGCGGGGCAGGGCGGCACGCGCTCGTTGATGCGGCCGAGCGCGACCGCCTCCTTCTTCACGACCATCTCGGCGAGCTCGCCGGATTTGGCGATGATGCCGGGCTGGATGATCTTCAGCACCGCGGGCGACGTGCCTTCCGGCCCGAAGCGCGTGGAAAAATAAGCGATGGCCGTCCCGCCGTCGCCGAGCCGCCGCTCGATGCGGTAGACGACGCCCGGGCGCATCTCCGACGGGACCGTGGTCCCGATGAACGGATCGGCGCTCGGCGCGGCGGACTGCATCCGTTCGAGTTTTAGCAGGATCCGCGCGCGCCTGAACGGTGCTTTTTCAAGCACCACGGCCCGAAACGGCGGTCTTTTGTTGGGTTTTGGGCACGGCAGGTTTCGCGACGGAATCGCGGCCGAGCCCACCCGACCCGCTCGTTTACCAGCTTTCGAGCGGCTCTCGGTCGCGCTCGGACACCGCGACCTCGAGCGCGCCCTCGGCGAGCTCGGCGAGCTTTCGCGCATAGATCGGCAGAAAGCCGCGCTCCGAGCTCGAGTGCTCGGCGAGCACGACGCTCGCGCCCGCGCCGACCGTCGCGAGCACGGCGTGATGCGAGAGCTCGCCCGTCACGTACACGTCGAAGCCCGGCGCGCGCTCGAAGATGCCGGCACCCGAGCCCGCGCAAAAGGCCACGCTGCGCACGGCCGCGCCCGCGCGCTGCGGCTCCGTCGCCGCGACGCGCAGCGCGCTTCGCCCGAGGTGCGCCTTCAGTCGCCCGACGAGCGTCTCGAGCGTCACCGGCGCGTCGAGCGTCACGCCGCGGCCCATGCCGAACCCCGCGCCCGGCCGCGGCGCGAGCGCGTACACGTCCCACGCCGGCTCTTCGTACGGGTGCACGTCGCGCATCACGCGCGCGACGGCCCCGAGCGCCCCTTCCGGACACACCATCTCGAGTCGGATCTCCTCGACGCGCTCGAGGCGGCCGCGCGCGCCGACCGCGGGGTTCGTCTCCGCGCCGCCGAGAAACGTCCCCGTCGTGCTCGAGCGGCTCGAGCACTCCGTGTATTCGCCGATGACGCCGGCTCCCGCCCGGGCGAGCGCGCTCGCGACGCGATCGGCGTGCTCCGGCGGCACGAACGTCACGAGCTTCAGCGCTTGCTTTTGCTCGAGCACGCGCGCATCGACGAGCGGCGCGCGTTCGCCCGCGCCCGCGCCGTCGGCGAGCCAGTCGTTCACGCCGCCGGGCGCCGCGTCGAGCGCGGTGTGCGGCGAATAAATCGCGACTCCGGCGCGCGCGGAGCGCTGCACCGCGCGCTCGGCGAGCGTTCGCGTTCCTAGGCGCTTGATCGGCCGAAAGAGGGGCGGATGATACGCAACCACGAGCTCGACCTCGCGCTCGGCGGCTTCGTCGAGCACGGCTTCCGTCAAGTCGATCGTGACGAGCACGCGCGCGACCCCGGGTGGCTCCCCGGCCGCCCGCCGATCGCCGAGCGGCTCGAGCAAGAGCCCGACGTTGTCCCACTCCTCGGCGTAGGCGGGCGGCGCCAGACGTTCGAGCAGGGTGACGACACGGGCGAGGGGGAGCGGCATCGTGGCTCGCTCGAGGGTGGGGCAGGGGCGGCGGTGGTGCAAGAGTTCCGCCATGACCAGCCAACGCACCGCGATCGTCCTCGGAGGCTCCGGGTCGGTCGGAATCGCACTGCTCCGCGAGTTGTTCCACGACCCCGACTTCGAGACCGTCGTCACGCTCACGCGCCGATCCGTGCCGGAGGCCGTCGCGATGGCGCGCGCCGCCGGTCGGCGACTCGTGGAGAAGCTCGTGCCCGTGATGAACCCTGCGTCCCTCGCGGCCACGACGCTCGACGTGACGCGAGAGCTCGACGGCGACGTGGAAGGCTTCAGCGTGCTCGGGGTCGGTGCCGGCACCGCGAAGCTCACGCTCGAGGAGCATCGCGCCGTGGACGTCGGGCTGAACGAAGCGTTCGCGCGGGCGCTCCGCGACTCGGGCAAAGTCCGGCACCTTGCGTTCATGAGCGCAGCCGGCGCGGACCCGACCGCGAACGCGGGCGGCGGCGGCGGCGCCGGCATGGCGCGCTACAACCGCGTGAAGGGCGAGTCCGAAGCCGCCGTGCGCGCGAGCGGGCCCGAAGTCGTGAGCGTGTTCCGTCCCGGCATGATCATCGGCTCGAAGCACACGCCCTGGCTGCTCGAGAAAACGCTGCCGTTGTTCTCGTTCGTCACGCCCGCGAAGTACCAATCGATCCGCGTGGACCAAATCGCGAAGGCGATGCTCGCGACCGCGAAGCACCACCCCGGGGCGAGCGCGACGTATCACTACGCGGAGATGATGAAGCTCGTCGGGAGCGGCGGGCGACCCTGACGGGACGGTCGCGGCGCCGGTCTAATGCCGCGGTTCGCGTGACGTGTCGTCGTCTTCGAGCGGCGCGCCGGAGGCGAAGGGACTGCTCGTGCGCTGGCTCATGATGGCTTTGAGCGCTTGCATGAACGCGCCGTCGACGCGCTGGTAGTAGACGCGCGTGAGGCCGATGGCGCGTTCGGCGTCCGCGCTTTCGAGGGCGGCGTTGAACTCCCGCAAGTATTGCGGAAAGCTCGGCTCGAGCACCCAGAGCGCCGGAAAGCGATCGATGATCTCGCGGTACGCTTCGAGGAAGGGGTTCGCGATCCAGCGCACGGCGACCGAGTGACCGGCGTCGACCAGCGCGTCGAGCCAGCGCTGGAAGCCGTGCCCGATGAGCACGGGGTCGGCGCGCTCGAACGCCGCGATCACGAGCTCGGTGATGTCGCGCAAACGCGCGATGTCGTCCTTGTCGGCGCGCTCGGTCGCGAGCCGCGTCGCGAATTCGATGACGAGCAGGCGGCCGGGCAAGATGTCCTCGAGCAGGTGCAAGCTTTCACCGAGGTCGCCCGCGGATTCGAGGAACGGCGCGAGGAGCTCGAGCGTGCCGCTCTTGCGGAAATCGGCGACGGTGACGCCCTGGCCGTGCCGCACCGTGACGAGGCGCGCCTGCTCGAGCCGCCGCACCGCCTCGCGCAGCGTATTGCGGTTCGTCTTGTATTCGGCGGCGAGCTCGCGCTCGCCCGGCAAGCGCTCCCCCGCGCTGAGCTCACCCGAGAGAATGCGACGCCGGACCTCGCGGAAGATCGTCGTCGCGATGTTGCCGGCTGCGGGGCGCTCGTCGTCCAAGGCGCGTCCTTTCGTCAGAAGAGGAGCGAGGCTCCGACCGAAACGTAAGGCCAGCCGAGTCGAACCGTCAGCCCCGCGCTCCGGCCGAAGAGAAAACGGCCGCCGCCCCAGAACACCGGCTCGAACAGGTTCAGGTAGCTCGAGTGGTAGGTGCAATCGCCGCCGCCGTTGCAGGGCCCGCTGTAGTTCCAGCGCGCGTAGTGCGCCGCGAGCCCCACCTCGCCGAACACGCTGATGATCGGCGTCAAAAAGAAGTTCCACTGTCCCGTCACCGGAAACCAGAGCTCGGTCGCGCCGCAGCCGGTCGGCGCGAAATCGGGATTGCCGCGACCGTTGCAGAAATTGTCGCCCCCGAAGAACACGGCATCGAGGCCGAACGAGATGCCGATGTTGTTGTTGATGGTCGTGATCGGCCCGTTGTGCACGAACGGGATCGAGAAGCGCACGCCGAGCCCGAAGCCGTCGTCGGTGTACGGCAGGTTGCCGTATTGAGCCAAAATGTGCGGGTCGAGCTCGAAGCCGTAGTTCGGGTGGTCGCCGGGCTGCTTGATGATCGACTGGGCGCGCGCCGGGGTCGCGAACCAGCTGAGCGTCGCGAAGGCGAGCGCCGCGACGATGCCTCGTACGAAAAGACGGACAATCATGGGCATTGGGGGATCGCTCAGGCGGCGAGCCGTTGCTCGATGTCGAGCACCAGCTCGCGCACGAGGGTCGGCGCCGATGCTACGACACGCGCGCGGAAAAGCTCAACCCATTCGCCGACGCGCGCCGTGTCCTCGACCGCGATCGCGAGTTTCGGCCTCGCTCGCAGGGCGCGTTCGAGTCGTTCCACCACACTCGCGCTCGAGGGTCGTTTTGCCACGCCGCGCTCGGCGAGGGCGCGCGCCAGGCGCTCGAGTCGCGCGGCATCGTCGCTCGCGAACGGCGCGCGCGCGAAGAGCTCGAGGTCATGACCGGCTTCGAGGGCCGCGAGGTAGCGCGCTCGCGCGGCGTCGTCTTCGGCGAGCTCGGCGTCGAGCAAGAGCTCGACCCCGACGTGCGCGACGGCGCGCGCCGTGCCCCGGCGCACGCCCCGGGCGTCGAGGTCCGCGCAGGCGTCGCGATTCAGGCGCTGAAATTCAGAGCGAGCGTGGAAGGCGTGGTCGGTCACGTGATGGAAGCGCACGCCCGCCCCGAGCCGCCCCGGCACCGCGTCGGGCGCGCGAAACCCGAGCATCCCGCAGAAGTCCGGCAGCATGGCTCCGAGCACGAACACCGGATCGGCCTCGAAGTGTCCCGCGATCGCCGCGTGCCCGAAGAAGTTCATCGCTCGAAATCGAGCGTAGCATGCTAGTTTCCACGCGGATCCGTGCCGCCACACGAGCGCACCGCCCGCATCGTGGTTCGTCGCGCGCTTTCGGCCCGCGTGACCGAGCTCGTGCTCGAGGTCCCCGGGCCCGAGCCGTTCCGCTGGAGCGCCGGCCAATACGTGACGCTCCATCCCGAAGGCGGAACGGGAGCGCACGAAGGCCCGCTCGCGTATTCGATCGGGTCGGCGTGGGACGGCGCGAGCCCGCCGCGCTTCGCGCTCGCGATCGGGCCGGGGAGCGGCGCCGACGTGCTCGCGCCTTTCGCCGCGGGCGCGACGCTCGCGATCGACGGCCCGTTCGGGGCGTTCACGCTGCCCGCCGCGCCCGGCGCGCTGCTCGTCGGGGCCGGGACGGGCGTTGCGCCCTTGCGCGCTCACGCCGGTGAATGGCTCGGCCGCGCCGGCGCGGGGCCGCTGACGCTGCTCGCCGGCGCGCGCACCGCCGCCGAGCTCCTCTGGCATGACGAATTCGAGACGCTGGCGCAAAACGACGCGCGCTTTTTTTACGCCCCGAGCGTGAGCCAGCCCGGCCCGGAGTGGTCGGGCCGCACGGGCCACGTGCAGGCGCATTTGGCCGAGCTCGTTCGGCGGCTGCCCCCGGGGTTTCTCGTGCGCGTGTGCGGCGCGAAAGCGATGGTCTCGGGGTGTCTTGCGGCGCTCCATGCCCTCGGGGTGGCGGACGAGCGGATCGAAGCCGAAAGTTTCTGAAGTTTCGCCGTGGTCCCGAGAGCTGATACGCTCTGTTTCGAGAGCGCGAAATGCACCCCGTCGGACGCAGAGACGCGCTGAAGCTCGCGGTTGCCGCCGCGGTTTCGGGCTGTTCGCGCGCGCGTCATCCCGGCGATCTGGGTGACGGCGCCTGGCGCGGGTCGACGGACGTGGAGGACCCCGCCGTCGCGGCCGAGGTGACGCCGCCGCCGACGACGTTCACGCTCGCGTTCGGATCCTGCAATCGGCCGAGCCTGCCGCAGCCGCTCTGGTCCGACGTGCGAGCGCTCGCGCCGGACACGTGGGCTTGGCTCGGGGACATCGTTTACGCGGACACTGACGACGTCACGCGCACCCGCCGTCTCTACGCCGAGCAGGCGGCGCGCGCCGATTACGCCGCGCTCGTCGCGCAGACGCGCGTCGTCGGCGCCTGGGACGATCACGACTTCGGGCGGAACGACGCGGGCTCCGAGTACCCGTCGCGCGTGGCGAGCCAAGCCGCGCTGCTCGACTTTCTCGGCGAGCCCGCGGGCAGCCGGCGCCGCGCGCAGCTCGGCGTCTACGCGAGCTACGTCTTCGGAGACGGCGACCGCCAGGTGAAGCTCATCATGCTCGACGGGCGCTACCACCGCGACCCTCCGGGCGCTCACGGCGACACGCTCGGCGAGACGCAGTGGGCCTGGCTCGAGAACGAGCTCGCGAGCTCGCGCGCCCGCGTGACCGTGGTGAGCTCCGGCTATCAGGTGCTGCCGCTCGATCACTCGAACGAGAAATGGGGCAATTTCCCGGCCGCGCGCACGCGCCTGCTCGATCTCGTCGCGCGCACGCACGCGCGCGGCGTCGTGCTCTTGAGCGGCGATCGCCATTTCGCCGAGCTCTCCTGCCTGCGTGACGGTCCCGGCGGGTATCCGCTCTTCGAGCTCACCTCGAGCGGCCTCACGCACGCCTACGAGAACGCGGACGAACCGAATCGTTATCGCGTGGGGTCCCTCTATCCGCATCGCAACTTCGGCGTCGTGCGCGTCGACTGGAGCGCCGAAACGCTCACGCTCGAAGCGCGCGCTCGGGGTGGCGGGGTCGTGATCGGCGAGACGATGACGCTCGCGTCGCTCGCGACCTGACGCTCTCAGCGCGGTCGATTCAGGAGCACGCTCACGCCACGGTAGCCGGTCGTCGCGAGATCCGGGCGGCCGTCGCCGTTCAGGTCCCCGACCGCGAGCGCGCTCGTTTGCGTGCTCTGCGCGTACTCCTCGATGCACGAGAAGGTGCCGTCGCCCTTGCCGAGCATGATGCCGAGCCCGTTGCTCGAGACGACGAGGTCGAGATGCCCGTCGAGGTTCACGTCGGCGAGCGCCATCGCTTCCGGAGCCACGGCGTAATCACGATGCGGCGCGAAGCTCGCGCCGCCGAGCCCCAAAAGCACGCTGAACGAGTGCGCGTTCGCGGTGACGAGGTCGGGCGCGCCGTCTTCGTCGAGGTCGCCCGCGACGACTTGGCTCGGCGAGTCGCCGGTCGCAAAGTCGCGCGGAGCGTCGAAGACGCCCTCGCCGTCGCTCCCCTCTCCCGCGAGCACGCTGACGGTCGAAATGTCCGGGTTGACGACGACGAGATCGAGCTTCGTGTCTCCGTTCACGTCCGCGAGCACGCCGCCCGCGGGCACCTGGGCGAGGGGTCGATCCGCGAGTCGGAGGAAGCTGCCCTTTCCGTCGGCGAGCAGCACCGAGACACTGCGCCCGCTGCCGTTCAGCGTGACGATATCGGGCCA
>DATJXW010000111.1:0-24662 GCA_035499895.1 Polyangiaceae bacterium | reverse complement strand
GCCGTTCGCGCTGTTGCAAGACGCCGATCTCGCCGCGCTACCCGTTGGTCGAGGCGATCGGCGGGCTCGTCGCCTGGGCGGTCATGCGCGCGATCGTGCTCGAGCTCCCGGCTCAAACGTCGATCGTGCGCGCGCTCGCCGTCTTCTTCGCGTACCTCGTGCTCGCGCTCGGCCTCGTCGCGGCCGCGTTCATCGATCTCGAGCACATGCTCCTTCCGGACGAAATCACGCTCGGCGGCGCCGGACTCGGCATCGCCACGGTGCCGCTCCGCGCGGGCGCGAGCTTTCGCGAATCGCTCCTCGGCGCCGCCGTCGGCTTCATGATCGTGTGGCTGCCGTTCGTGTTCCTGTACTCGAAGCTCCGCGGCCGCGCCGGCATGGGGCTCGGCGACGCGAAGCTCGTCTTGCTCGCGGGTGCGTGGTTCGGCTGGTTCGGCGCGGTTTTCGCGCTGCTCGCCGGCGCCGTCCAAGCGACGGCGGTGCTGCTCGCGCTGCTCGCCGCGGGCAAGAAGCTCGAAGAGCCGGCCGCCGTCGTGGAAGAGCGACGCGCGCTCCTCGCCGCGCTCGAAACGGCTCAAGGCAGCGACCGCGACGAGCTCGAACGCGCGCTCGCCGACGACCCGCTCGCGAAAGAGCCGGAGCCCGGACTCGCCGCGGCGCGCCTCGCGTTCGGGCCGTTCATCATTCTCGCGATCCTCGAGTTCATGTTCTACGGGCCGCTCTTGCGGAGCGAGCTCCTCGCGGACCTGGCGCCGCCATGAGCGCGCACGCGCCGCGCCGTCGAGCACGTCGGTGGGCCGCGCTCGCGGCGTGCGCGGCGGTCGGCGCGTGCGGCGCGAGCACGCCGCTCGTGCCGAAAGGGCCGCACCCGGCGCACATCCAGGAGTTCGTCGAGGTCGCGTATCCGCCGCCACCCGCGCAAGTCGAAGAGATCCCGAACGGCATCAGCGACACGACGTGCGCCTGGGTCGACGGGCATTACGCGTGGGAGGGCCGGCGCTGGGAATGGCAAGCCGGTCGCTGGGTGCGCCCTGTGGCAGGTTGCTACTACGCCGAGCCTGTCGTCGCGTGGTCGCGCGCCGGCGAAGAGCGCCTCTATTTCACGCCGCCACGCTGGTACAAGGAAGGTGCAGCCGAGCTGTCCGAGCGAGCTGCTCTGTGTTCCGAGCCGCCCGTCTGCAAACCGTGAGGTTGCGCGGCGCACTAGCCTGCCGCTGCTCGGGCTCGTGACTAATCGTTAGGCACGCCGCAAAGATCTTCCCCGATCGTGTGGGCAAAAACACACATCCGCACACATGAGCGAAACCCGCATCGGCGCACTGCGTCAGAGATTACGCCAGGCATTAACCGAGGCCATACTCGTTTCGTAACTGTGGAGGAACACCGCCTGACTCCGTTGTATCCTTGAGGGATCTTGGGACTTCCTACTCAAGCTGAAGATCCCGGTGAGCACGCCTCGGCAAGCTCCGGAACGCGGACGACCATCTACGCCGCGGGCCAGCTCATTGCCGAACGCTACCGGCTGATCAGGAAGCTCGGAGAGGGTGGCATGGGGGTGGTCTGGGTCGCGCACTCGCTCGCGCTCGGCGTGGACGTCGCGATCAAGCTCATTCGCGCCGGCGCGGCCGACTCCGATTTGAGCTCGCGCATGGCGCGTGAAGCCCAGGTGACGGCGACGCTCGGCCATCCGGCCATCGTGCGTGTCTTCGATTTTGGTACGACTGAAGACGGCGCTCCCTTCCTCGTCATGGAGCTCGCGCACGGAGAGACGCTCGCGTCGAAACTCGACCGCGAGCACAAGCTCGGCGCGGTCCACGCTCTGCAGCTGATTCTGCCGATCGTCGACGGCCTGCGCTGCGCGCACGAGCGCGGGATCGTCCATCGCGACATCAAACCCGAAAACGTCTTGGTCGCGCGCGACACGCTCGGTCGCCTGCAGCCCAAACTGCTGGATTTCGGCATCGCCAAGCTCGAAGGGCGGCCGAACGTGAGCCGTTTGACGCAGGTCGGCGTGGTGCTCGGCAGTCCCGAATACATGTCGCCCGAGCAGGCGCGCGGCGTCGGCAGCGTCGACTCACGCACCGACATCTGGGCGCTCTCGGTTCTTCTCTACGAGATGCTCACGGGCACGGTGCCGTTCAAAGTCGACAACTACAACGCGCTGATGCAGGCGATCCTGCACGACCCGCCGGTGCCCACGGTCGAGTACGGCGCGGGCGATCGCGAGCTTTGGACGATCATCGCGAAGGGCCTCGAGAAGTCACGCGACAAACGCTGGCAGAGCATGGCCGAGCTCGGGGAAGCGCTCGCGTTCTGGCTCGTCGATCACGGCGTGACGGAAGACGTGGCGGGTAACTCGCTCCGTGCGGTGTGGCTCGGCGGAACGCTGCCGGGCGTCACGTTCCGGCTGAACCTGCGCCATCGCGCGGCACGCGCGCTGCGGCCGAACGTCGTCGCGATCATCGGCGTGGCGGTGCTCGTGGCGACTGCCACCTTGGCATTTTTGGCCTGGAAACCGCGAGAAACGCCCGCCGCGGCCACCGCCGACCCGGCCCGGCTCGCGACCACCGCGATGGCGGCGCCGCCCGCTCCGAGCGCCGTCTTGGCGGCTGTACCGGAGCCGCCCGCGCCGCTACCCTCGGCGAGCTCGGCAGTGACGAAGAACGCGCGCCCGAGCCGCACCCCGGCGCATGCTTCCCCGCCTCAAGCCACTCGACGCCCCGCTGGCCAGCACGCCGCCACGAAGAGCATTCGTGACTTCGGCATCTGAGCGCCGCCGAGGCCGGCTCGTGGGCTCGCTCGTACTCGGGGGCGCGCTGCTCGCGCCCGCTGCGCGCGCCACCGACGAATACGTCGACAGCGACGCGCGGGTGGCGGCGCGCGTGCTCGCCGCGCAGGGTTCCGAAGCGTTCGAACAACACGACTACGAGCGCGCCCTCGGCCTCTTCGAACGCGCCGGCGCGATCATCCCGGCGCCCACCATCACGTTGATGGAAGCGCGCACGCTCGTCGAGCTCGGGCGGCTCGTCGAGGCGCTCGAAAAGTATGGGGCGACGCAGCGCATGCTGGCCGTCGACCCGACGAACGAGGCGTTCAAGCAAGCGGCCGACGCGGCGCAACACGAAACGGAGCCTATTCTCCAGCGGATTCCGACGCTGCGCGTGCAGGTGCACGGCGTGGGCCAAAACGACAAGGTCGAGATCCAAATCGACGGCAAGAAGGTCATGCCGTCGCTCGCGGCGGTCGACCAGCCGAGCGACCCCGGCCCGCACCGCGTGATCGTGCGCGCGGCGGACGGCCGCACGGCGATGCGC
Source organism: Polyangiaceae bacterium (assembly GCA_035499895.1). Lineage (GTDB taxonomy): Bacteria > Myxococcota_A > Polyangia > Polyangiales > Polyangiaceae > PMG-095. The sequence continues at coordinate 21,348 of DATJXW010000111.1, read as the reverse complement.
GACGTGAATCTCGCGGAGCGCGCGCACGAGGACGTGGAGCTCACGCTCGCGCCGCTCGCGGCGCCGTCCGTGCCCGCGCCCGAGCCCCCGCGCGAGCGGCAGCGTGCCGTCGACAAGAACCCCGAAAATACGCTCGGCTGGGCGCTCGTCATTTCGGGCGGCACGTTCGCGGGCGTCGGCCTCCTCACGGGCGTGATGGCGCTGAACAACAAGGCGACGCTCGACCGCGAGTGCAAACCGGGTTGCCCGCCCGCGGACGAAAACACGCTCGACGGCTACCGGCGCGAACGCACCGTTTCGTATTTCGGCTTCGGTCTCGGCGCGCTGGCGCTCGCGGGCGGCGCGTACCTCGTGGTGACGCACCCGGCGCGGAGCGTCGGGGTCGCGCTCTGGCCGGGCGGCGTCGCCATGGCCGGGAGCTTTCGTTGAGGGCGGTGCGAAGGCGCGCGGCGCGAAGAGCCCACGGCATCCTGCTCGAGCTCGGCGCGGCGTCGCTCTCCGCGTGTCTGGTCACCGGCTGCCCGCTCTCCGACGGCTACTTCATCGATGGAAACCTCGGACGAGCCGGGTCGTCGAGCGTGACGGGCGGAAGCGCGGGCGCGTCCGCGAGCGCAGGCCTCGGCACCGGCGGCTCGACGACCGGCGGCACCGGCACGAGCGCGACGGGCGGTTCGTCCGAGGCGGCGAGCGGCGGCAGCGGCGGCTCGGCCGCGGGCGGCACGGGCGGCGACGTGACGAGCGGCACCGGTGGAGCGCCCGCCTCCGGAGGCACGGGCGGCAGCGACGGGAGCGCCGCGACGTCCGGTGAGCCCGGTCTCGGCGAAGGCGGAGAGCGCGGCTGCGTGCCTTCCCGCGAAGTGTGCGACGGCATCGACGACGATTGCAACGGAGAGACCGACGAGGGCGGCGTGTGCCCGACCGGCTGCAGCGCGCGCACCTACGGCGGACACAGCTACCTCGTCTGCGTTTACGGCTCGAACGCGGACTACGTCGTGTATGCCGACGCTTCCACGTTCTGCCAAGGCGCCCGCGACAAACTCCATCTGCCGTTCGCGTTGGATCTCGCCTACGTGGAGTCTGCGGACGAAAACGACTTCCTGAAGAACTGGCTCACCGAAGCAGCACCGAAGGACGGGCAGATTTGGTTCGGTGCGAACGACATCATGACGGAGGGACGCTGGGTGTGGGGACAGATGCCGGGCGCGATGCCGTTCTTTCAGCAGAACCCGATGATGGCGGGCGGGATGCCCGTCATGGGCAAATTCAGTGACTTCGCGGCGGGCGAGCCGAGCGGCACGGACCGCCTGGACGAGGATTGCGGCGCCATGGACGGCAGCTACGACTGGCAGTGGAACGACTTGCCCTGCTCCAGCGACCCGATCGCCGGCTTCATCTGCGAGCAATTGGATTAGAGCGAACGGACGAGTCGCGCTAGTGTCCCGCCGGTTTGAGCGCGCACGTCTTTCGCGAGTACGACATCCGAGGCCACGCCGAGCGCGACCTCGACGACGGTTTCGTGGAGCGTGTCGGGCGTGCACTCGCCGAGTTCCTTCGGCCGGACGGCGTGGCGCGGCCGCCGCGCGTCGCCGTCGGGCGTGATTGCCGGCTCTCGGGGCCGCGCCTGTTCGGCGCGCTCACCGCGGGGCTCGTGGCGGGCGGAGCCGAGGTGCTCGACGTGGGCGTCGGCCCGACACCGAAGCTCTATTTCGCCGTGCACCAGCTCGGCGCAGACGGCGGCGTGATGATCACCGCGAGCCACAACGCGGCCGAGGACAACGGCATGAAAATCATGCGCGGCCGCGACCCCTTCTTCGGTACCGCGCTCGAGGAGCTGCGCGAAGTCGTGCTCGGCCCGGCGCTTCCGCGCGTGCCGGGCGGCAGCATTCGAGCTCGCAGCGTCGATGACGGCTACGTGGCGCGCGTCGTCGAAGGCATGACCCCGAACGCGGGCACGCTCGGCGTCGTGGTCGACGCGGGCAACGGCGCCGCAGGTCCGCTCGGCTTGCGCGCGTTGAACGCGCTCGGTTACCGGCCCGTCGCGCTCTTCAGCGAGATGGACGGCCGCTTTCCGCATCACGATCCCGATCCGACGGTCGCGAAAAACCTGTCGCACTTGATCGAGCGCGTGCGGGCCGAGCAAGCGCACGTCGGTCTCGCGTGGGACGGCGACGGCGACCGGCTCGGCGTCGTCGATCGCACGGGTGAAATCGTGTGGGGCGATCGCCTGCTCGCGCTCTTCGCGCGCGACGTGCTCGCGCGGAGTCCGGGCGCCGCCGTCATCGGCGACGTCAAGTGCTCGCAGTCGCTGTTCGACGAAGTCACGCGCCGCGGCGGCCGCGCCATCATGTGGAAGACGGGCCACAGCGCGATCAAAACCAAAATGAAGGCCGAAGGCGCCGCGCTCGCGGGCGAGATGAGCGGGCATTTTTTCTTCGCCGACCGCTACTTCGGCTACGACGACGGCATCTACGCCGCGCTCCGCCTGCTCGAAATCCTGCATCGGCGCGGCCACAGCGTGCTCGAGGAGCTCGGCGACGTCCCCCCGAGCTTCCACACGCCCGAGATCCGCGTCGACTGCCCGGACGCGCTCAAGTTCGAGGTGGTCCGGCGCGTGCTCGAGCGGCTCGAGCCGAGCGGCCGCGTGAACACGCTCGACGGCGTGCGCGTGACGTACGAGGACGGAGCCTGGTCGCTCGTGCGCGCGTCGAACACGGGGCCGCTCATCGTGCTCCGGTTCGAAGCGCCGAGCGCCGAGCGTCTCGCGGCCATCCGAAGCGAAGTCGAAGCCGTCGTGCGCGTCGCTCGCGCGGAGAGCGGCGCGTCGTGACGAGCTCCGACGCGGCACGGACGCCGGCACGCCCTGCGAGCGAAGCCTGGACCATCGCGCGCGTGCTGAAGTGGGCGGCGGACGATTTTCGCAAACGGAACAATCCGAGCGCGCGCCTCGACGCCGAGCTCCTCCTCGCCCACGCGCTCGAGGCCGATCGCATTCGTCTCGTGCTCGACTCCGAGCGCGAGCTCGCGCAGGACGAGCTCGGCCGCTACCGCGAGCTCATCCAGCGCAGGCGGAGCGGCGAACCCATCGCTTACATCCTCGGTCGCCGCGAATTTTACGGGCTTTCCTTCGCCGTCGACCGCCGCGCGCTCGTGCCGCGCCCGGACACCGAGCCCCTCGTCGAGGTCGCGCTCGAGCGCACCCGCGCGCGCTCGATGCACGGCCGCGCGCTCGATTTGTGCACGGGCACGGGCTGCGTCGCCGTGAGCTTCGCGAAGCAGCGGCCGACCTGGCGCGTGACGGCCACCGACGTCTCGCACGAAACCGCCGAGCTCGCGTGGGAGAACGCGCGGCGCCTCGGCGTCGTGTTCACGCTCGCCGTCCTCGTCGGCGACCTCTTCGCGCCCGTCGCCGGGCGTCGCTTCGAGCTCGTCACCGCGAACCCGCCGTACATCCCGAGCGCCGACATCGCCGGCCTCGACGCGGACGTGCGCGACTTCGAACCTCGACTCGCGCTCGACGGCGGCGCCGACGGCCTCGATCTCGTGCGCAGCATCGTCACGAGCGCGCCCGCGCACCTCGAGCCGGGCGGCGTGCTCGCGGTCGAAATCGGCCACGACCAGGGCCCGCGCACGGTCGAGCTCTTCGAGCGCGCCGGCTTTCACGACGTGGCGCTCCGCCGCGATTACGGCGGCCGCGACCGCGTCGTGAGCGGCCGCAGCGCTGAAACGCCGTAATTTCGAGCAGTTTGGCTGGTTTTGGGCGCGCTTCGGGCCAAAACTTGGCCCAACCCCAGCCCCCATGACACTCGGGGGCGATGGGATCCGTCCGATCGCTCCTCCGAGTTGGCACCGCCTGCGCCGTCGGGGCGGCGTTCGCGAGCGCCGTCGCGGGCTGCGCGAACAAAGACGACGTCGCGCTCTCGAAGCAACACGAGCGCGCCTCGCTCGAAATCCCGAAGGTGCCCGTTCCCCCCGAGAACGGCCCGAAGCTCGCCTCCATCGCCGATCTCACTCCCATTCTCGAGCGGCCGGCCGCCGGCGCGAACCGCATCGGCTACATGCACGCGGGCGATCGCGTCGCGCGCGCGGTACAGCCGTACTCGCGGGAAGGCTGCGCGGACGGCTGGTTTCCCGTGCGCCCCGCCGGCTTCGTCTGCGCGAGCGGCAGCGCCACGACCGACCTCAGGCACCCGACGCTCGCGGCCATGGCCATCCAGCCGCTGCTCGATCAGCCGCTGCCGTACACGTACGCGCGCGCCGTCATCGACACGCCGCTCTACGAGCGCGACGGTTCGCACGAAAGCACCGTGCGCGAGATCGGCAAGCTGAAGCGGCACGCGGGGCTCGCCGTCGTCGGCAGCTGGACCGCGGCGGTGCTCGGCAGCGCGCCCGAGCGGCTCGCGCTGCTCACGAGCGGCAAATTCGTGAAAGCGGCCGATCTCGAAGCCGCCGCTCCGTCCGAGTTCAAGGGCGTCGAGCTCGGCGAGAAGCGCAGCTTGCCGCTCGCGTTCGTCGTGAAGCACGGCGTGCGCGATTTCAAGCTCGACGGCGAGGACGCCGAGCAAGGGCACGACCTCGACGTGCACGCCGAGCTCGATCTCACCGGCAAGTTTCGCACGGCGCACGGCGAAAAATTCTGGGCGCTCACCGACGGCCGCTGGGTACGCCACAAGGACGTGACGACGGTGCTCGCGCGCAACGTCTTCCCCGACTTCGCGGTCGACGGGCAGAAGTGGCTCGACGTGAGCGTGGTGATGGGCACGCTCGTCGCGTACGAGGGCAAACGGCCGTTCTTCGCGACGCTCGTGAGCGTCGGCCGCGACGCCGCGCCGACGCAAAATGTCTCCGACAACCCGAACGGCGAGGTCGCGTCGCCGACGGCGGCGTTCGGGCTCGGCACGTTCGAGGTGCGCGCGAAGCACATCACCCTGGTCGGCGCCGATCCGTTCACGACGCACGAGAGTTTCCAGACCTACGACGTGCCGTGGGTGTTCGAGCTTTCGTCCGGGCGGCTCGGCTACGGCGCGTATTGGCACGACCGCTTCGGCGTCGAGCACGGCCCGGGCGCCCTCGAGCTCTCGCCCGCCGACGCCGCGCGGCTCTTTCAGTGGCTCACGCCGAGCGTCCCCGACGGCTGGCACGGCGTGAGCACGCCGCACGGCGAAGCGAAGACGCTCGTCCTCATCCGCAAGTAGGCGCCGTCGGCGCGGCGAACCGGGGCGCTCCGGCGTGTCGGCGGTGCTGAACGCCCGCTAAAAAACCCAGTCGCTCGTGGTTTTGCTCTGAAGCCACGTCGCCGTGAACATGCCGAACGCCGAGAGCGAACTCAGCGCTTGGTTCGCGAAGAGCGGCGGGGTCCAGCTGCCGTCGGCGACCCACGCGCTCCAGCTCGCGCCGTTACCGTCGACGATCATCTGGAAGTCGGGTCCCCAGTTGGCGTCGGAAGTCCCGAGGTTCTTGTCGGAGCCGTTTTGGACGAAACCCCACTCGCTGAAGAAAACGGGCGCGACGGCCGCCGCGGTGGCCACCTGCTGCTGGAACGACATCGACCAGTTGCCGGGGTAGACGTGCGCCGTGTAGACGAAGTTCGTGCCCGACGGCGGGTCGCTCGCCGCGTCGCCCGGACGCTGATCCCAGATCATCGACGGCACGATGATGAGGTTGTTCGGCGCCGCCGTGCGAATCGTGTCGATGAAGGATTGCACCGTCGTCTTGAACGTGGACCACGGCGTCGAGGTGTTCACCGGCTCGTTGAAGGGCTCGAAAATGACGTGATTGTCGTTCGCGTAGATCGGCGCGATCTTCTGCCAAAACGTGACCGCGTCCATGCCCGACTGTCCGGTCGCGTCGTCGATCTGGTGATAATCGATGATCGCGTAGATGCCCTTTTGCGCGGTGTAATCCACGGCGGGCTGCAAGATCTTCGAGACGTAATCGTCTTCCGAAAGCGTCTGGTGCATGCCCACCGGCGCCGTCGTGCCGAGCGGGTACGGCGCGGGCGAGTACGAGGGGCTGCCGCTGTTCGCCACCGTGCGCGGATACACGGGCAGGCGAATGACGTGCGCGGTGAGCCCGGCGGCGAGCGACGTGTCGATGCGCGCGGTGATGCCGGACGCGTTGCTCATCGCGTTCGCGTAGAGCGTGCCGATGTCGGGCAGATCGAAGCCGCGGAGCACGATGGTCTTGCCGTTCGGATCCTTGATGGCCGTCCCCTCGACGTGAAGCGGCGGGAGTGTGCCGCCCATGCCCGAGCCCGCGGAGCCGCCGGTGCCGGCGCCGGCGCTGCCGCCGCTCGTGCCGAGCATGCCGGCTTGGCCCGCGCTCGCGCCGCCCGCGCCGCCCGCGCCGCTCACGCTGCCGCCGGAGCCGCCCGTGCCGCGACCCGCGCCGCCACCGGAGCTCGTGCCCGCACCGCCGCCAGTTCCGCCGCTCGCACCCGAGCCGCCGACCGCGCCCGAACCGCCGGCGCCGCCCGTGCCGCCGGCATCCGTGCCGCCGGAGCCGCCCGTGTCCGCGGCGGTGCCGCCCGTCGCGCCGGTCGTGCCCCCCGCGCCGCCGCCGGGCGCGTCCGAGTGCGCCGTGGTGCTCGAACAAGCAAGAATCCAGGCGAGAGGTGCCCACGCCAGCACGGCGTACGGAACCGGTTTCATCATCCTCAAGACATACACCATCTCGAGCTCAGTCGCCCGCGGTGCCCCCGAACAGGCAGCCTTTTTGCCGCTCGGACGACGCCGCGCGTCCGCGGACCGCGGATTGATCCGCCCTCGTTCGATTTCCTACTCGGTCGCGCGAGCTTCAATCAGGAGTGCCGCGTTCGCCACCACGCGACGGCGGCGGCAACGGCCACGGCGAGCACGAAGACGAGGGCGCGCACCGCGAACGGCGTCCGCGTCTCGGGTGCGGCGTTCGATTCGGGCCGCACGACGGGCGCGTGCGTCGTCGGTGCGCCGGGTTCCTCGACGGGAGCTCTGGAGTCGACCGGCACGGGCCCGGACACTTCGACCGTCGGCGGCAGGATCGGCACCACCGACGACGGCGCGAACGCGAACGGCGAGTCCGAATCCACCTGCGGCGAAACCGGCGCACGGAGCACGGTCGGCTCCTCGAGCGCATCGGCGGGCTCGGGCTCGACGGTGCGAGCCGGCGCGGCGACGCCGAGCGCGTCCATCCGATACTCACGCGTGTTCGGCTCGTCCTCCTCCTCGGCTCGAGGCGCGGGTTCGGCTTGCGCGAGCGCGACCGGCAGCACGCCGCTCGCGGGTTCCTGCCGCGCGAAGACGGCCGACGAATCCGGTTCCGACACCGAGGCGGGGGCCGCGGCCGTGGTTTCGGCGAGCGGCTCGGTGAAATCGGCGAGCGGCGCGGCCGGCGTCTCGAGCGCGGCCGTCTCGGGCGCGACCACGGGTGCGCTCTCCGCGGCGACGGGCGCGGGCGTGCTCGCGGGCACGCTCGAGCTCAGCGGCGACCTCGCGGGCACGCTCGAGCTCCGCGGCGACTTCGCGGGCACACTCGAGAAGCCGCCCTTCGCGGCGGCGGGCACGCTCTCGAACCCCGGCACCTTCGGCGCCGCGGGCATGCTCTGCAAGAGCTCGGCTTGCGACGCCGGCGGCGGCTTCGTCGGCACCGACGCCTGCGCGTCCGGCTTCGGCGGCGCCTTCATCCGCTTCGCGCGCGCGAGGAGCTCGGGCGGCGGGCGAAACACCGCCGTGCGATCTTCCTGGATCACGCCGAGCCCCTTCACCTGACTCTCGTCGTCGTCGTCCTCCGGCTCTTCGCGCGGGATCGGCTGCGGCTGCGGCTGTTGTTCGCGCATGCGGTGGATGAGCTCTTTCGGAATGCGATGCACGTGCGTCGCATTGTCGTCGAGCTCGAGCTCGAGCTTCGGCACCGCGGGCTTCAACGCGCCGGGCTTGGCCTCGAGCGGCTGGTGCTCGGTCTTCATCGAAGCGACCCAACGATTGAACCCGTCGCGACGCCCGGTTGAGCCGTCCGTCGTCATCGCCAACTCCTAGTGATACCCGCCGCTGACACCGTACTCATGCTATCTCCATCGTGACGAAAAAAGCGCACGGTGCAGCCTCCTCCGCGCATTAACGTGGGAGCTCGGACGTGCGGGTAAGACGCTGTGGGCCGCGCAACCACCCGGCGAAATCGCCGGTATTTCGCGCAGCGCGGCGCGCCGTCGGCCGAGTGCGGACTCCCGCGTTCGGCTCAGCGCCGGAGTCGGTCGAGCACGTGGCGCGTCGCGAGCGAGCGGTTCAGCGTGTAGAAGTGCACGCCGGGCGCGCCGCGCGCGATGAGCTCGCGGCACTGCGCGGTCGCGTGCTCCACGCCGATGGCGCGCACGGCGTCGGCGTCCGTGCCGCACGTCTCGAGCGCGGCGAGGAGCGGCGCCGGAATGCTCGCGCCGCAGAGCGCGGTGAAGCGCTTGATTTGCGAAAGATTGGTGATGGGCATGATGCCCGCGATGATCGGCACGTCGATGCCCGCGGCGCGCGCCCGCTCCACGAAGCGGAAGTAGTCCGCGTTGTCGAAGAAGAGCTGCGTGATCAGAAAATCCGCCCCGGCGTCGACCTTGGCCTTCAAGTGACGAAGGTCTGCCTCCGCGTCGCTCGCTTCGACGTGATTTTCCGGATAGCAGGCGGCCGCGATGCAGAAGTCGTGACGCGCGCGAACGAGCGCGACGAGCTCCGACGCGTGCTCGAAGCCGCCGTCGGTCTTGACGAAGCGCGTCTCGCCGCGCGGCGGGTCGCCGCGGAGCGCGATCACGTTGTCGATGCCGCTCGTGCGCAGTTGGGCGAGCACGTCGCCGAGCTCGTCCCGCGTCGCGCCGACGCACGTGAGATGCGCCATCGACTCGATGCCGACCTCTTGCTTGATGCGGCGCACGAGCTCGACCGTGAGGCGCCGGGTGCTGCCGCCGGCTCCGTACGTCACCGACACGTAGGCCGGCTCGTACGGGCGGAGCTCCGCGATGGTCTCGAACAGACGCTCGACGCCTTCGGCGTCTTTCGGCGGAAAGAATTCGAAGGAAAAAACCGGCGCTTTGCCCAAGCTATCGACGATCTTCATCGCGGAGCGCGAGCGTAGCAGTAGCGCCTCCGCGCGGCCAAACGGCTTCACGAGCGTGGTAGCCTCGGCTCTTCGATGAACATTCACGTCGTCGCCGTCGCAGGCACCGGCATGGGCGCGCTCGCGGGTCTGCTCGTCGAGCTCGGGCATCGCGTTTCGGGCAGCGACACCGCGTTCGATCCGCCGATCGGACCCGAGCTCGACGCGTGGGGCGTGCGCACGCTCCGGGGCTTCGACCCCGCGCACCTCGAGCCGCGGCCCGATCTCGTCGTGGTGGGCAACGTGTGCCGGCCGAACAATCCGGAGGCGCGCGCGGCCATCGACGGCGGACTCGACGTGACGCACATCGCCGGCGCGCTCGCGCGCTTCGCGCTCGCCGGCACCTCGCCGCTCGTCGTCGCCGGCACGCACGGGAAGACGACGACCACGTCGCTCGCCGCCTGGCTCCTCGACCAGACCGGCTTCGCTCCCGGCTTTCTGATCGGCGGCCTGCCGAAGGGATTTGCGCGCGGGTTTCGCGCCGCCAAAGCGCCGCGCAGGCTGGGCGCCGCCGAACGGCCGGCGCGCCGCACCCCGTTCGTCATCGAGGGCGACGAATACGACACCGCCTTCTTCGAGAAGACGGCGAAGTTTCTCCACTACGCGCCCGAAGTCGCGATCCTCACTTCGATCGAGCACGACCACGTCGATATCTACCCGACGCTCGCGAGCTACCTCGACGCCTTCGAGCGCTTCGTCGCGCTCGTGCCGAAGAGCGGGCTCATCGTCGCGAACGCCGCCGACGAAAACGTGGTGCGCGTCGTCGAAAAGCACGCGCGCGCCGAGGTCGCCTGGTACGCGCTCGCGGACGAGCCGACGCATGGCATGCCGCCGCATTGGCTCGCGGCGCCGGCGGGCTCCGACGCGCGCGGGCAAGCCTTCGACCTTTACGCGGGCGGCGTCGCGTGCGGGCGGCTCGCGCTGGCGCTCCCGGGGCGTCACAATTTGAAGAACGCGGTCGCGGCGCTCGGCGCCGTGGCGCAGGGTTTCGGCGCGCGCCTCGCCGATCTCGGCCCCGCGCTCGCTTCGTTCGAGGGCGTGCGGCGGCGCCAGGACCTGATCGGCACGCCGCGCGAAGCCTTCGTCTACGACGACTTCGCGCACCATCCGACGGCCGTGCGCGAGACGCTCGCGGCGCTCCGAGCGCGCCATCCCGGAGCGCGCTTGTTCGCGGTGTTCGAGCCGCGCAGCGCGACCGCGTGCCGGCGCATGCATCAAGCCGAATACGCGACGGCGTTCGACGCCGCGGACGACGTGCTCTTGCCCCCGCTCGGGCGCGCGAACGTCGCGCCGGGAGAAGCGCTCGATCTCGACGAGCTCGCGCGGGCGCTCGTCGAGCGCGGCCGCCGCGCGGCCCGCTTCGACTCGGTCGACGCCATCGTGAGCGAGCTCGCGCGGAGCGTTCGACCCGGCGACGTGGTCGCGCTGCTCTCGAACGGCGCCTTCGGCGGGATTCACGCCAAACTCTTGAAGTCGCTCGGCGCCTAGCGCGCCGTTCTTCCGAGCCACCCCGCGGCGGGGCGGTGCTATAGGCCTCGGGCATGACTTGTCCCTGCGGACTGGGCGAATCCCTCGAGACCTGCTGCGGCCCCTACCTCAAGCACGAGAAGAAGGCGGCGACGGCCGAAGCGCTGATGCGCGCGCGTTACACGGCCTACGCGACGGGCGACGTCGACTTCATCGTGGAATCGCACGACCCCGACCGCCGCGGCGACGTCGATCGCAAGAACACCGAAGCGTGGTCGAAGCAATCCGAGTGGCTCGGTCTCGAGATCACCACGACCGAAAAGGGACAACCCGAGGACGACACCGGCATCGTCGAGTTCGTCGCGCGCTACAAGGTGAAGTCGACCAAGATCGAGCACCGCGAACGCGCGCTGTTCCGCAAGGTCGACGGCCGCTGGTTCTTCGTCGACGGCCTCGAGATCAAGGGGCCGCCCGTCCGCCGGACGGAGCCGCGCGTCGGCCGCAACGATCCGTGTCCCTGCGGAAGCGGCAAGAAATACAAGAAGTGTCACGGCGTCGCCGCCTGACGCGCCGGGGGCGAGGATGACGGAGCGGTCCCTGTTCGACGAGCTCGGAGGCGAACCGGCGCTCCGTCGCATCATCGAGCGCTTCGTCGATCGCGTCTTCGACGACGTGATGATCGGCTATCTCTTCCGCAACGCCGACCGCGCGCGCGTGAAAGAGAAGGAGTTCGAACACGCCGCCGCGCACCTCGGCGGCCCCGTCGCGTACACGGGCCGGCCGCTCGCGAGCGCGCACGCACCGCATCGCATCCGCGGCGGCCAGTTCATGCGCCGCGTGCAAATCCTGAAAGAAACGCTGGCCGAGCTCGGGGCGCCGCCGGCCGTCGCCGAACACTGGCTCGCCGAAACGCTGCGCCTCCGGCCGCTCATCACGTCCGAGGAGGGCGACGTGTGCGATCCGAGCCCCGCGCGCGGCGCGCTCGAGACGCGTGGAGTCGAAAAGTGAGGCTCCGTGCCGTCGTGTGCGCCGCGTTCGGCTTGGCCGCGAGCGCGGGCGGCTGCTCGACGGCGGGCAACACCTGGATCAACGAGCCGTTCGAACCCGTCGACCACAAGCAGGGCACCGACGACGTCGTGCCGGCGCCGGACCTGGATGACGGCTCGCGCCCGGTCGGGACTCCGGTGCGCGCGCGCACGCTCGGCACCGGCGCGCACGAGACGCCCGATCAAACCGCGCCGGGCGGCGGCTCGAGCTCCGTCGAAGCGGGGCCCCCGGTGTCGCTCGCGGGCGGCCGCTCGCTCGGTACCTTTCGCAACACCTATTACGACTTTCCGAGCGAAGCCGACTACGACGGTCCGACCGTCGCGCTCCCGAACGCGCGCTGCGCGACGATCGCCAACGTGCCGCGCGACTTCTTCGAGGCCCTGTGCGTGCAGGGCAGCGGCACGCTCCGCAAAGGCTCGACCGTGAGCTTCGCGAAGCGCGACTGCGACTGCGCGCCGGTTTGCGCCAAAACCGGCCAAAAAATCTGCTTCGACGAGCTCGACGGCCACGACTTCCCCTGGGGGCGCGGCGCGACCGGCAAAGCCATCGTTCCGCTCCTCACCGTCGCGGTCGATCCGAGCGTCATCCCGCTCGGCACGCCCATCTACGTGCCCGAGCTCGACGGTCTGCCGCGCGATCCCGACGGTTCGACGCCGCACGACGGCTGCTTCATCGCGCAAGACAAAGGCATGTCCGTCACCGGCCAGCACATCGACATCTTCACGGGCCACCACTCGCTCACGACGCTCTGGAACCGTCAGGTGCCGAGTAACCGCGGCGTCACGGTCGTGGTCGACAGCCCGCGTTGCGCGCGCGTCGCGCCTTGAGCTCGCGCGAACCGCGCTACGAACGCGCTCGGCTTTCCCGCTTCAGGCGGACGCCGTCAGCGCGCGCCAAAAATCGCGAAACGCGGGCGGCGGCGACGGATTCGACCAGGCGCACTGCGTGAAGAGAACGCCCGTCGTGCGCGTGGCGGGGTCGTTGTACCAAGTGCTGCCGAGCCCGCCGTCCCAGCCGTAGGTGCCGGCGGAACGCCCGAGCTCGTCCCTTTCGGCGGTGACGACGGCCATGCCGAAACCCCAGCCGTAGCTCGCGAAAAACCCGGGCACGAGCCCTCCGAACGCCTTGTTTTCGGGGGTGAGCGCGTCGGTCGTGAGCGCGTGCACGGACTCTTCCGACAAGAGCCGGCGGCCGTTCACGACGCCGCGCGCCGCGAGCAGCGCGGCGAAGCGCAGGAAATCGGGCACCGTCGAGACGAGACCGGCGCCGCCCGACGGAAACGCGGGCGGCCGACTCCATTGGCCGTCGACGGGATCGTAGAGCGTTGGTTTTTGGGTTCGTGGATCGACGAGGTAGCTCGGAGTGAAGCGCGCTAGTTTGTGCGCCGGGACGCTGAAATCGGTGTCGTGCATGCCGAGCGGCTCGAACAGGCGCTCGCGCAAGAAGACGTCGAAGGGTCGTTCGGCGGCGCGCGCGACGAGCGCACCGAGCACGTTCGCGCTCGTGTTGTAGAGCCAGCGCTCGCCGGGCTGGTGCATGAGCGGCAGCGTGGCGAAGCGGTGCAGCCAGGTGTCGAGCTCGGGCGGCTCGGCGGGCCGCGGAATGCCCTCGCCGAGCGCGAGCGCGTCGAGCGCGGTTTGAATCGGGTACGTGCCCGGCGGCACCAGGAGCAAGCCGAACCCGAGCCGGAACGTGAGCAAATCACGCACGGTGAGGGCGCGCACCGCCGGCACCACGTCGTCGATCGGGCCCTCGACGTGGCGCAGCACGCGCCGTCCGGCGAGCTCGGGCAGCAACCGATCGATGGGTTCGTCGAGGTGGAGCCGCCCTTCCTCGACGAGCAACATCGCGGCCGTCGCGGTCACCGGCTTCGTGAGCGAGGAGACGCGAAAAATCGTGTCGGCGGCGAGCGGCTCGGAGCCGCCCGCGCTCGTGACGCCCTGCACCTCGAGTTCCTCGCGGCCGTCGCGCACGACCGCGGCCACGTACCCGGGCAGCGCGCCGCGTTCGACGTACGGCGCGAGAGCCGCGCGGAGCGAAAGAGCTCGTGAAGGCGTCGCCATGCAACCGCTCAAGCTCGGGCGTTCGCGGGTGCCGGCAGCGCCGCGAGCGGCGGCAACTTGCGGAGGAGCTCGCCGAGTCGCTCGAACGCGCGCCCGCGCCCGAGCTGCCAGAGGTGCCCGCCGTGCCAGGACACGAGCGGCGCCCGAAAGTGCGCCGCAAGCCTGCGCGCGTGCGAAAATTGCGTGATGCGATCGGCGCGCGCGCCGATCACGAGCACCCGCTCGCTCGCGATGAGCGGCGCGCGGTCGACGGGGCTCACGTGGCGGTACACGCGCTCGATGAGCTCGTGCTCGAGCGCGCGCGGCTCGGGCGCGTCGGGCAAGTCGCCGTGCTCGAGCGCGAAGTCGGCGAGCGAGGCGAGCGGCACGATCGGCACCAGGAAATCGAAGCCGGCGTCGACCGTCGCGGCGAGCGCCGCCGTGTACCCGCCGAGACTCATGCCGAGCAAACCGACACGCGGATGTCCGCGACGTCGCAGAAAGCCGGCAAGCTCGCGCAGGTCGGTCACCGCCTGGCGAAACCCCTCGCTCGCGAAGCGCGGGTCGCGGCCCGGAAACTCCGGGCGACCCTGCCGGCCCGGCTGCGCGCGGCGGCCGTGAAACGGCAGGAGCACGAGCGCGCAATCGAAACCGAGCGCGTCGAGCGCGTGGATCGGCCACACGCGCTCCTCCACGCGGAGCTGCCCCATCATGTAGCCGTGCACGAGAATCGCCACGGGTCGCGGCTCGCGGCGAACGACGAGCCGCGCGTGCGCCGCGTGATTGGCCGCCGTGAGCCGGTACGCTTCGGCGAGCTCGGGCAGAAACGTCTCCCCGACGCTCTCCCACACGAGGTCGAGCCGCTCCAAACCGCCGCCGAAGCCGCGCCCTTCACGCGCGAGGGGCTCCACGCGGCGCGGTTCCGGATAGAACCGCGAAAGATCGAGCTCGGCGTAGCGCGCCTCGATCTCGCGCAGGGCGCGGACGCGCGCTTCGTGACCCGTGCCAATCCCCGGCTCGGTCTCGAGCTCCGGCGCGGCGGCGCGCAGCGCCAGCGTGACGGCGCGATCGAGCCCCGCCGCGGCGCGCGCGAGAAGCTGGCCGGCGAAGCCGACGCGCGGCCTCACCCTGCCCCCGCATGCCGCCGAAAACGCGGCAAAATGCGGTCGTAATAATAGAGGAGCTCGAGACTGCCGCTCTCGCGCAAAAAGCCTTGATCGTGCCCGCCGGGGGACGACGCGAGCGTCACCTCGAGCCCGCGGGCGCGAAGCTTCTTCACGAGCCGCTCGCTCGACGGACGCTCGGGGTCCCACGCCGAGGTCGCGATCCGGAGCGGGCGCGTGCCGGCACGGGCGAACGCCTGCTCGAAGCGCAACGCGTAGGCGTCGCTCAAATTCTCGCCGACGGCGGCCTGCAAGGCCCCGACGGCTCCGAACGCGTCCGGCCTGCGCAAGAACACCTCGAGCGACACGTAGCCGCCGAGCGACACGCCGTCCACACCGATGGTGTTGCCGTTCGCGGGCAGCGACACGAGCCGGCGCACTTCCGGCAAGACGCCGCCGACGAGCCAGTCCGTGTAGCGATCCAACGCCGTGGGCGGCGAGGGTTGGCGAAAGACGTTCGGCGTGTAGGGGCACGCGACCGCGAGGCCGTGGAACGGCTCGCCGGCGAGCCCGGCGTTGAGCTCCGCGAGCCGATCGTCCGTGAGCAACACGGGCGCGGTCATGTTGCGCGTGACGGGCGGGTTCGCGAGCCGTTCGGTCGCCGCCACGAGGCCGTAGCGATCCGCCCACGCGCGAATCCCCACCGCCTCGCTGCTCGTTTCCGCGAGGCCGTGGAACAAGACGAGCAGGCGCCGCACGCCGGCGCGGTTCGGCACGAGCAGCAGGCACCGGCGGGCGAGCTTTTCGCCGGGTACGTCGAGCTCGTGCTCGACGTATTCGGGCGCGGCGGCGGCGGTCCCGAGTCCCAGACTCGACGCGAGCGCCCCGAGACCCGAGAGCAAGCGCCTGCGCGAGCGGGAAGCACCAGGCTGCACGCCGCGTAGTATAGGCCCGGCGCTTTGCGCCCGCTCCGACTGTGCCCTTTCGTTGTCCACTTCACGCGGGCACGGTATGAATCGTGGCTTCTCGCTTCAGTTAAGGGTGCCCTATGACCAAATGCCTCATCCTTCCGCTCGCGCTGTTCGCTGTCTCGGCCTGTACGGTGGAGGCGAGCGGTCCGAAGGACACGGTCGACCCGTCGATCCGCGATCAATCGGCGTTTTGCACGACCTGGGCGAAAGCCGCGTGTAACGACACGGTCGTTGCCAATTGCAACGAGGTCGATACGGCGACCTGCGTCGAGCACCAGAGCGCCTTTTGTCAGACGCTCGTGCCGTCAACGGGCTACTCGCCGAGCCAGGCTCAGGATTGTATCGACGCGGTGAAGGCGGCTTACGCGGACGCGCAACTCGACGCGACGGAGCTCGACCTCGTGCTGCGCCTCGGCGGGGCGTGCTCGCACCTCGTGGTCGGCCCGTCCAAACAAGGCGAGCCGTGCAGCCAAGACAGCGACTGCGACACCACCAAGAACTATAGTTGCGTCATCAAGGGCGGGGACGCGCAAGGGACCTGTCAGATCCCGGTGATTCAGGCGAACGGCGCGCCGTGCGACGGGCTCGCCATGGTGTGCGGCGCGGGCGCCTACTGCGATACGGATTCGGGCGACAACTGCCTGACCGACAAGAAGCAGGGCGCGAAGTGCACCTACGACGCGATGTGCGGCGACGGACTGCGCTGCAACATCCCGACGGACTCCACGGACGGCAGCGGCACCTGTGACGCGAAGCTCGCGAACAAGGCGACTTGCACCGCCGACACCGATTGCGCCGCCGGCATCTGCCGTTCGGACACGATGATTTGCACGTCGAAGGTCATTCTCACCGGGGCCGATCCGATCTGTAACGACCTCTGAACCCATGCGCCGGCCGCTCGTTTTCGCTCTCCTCGTCGCCGCCGCGGGCGGCGGCCCACTCGGTTGCGAAGACAAGCCTGCCCCCGTCGCCGCCGCTCCGAGCGCCACGGCGACCGTCGATGCCACGCCGACGCCGCCCGCCAAGCCGACGCTGCCGCCGACGCTCGCGATCGATACGAGCGGCGCGCTCGTCGCCGGCACGCGCGTGAGCCTCGACGGAGCGGGCGCGCCCGATCGGCTGAAGACCGAGCTCGCGCAACATCGCGAGTTCATCGAGGGCAAGGAGGTGCGCTGTTCGGCGGATCGCCCGGTGAAGCCGGCGTACGTCGCCACGATGCTCGACGCACTCGGCGCGCTCGGCGCCGTGAAGGCGCTCGTCCGGACCTCGACGCGCTCGGATTTTCCGGCCGAGGTCGGCTTCGTCTCGCTCGATCGCGCCCGCTCGGCGCCGCCCTGCAGCGTGGTCGCGATGATCACGGAGGATCGCGGCAGCGCGGTGTGGAGCCTCAAGGGCGGCGTCGCCGGCAAGCGCGGCAAAGGCATGGCCGGGCCCGATCTCACGCTCACCGGCGAGACGGTCACGACCCACGCCAAGCAGTGCCCGGACTCGCACACGCTCTTCGTCGCCGGTGCGTCCGGGGTCGAATGGGGACTCGTCTACGACCTTGCCGCGTCGACCAAGACGCTGCCGAAGGCGTACTTCACCGACGTGGCCGTGCTCGCCGTGCCGCCCGTTCCGGGCCGCCCCGTGGACCTCGGGCGCTGAGCCCTATCAGCCGACGAGCGCGAGCACTTGCTCGACGTCGGCGACCAACACGACCTTTTCGATCGTTGCCACGAACAGATCACCATCGATCTGAGTGGCCACTCGTCCACGTCAGAGCCGGCGAGACCGGCGGACGGCCGTCTTTACGCTTCGCGAACGGCGCCGGGCGCCTTCGTCGTCCCGGAAGCGGAACCGCGACTGTCAGCCGACGAGCGCGAGCACTTGCTCGACGTCGGCAACCGAAAACGGCTTCTCGAGCCGCGCGCCCGAGTAGCGCGCGAGAAACTCCTCGGCCCAGCCCGAGCAGGCGCCGCCCGTCATCAGCACGAAGCGCGGCACGAGCTCCGGGTGCGTGCGCTCGACGGCGTGGTGCACGGAGGAGCCGTTCATGCCCGGCATGTCGAGATCGCAGAGCACGAGATCGAAGCGCGCGTCTTCTCCGAGTCGCCGGAGCGCTTCGGCACCGCCCTCCACGACGACGACGTCGTGATTCTCCTCCAACATGAAACAGAGCGTGCGACCGAGCAGCGGTTCGTCGTCGATGACGAGAATCCGCGCGCGCCCGGTCCACGCGCCCATGCGATGCAGCCCGCTGTCCTCGGTCCGCTCGGAACCGGCCCTGTTACCTACCCGCGAGTCTTCGATGGTCCTCATGTGCCCCTCGATCACCGAAACATATAGCACGGAGCTCCCCCGAGTAAGGCACCGGTTCCGCATCGGGAACCGCCCGGGCTTCGAACTCCCCCAGCGAAAATGCGAAGATCGGCCGCCGGCCCGCCGGATGGGGTGCCGCGCCGCCTTGCGAGATGCGCGGGGGGTGAATCCGGTGGGCATGGGGAGTGCTAAGTGATTGGAACGTAATCGTGGCCGAACGAACCAAGCGCCGCTCGACCAAGAAAGGACCCGCGCCGAAGGAACCGTCGGCGGCGGAAGTCGAGGCACGCGACGACGCCGAGTCGGACGACGCCGACGGAGCCGCGCCCGAAAACCTCGAGGGCGACGACGTGCTCGAAGCCGCGGGCGAGCTCGTGGACGACGGGGAGACGTCGCAGGACGTCGAGGAGCCGAAGGGGCTCGCGCGCTACGACGCGCTCCAAGCGTACATGCGCGAGGTGCGGCGCCATCCGCTGCTCACGCCGGAAGAGGAGCACCGGCTCGCCGTCGAGTACTCGAAGACGGGCGACGTCGACATCGCGGCGCGGCTCGTGACGGCGAACCTGCGCTTGGTCGTGAAGCTCGCCTACGAATACCGGCGCGCGTTCAAGAACATGATGGACCTCGTGCAGGAGGGGAACATCGGCTTGATGCAAGCGGTGAAGCGCTACGATCCGTATCGCGGCGTGAAGCTCTCGAGCTACGCAGCCTGGTGGATCCGCGCCTACATGCTGCGCTTCATCCTCAACAACTGGCGCCTCGTGAAGATCGGCACGACGCAGGCGCAGCGCAAGCTCTTCTTCAACCTGAGCAAGGAGAAGGCGAAGCTCAAGGCGCTCGGCATCGAACCGACGAGCGAGGAGATCGCCAAGCGGCTGAACGTCGCGGAAGGAGACGTGGTCGAGATGGATCGGCGCCTCGCGCGCGCCGACGCGTCGCTCGACACGCCGGTCGCGAGCAGCGACGGCCGCACCACGACACGGCTCGAGCTCCTGCCGGGCAGCAGCGAAACGCCCGAGCTCGCGACCGAGAGCGCCGAGCTCGAAGAGGTGCTCCACGAACAGCTCGAGGCGTTCCGCAAGACGCTGAGCGGCAAGGACGTCCAGATTTTCGAGAAGCGCCTGGTCGCCGACGAGCCGCTCACGTTGCAGGAGCTCGGCGATCAATTCGGCGTGTCGCGTGAACGCGTGCGTCAGCTCGAAGCGCGCCTCACCGGCCGCTTGCGCGAGTACCTGAAGAAAACCCTGGGGGACGCGGTCGGCGTGGGCTGAGGGCGCGCGCCGTTCGGACGCGAGTTTGGCGACGCTCTACGTCGTTGCGACGCCGATCGGCAACCTCGGCGACCTCACGCCTCGCGCGCGCGAAGCTCTCGCGGCCGCGACGCGCATCTTCGCGGAAGACACGCGCCGCACGCGCGGCCTGCTCGCGCACACGGGCATCGCCGGCAAGACGCTCGTTCGCGTGGACGCGCACGCGACGCCCGAACGGCTCGCGAGGCTCGTCGCGGGTCTCGCCGAAAACGAAAGCGTCACCCTCGTCACGGACGCGGGGGCGCCCGGCGTGAGCGATCCGGGAGCGGCGCTCGTTCGTGCCGCGGCCGAGCAGGGTGTGCGCGTGGTGCCGATCCCCGGCCCGAGCGCGGTCACGGCCGCGATCGCGGCGTCGGGGCTCGTCGAGGGAGCGTTCTTGTTTCTCGGCTTCTTACCGCGTCACGGGAAGAAGCGAAGCGTCGCGCTCGAACGCATCGCGGCCACGAGCGAGCCCGTCGTGCTGTTCGAGTCGCCACAACGGATTCTCGAAACATTACGGGATCTCGCCGCCGCGACGCCCGAGCGCGAAGCGGCGCTCTGTCGCGAGCTCACGAAGCTCCACGAAGAGATTTTGCGTGGCCAGGTCGGCGCTCTCGCGCGGCTCGAGCGGGAGTGGCTCGGTGAAATCACGCTCGTCCTCGGTGCTCACGCCGCCCGGCCGAGCGCGGAACGCCTCGACGATCCGGCCGAAATCGACGCCGAAATCGCGGGGCGGCTCGCCAAGGGCGTGAGCCCGAAGGACCTCGCCGGCGAGCTCGCCGCGCGGCTCGGCATCCCGCGCCGTGCCGCGTACTCGCGTGTCCTCGCCGTCCGCGGCAGGTGAGCGCTGGGGCTAAACTCCCCATCATCGCGCCCGCGCGCCGCTTCGTTCGGTGACGAACACGAGCGCTTGCCTGCCGTCGCCACGCACTGTTACTTCGAACTGCATGGCGGCAATCGGCGTCATCGTTGCGAGTGTGCGTGAGGGCCGAAGGGGCGAAACGTTCGCGAAGTGGTTGCTCGAGCTCGCTCGACCTCACGCGAACCTCGAGCTCGAGCTCGTCGATCTGCGCGATTGGCCGCTGCCGGCCTATTCGTACGGCGTGCAGCCGATCGGGGTCGAGAAGCTCTACGTGGACGGCAGCCTGCAGTCGCGCTGGGCGGAGCGCATTCGCGGGTTCGACGGGTTCGTCGTCGTGAGCCCCGAATACAACCGTGGCTATCCGGGACACTTGAAGAACGCGCTCGACGCGCTCTACTCGGCTTGGAACTACAAGCCCGTGGCGTTCCTCACCTACGGCGGCGTCGCGTCGGGCTCGCGCGCCGCGCAGCAGCTCGCCCAAGTCGCGACCGAGCTCAGGATGGTGCCCGTGCGCGACGAGGTGAACGTGAGCCTCATCGGCCTCGCGGTGGACACGCGCGGCTTCCCGACGGCCGAGATTTACACGAAGAAAGCCCAGCTGCTCCTCACCGAGCTCGGCTTCTGGGCGGAGCTCCTGAAGGCCGGCCGCGAGCGGCATCCGCGCTGATTTCGCCTGGCTTCCGGCCGTCCGACACGGCCCAGGTCTATCCCAGGCGACCGTGCTAAAAGCCCGCCCGTGTTCGAGGCGCTCACCCGAGGTTTTCGTGAAGCTCAGAACCGCCTGGCGGGCCTGACCGAGCTCAACGAGAAGAACGTCCAATCAGCATTGCGCGAGGTGCGCACATCCCTGCTCGAGGCCGACGTCGAGCTCGGCGTGGTCAAGCGCTTCCTCGAGGAAGTCGAGAAGAAGGCGCTCGGCACCACCGTGCAGACGCGCGTGCGCCACGGGGGTGAAACGCACAAGGTCACGGCGGGCGAGCAGTTCGTGAAGATCTGCCACGAGGAGCTCGTCGGCATGATGAACTTCGAGGGCGAGCCGATCGCTCTCGAGCCGAGCGGGCGCTCGGGCGTCATGATGGTGGGCCTGCAGGGCTCGGGCAAGACGACGACCGCCGCGAAGATCGCGCGCTGGCTCGAGAAGCAGGGCAAGAAGCCGCT
>DATJXW010000110.1:0-20421 GCA_035499895.1 Polyangiaceae bacterium | reverse complement strand
CCGTCGAGGAAGTACCACACGGGCACACCGTCCTCGTCATACATGATGATGAACGCTGGATCGCCGTTCACGTGAGCGTTCATCAGCGTCCAGCCGCCCTGACTTTTCGCGGTGTTGTTGACTGTCAAAGTCGTGGAAGGAAGATCCGCCGGCAACGCTCCCGTCGTGAACGTCCCTTCTGCCGAGCCTGACTTCGAGCCCGCCGAGGAGAGGGCCTTGATCTTGTACTGCGTGCTCGCGTGCATGCCGATGACGAGGACGTGGTGGTCGGTGACGAGCGTGGCGTCCTGAATGCGGAAGGCGTAGGTGCCCGCGCCGAAGTCGACTTCGGAGCTTGCGGGTACGTCGGTGGTCCACGAGACGAAGCACGAGATCGTCATGTTCGGGTTCGGATCGATCGCGAGGTTCGTGATCGAGAGCGGTTCGATCGAGGTGCCGCCGGCCGCGCCGCTGGCGCCGGAGCTTCCGCTGCCGCCCGGCTGACCGTCGCCCCCTTCTCCGCCGCCGCCCTCGCCTGCCGCGGCGAGAACGCCGGAGCCGCCCGCTGCGACGGCTCCGCCCGAGCCGGTCGTGCCGCCCGCGGTCGTCTGGCTTCCGCCGGTGCCGTGGCTGCTTCCGCCGGTGCCGCCTTTCGAAGTCGAGTCCGTGCCGCCCGTCGCGCCGGAGCTGGTTCCGCCCGAACCCGTGTCGGAACCCCCGCTCCCGGAATCGGTTCCGGCTGCGTCGCTCGTCGAGCCGGCTTGGTCGGCCGCGCCGGTGCCCGCACCACCCGAGAGTCCCGCATATCCCGAGACACCGGTGCCGCCGCTACGGCCCGCGTCACTCGACGAACCCGTTGGTGTTTTCGCGTCCTCACCGCACGCCCACGCGAGCGCCATGAGGCCCCCGACGAGCCAACGGCTCTGCGTTCCGAGGATTCTGCCCACTGCCGACGAAGAAAGTGATCGGTGCATGAAAGAAGAACTCCAAGCTAGCTAAAGTACCCGATGCTGCTCCGATCCCGAAGCGGCCGGGTACGCGGCATTCGGTACGACGGTGGCGTTGAGGCGCGTGCGCGGAGGGAGCCGCTGCGCGCGACGAAGTAAGGAGAGCGCGTAGGCGGCGCCGAAGACGCTCCAGAGCACGAGCAGCGCCGTCGAAACGCGCGACCCGAACCCGAGGAGGTAGCCGAGGTTCGAGGCGCCGCTCAGGATCGAGATGCGGCCGGCCGCGATGTTCGGCCAGACGAAGTCGGTGAGGACGTTGCCGAACTCGGGCGCTTCGATGCCGACGAGCGTGAGCGAGAGGAGGCTCACCACCGAGACGACGCCCGCCGCGTTCACGAGCGCGCGCAGAGCGACGTTGCGCGTGCGGAGAACTTCAACGAGGCCCAAGGCGAGAAACGGCACTGCGGGCACGAGATGGCGCGGGCCGGCGGCAGCCCCGCCCCACCAGACGAAGTACGAGCAGTTCACCAAGAACAACGCCACGAACGAAAGCAGCCCTACGCGCGCCACCCAGTCCGGCTGCCGAATCACGCGGCGCACGAGACCGATGAAGCCGATGAGCGTGATGGGCGCGAGGAAGAAGAGTCCGCGGTTCACGCCGAAGGTGAGGCCGTAAACGGCGGCGGAGTGCAGCGACGTGATGCCGAGAAAGCCCGTCTTCTGCCCGTCGCGGAACTGCGGGTTCGTGATGAACGAGTAGCCGGTGTGCCAGGGCGCGCCGAACGCAGCCGTGTGGTAGGCGCCGACGACCGCGACCGGAACGAGCGCCCCGAGCGCGAGCAGGAGCGCCGCTTGAAACTTGCGCGACCACCCGAGCGACGGCCGCAGCAGAAAAAAGCCGACGATGAGCAGGAGCGGGACGGCGGCGAGGTACTCGCAACCGGGCGCGCAGGCGAGGCAGAAGCCGGCCCCCACGATCTGCCAGCGTGTCGGGAACGGATCCTTCGCGCTCCTTCGACTATCGAGTAAGTAGAGCCCGGCGAGGAGCAGCGCGGCCGCGGGCGTGTGGCCGTAGAGGCTCGTGCCGTAAGAAAAGACGGGCGTGCCGAGCGTGAAAAAGAGCGAGCCGAGCAGCGCGGCGCGCGCCGTCGTGCGGCGGCGCAGGAGCTCGAAGAGGAGGAGACCGATGGCGGCCCCGGCGATTCCGCTCGTGGCGAGCGAAGAGACGAAGAGGCCCTGTTGAAACGGCCGGTTTACCTCGATGCGGACGGCCGGCGTCTCCCCCCGGGCGTGGGCTCGGTACGCAGGCCGGACCCCGCGCATCTCGTGCAAAACGTGGAGTAGGCCATAGGGAACGGTCGAGACGAGCGACGGGAGCGGAGCCTTTTCCGTGTACCACTGGTCGTCGACGAGCGCGCGGTCACCCGTGCTCGAAGCGAACGCGTCGATGGAAAGGCTGTGCCGTTCGACGATGGCGCGCGTGAGCGCGTAGCGCGAGGCCGGACTCCACGTCGCGGCCGGGATGAAGAACGCGAAAATCCCGAACAGCCAGACGGCGTACGACAGGCGAAACCACGTGCGATCCGCCCGTTTCACGGCGTTTGAGTCCAGTTGCTAGAAGCCAAAGTTCCCCGTCCTAAAACCTCGACACTCTCGCAAAAGATCGCCCGCGGGTCCAGCATCGCCCGCGTTTCGGTGCGCGCCGCCGCGGATTCGTTCAGGCGCGTTTCGAGAGCCGGCAAGCGCCCAAGGCGTACTACCTTGCCGCAAGTCCACGGATGCGACCGCGTGCCACAACGGTAGTGCCGCTCCTCGGAGCCACGATGGGCGTCGCGGCGTTCAGTTCCGCTGTCACGTACGGGTTCGTCTACGACGATCGTTGGACCATCATCGAAAATGCGTGGCTCGCGCACCCGCTCGGCGAGCTGGCGCGGCTGCTCGCGACGGGCGGGGCCGTCGCAAAAAAGGTCCCGGACGCGACGCGGCCGCTGATGGTGCTCGGCCACGCGCTGGAACGGCGGGTTTTCGGCCTCGCTGCCTGGGGTTACCACCTCGACTCGGTGCTGCTCTACGGGGTCGCGTGCGCCGTTTCCGCGTATTTGGCGCTCGTCCTCACCCGGCAGCGCCCCGTGGCGCTCGTAGCGGGGTGCTTTTTCGCGCTCGCACCGGCCCACGCCGAGGCGGCGGCGGTCGTGAATTACCGCGAGGATCTGTATTCGGCCGTCGGCACGGCCGGGGCGCTCGCGCTCTTGTTCGGGCCGATCCAGCCGCCGCGGCCTGCTCACCGGGTCTGGCGCGCCGTGGGCGCGGCGGCGCTGCTCGGCGCCGGCCTGCTCGGCAAAGAGAGCGCGCTCGCCTTCGTTCCGCTGGCGGCGCTCATCGCATTTCTGGTGCCGCGCGCGCGCGCCCGGGCGCGTGGCAACGTGTGGACGCTGCGAGCGCTCGGCGCCGTGGTCGCGCTGTGGCTCTGCTATCGCGTCCCGCTCGCGCTCCGCGGCGACGACGTTCCGCTCGCACCGCATCGCTCGCTCGCGCAAACGCTGCTCCGCACCGCGCGCTTCGAGCTCCTCGCCGTCGCGCACGCGATCTGGCCGTTCACGTACGCGCCCGATTACTGGCGGCAGCCGGACGCTTCGGGCGGTTGGGCCATTCCAGCCCTGTCGGTCGTGGCGGGCGTGCTCCTGCTCGGGCAAAGTCCGCGGCTCCGCGTGCCGGCCCTCGGCGTGGGCATCGCGCTCGCGGCTCCCCTCGCCTCGTGCCCGCTCGTTCGGCCGATCAACGAGCTCGCGGATCGGTACTTCTTCCTCGGCGTGCTCGGCGGCGGATTGTGTTGGGGTTGGGCACTCGGGCGCGTCGCCGAGCGGCTCGCCCTCGGCCGTCATCGCGCTTGGCTCTGGCTCGCGTGCTTGCCCATGCTGCCGTTCACCGAGCAAGCGTCGGCGCTGTGGCGGAGCGATCGCTCGCTCTGGAGTGCCGCGGTCGAGCGCACGCCGGACTCGCCGCGCGCGTGGTCGGCGCTCTCGGACGTGTATCGCGCGGCGGGCGAGCGCGTGAACGCCGACACCGCCGTCGAACGCGCGCTCAACCTGAATCCGAATTACCCGCCGGCGCTCGTCAGCGAAATCTACGGCGACCTGGCGTTCGGGCGGCTCGAGCTCGCTCGCGAGCACTTGCAGGCCATCGACGCGCGGCATTGGGGTGACGGCGGCGGGGTCGCCAAAGCGCGTCGCTGCGCCGCGCTCGACGTCGCGGCGGCGGCCCGCTGCATCCACGAATGACCGACGCGGAGCGCCGCTCGGCGCGGCGTCAGGGCGTCGAGGCGCGCAGGCGTTCGTCGAAGCGCTCGAGGTGAACGCGCGTGATGACGAGCTTCACGCCGCGTTCGACCCGCACGCGGAACTCCGCGTATTGAACGGGCTCGTCGAGCTTGAAGTCGATGGCTCCGAGCTGCGTTTCGTGGCCGTCCGTCGGCTCGACCTCGAGCTCGGTCTCGGCGATGTCGCGCTTCGGAATCCTACTGATCACGTCGAGCACGCCCTGGCTCTTGTCCGGCGGCGCGTAGTCGAGCCAGCCGTACCACGCGACGCGGAAGTGGCCGGGCTGTAGTCCGACGAACGGGCCGTAAAGCGGGCGGCCGCGCTGGCCGTTCGTGACGACGCTCCCGTCCGGCGCGATGTGGCTCACCTGCCAGCGAAACGCCGGGTGCGACGCCGGCATGTCCACCGAAAACGCCTTCGGCCCGAGGAAGCCGATTTCGAGAGCGTGCCGCGCATCGCCCACGTCGGTCGGCGGCTCGTCCTTCGTCGCGCTCAAGTACGGAAACACGTAGCCGCCGAGCGCGCCCCGGCCGTCGTGGCGGTCGAACGCGTTGAGCCCCACCGAGAGGCCGCCTTCGAACTCGCTCCGATCGAGCGCGGCGGTGCCGTCCTCGGTGAGAAGGACGGTCGGGACGTCGTAAACGTACGTGAGGATCGAGCCGAGGCTGACGTGATCGGTGACGGCCGGCCACCTGTCGCTGTGCTCGCGCGCGAACTCGGCGACGTGCTCGTAAGCTTCGGGGAGCCCCTTCAGCATGCTGCGAAACAGGAACGCGCGCACGAAATCGAGCGGCGGTCCGAGCCAGAAGAGCGCGAGCAGGGCCGGCGCCGCGAACACGGCGCGACCGCGCCACGGGCGAGCGAGCACCCAGTCGGCGCCGAGCGCCGCTGCCGCGAGGATCAGCGGAAGCACGTGCGGCACCCAGCGCCGCGAGGCCCAGATGTGCACGGGCGCCGCGTCGGTGCGCACCGTGTAAATCACGAGCGTCGGGAGCAGAAACGCGACGAGCGGGAGCCAGCGCGTGAAGCTCGCCGCGCGGAGCGCGAGCGCAAGGCCGCCGAACGCGAGGAACCAGCAGGCCCAGCCGAAGTACCAGGTGAGCTGGCCGACGGTGTGCGAATCCTCGGAGTGGTCGAGGAACGGGCGCACCGTGAGCCCGTACGCGACCCAGCCGACGCCGGCCCACACCGCGGCGTAGCCCGCCATGCGGAGCCACGTCTCGTTCAGGCGCAGCGTGCCGATGAGCTTCGCCGGCATGAGGGCGAGCACGAGCACGAAGAGATCGGTGCCGCTCGTGAGCCACGGCAGGATGCGGAGCGTGTCCGAGACCTGCACGAGCGAGCGGTAATAGACGGCCGAGAACAGGTACGAGTCGCGGTAGCAGGCGAGACTCGTCACGAGGTGCGCGAACGCCGCCGCCGCCGCGACGCTCCGGTGTTCGGGCTTGCCGAGCAGCGCCGCGATGCCGAAGCCGAGCACCGCGAACGAGCCGAGGCCGCCGTCGAGCCGGTTCAAAATCCCGACGCCGAACAGGGCGCCCGCGAGGAAGCCGAGCTTCGGCGACGCGAAATCCCACGCGAGCGCGAGCACGAGGAGGCCGCCGAGGTTCAGCCAGAGCCCGAGCGTCTCGGTCAGCGTGATGCGGCTCGCCCACACGAACGCGGGGTTGATCGCGAGGACGACCAAGAAAGCGAACGCCGCGCGCTCGGTCGCGATGCGCCGGAGCAGCGAGAAGCCGAGCGCGAGGCACAAGCACGCGAGCCACGCGTTCGCTCGAACGGCGCCTTCGACGCCGTGAAGCGCGAAGAAGACGGCGTCGTACGCGGTGAAGAGATGGACGAACTGCGCTTGCAGGCCCGGCGGCGCTTCGGGATGCGCGAGCTGGCCGTAGAGCGCCGGAAACGAGCGCATGTAGCCCGGCGTGTGCTGACTCGCCCACGCTTCGATCGACGGCACCGTGAGGTTCATGCCGCCCGTCTTCGCGATGCGCGCAGCAAACTCGAGGTACGGTCCGGGATCTTGGCCGCCGAGGAGAAAGTACGTCGGAAACCACGCGTACAGCAGGCCGAACCCGAGCGTGAGCGCCGCCGCGACGCCCGCCACGCGCCACGCTCGCTTCGGATCGGGCACGCCGCCCGCGCGCGCTCGCGTGAACCAGAGGAACGCGACCGCCCCGACCGCGACCGGCCCCGCGACACCGAAGACGTGCGCGAGCGAGAAGGCGTTCGCCCGCATGAAGCCCCACGCCGCGAGCACGACGACGAGCGTGACGCCGCAAATAGCGAGCGTGATCCGCTCGAACCACGGAATGCTCAGGGGCCCCCTCGTGGACATCAGAGCACGTACTGATCGCCGATTGCGGTCACGGTCAGATTCACACCCTTGAGGCGCGCGCATTCCTGCTCGACCTCGGACTGGAACACCGGCTTGATGTGATAAAGGAGCGCCGGCAGATCCTTCGGACGCGCGTACTTCTTCAGGTCTTTCAGCAGCGTGCGCGGCGTGTGATGGCCGCTCACCGTCGCCAGGCGCTGCTCGCGATCGGGGAAGCTCACCTCGAGCAACAGCGCCTTCAGATTCTTTTCTTTGTTGAGGAGCTCCCAGAGCCGATCGGTGGGACCGGTGTCGCCGCTGTAACCGATGGTCGCGTCGGCACCCTCGACGATGAAGCCGGCCGACTCGATCGTGTGGCTCACGAGCACGGTGCGCACCTGATAGCCGGCGACCTCGGCGCGCTTCTCCGGCTTGAGCTCGACGAAACGGAGCGTCGGCCGCGTCTTGTTTGGAATTTCCGTGAAGTCCGGCCAGAGCAGGTTGTTGAAGAAATGCTTCTTCAGCACCTTCAGGGTCGCGGCCGTCCCGGCGACGAGCAGCGGCTCGCAATCCGCCTGGCAGCGGTTGTCGGCGATCGTCGCGAGGTCCCGGATGTGATCGAGGTGCGCGTGGCTCACGAGGCACGCGCTCAAACGAAATTGCGCTCCGAGGTCGAGGCCGCTCGTGAGCGAGCCGGCGTCGATCGCCAGCCGCTCGTCGACGACGAACGCACTCGTTCGGTGGTTGGGCGTCTCCCCGCCGTGACAGCCGATGACCCGGAGCTCCATCTGTACGGTTTCCTGGGCCGGTCGCGCACAGTATCCCGGAGCGTCCCCTCGGGTCAAAGCAGCGTCCAAGGTGCCGGCTTCGAACGGCCAGACGGACGACAAATGCCAAGGCCCTTGCCGGATCGGGACTTTGGAGCTAAAAGCCCGCCCCTGCTTCGGGTCCTCGGATCCGCGGCGGACCGTCTCGCCCAACCTCGGCAAGTCTCCCTTTGGGGGATCGTCTAACGGCAGGACGCAAGATTCTGGCTCTTGCTATCTAGGTTCGAATCCTAGTCCCCCAGCCACTTTGCATCGTTCAAAAGGCCCCATCGTCTAGCGGTTAGGACATCGGCCTCTCACGCCGGTAACGCGGGTTCGATTCCCGCTGGGGTCGCCCCAGAAGAAACAACGTGAGACAGCCTCCGCGATGCTTGGTCCCAGGGCCAAGCGTTTCGGAGGCTGAGTTGTTTTGTCGAGTTAGGGCTACTCGTCGCCGGTCGCAGTCGGGCAGGCCGCGAGACATTCCGAAAGGGACCCGAAGCGATTCGCGCCCGAGGGGCATTTGAAGGGCGTATGCAGGCATTCGTCCGCCTCGGGGTCGTGATAGTAGCTGCCCGGATCACCACACGAGAGCAGGTCGGGCGCTAACGTGCAGACGGATTGGGCGCCGCCCAAGCCCCCGACGTTGACGAGGTTGCCGCTGCCCGCAGTGGCTTCGACGCCGCCCGCTCCGGTCTCGGCGCCGCCTGCTCCGGTTTCGACGCCGCCCGCTCCGATTTCGACGCCGCCCGCTCCGGTTTCGACGCCGCCCGCTCCGGCATCGCCACTTTCTCCCGCGGCGCCTCCGAAGCCGCAGTCGCCCGTGCAGCTCGGCGCGCCGCCGGCCGCACCCTTGCCGCCACCGCTCTGGCCCCCGCTCGATTCG
Source organism: Polyangiaceae bacterium (assembly GCA_035499895.1). Taxonomy (GTDB): domain Bacteria; phylum Myxococcota_A; class Polyangia; order Polyangiales; family Polyangiaceae; genus PMG-095. The sequence continues at coordinate 12,172 of DATJXW010000110.1, read as the reverse complement.
GCGCCGGCCGTCCCTCCCCGACCAGCCGATGTGTTCGGGCGCCCGCCGCCCTGTGCAAGGCTGCCGCCGCTGCCCGTGCTCGGTGTTCCCCCCGCACGACCAGCGCTCGAGCCGTTCACTTCACCGCCTGCGCTCTTCCCGCTCGCACCGAGCGTGGAGCCTCCGCTACCGCCCTCCTGGCTCACCGTGCTGCGTCCGGAGCAGCCGACCGCGACGGCCGCGGCGCAGCACGAAGCGAACACCAGTAACGCGAAACCCACGCGCCCAACCATGCTCGCAACCTAGGCCGGGACGGCCTAGGCGGCCAGTCCGCCTCGCGATCGCCTCAGATTCTGGAGCAGCTTGCTAAAACGCTTGGTCCGCGGACGCGGGGATGGGCGCTACCTCGGGAAGCCCGCGCCCTTTCCAAATCGCAAAGACGGCCGGGTAGACGGTGAGCTCGAGCAGGAACGAGGTGACCAGCCCGCCCACCATCGGAGCCGCGATTCGCTTCATGACGTCGGCACCGGTACCCGTGCTCCAAAGAACGGGCACGAGACCGATGATCATCGCAGCGACGGTCATGAGTTTGGGTCGCAGTCGCTTTGCGGCGCCTTCGACGATGGTCTCCCTCAGATCGGCCCTGTCTCGCAACTTGCCGTCGCGGGCGTGCCTGCCGTGGGCGAGCGTCAGGTAGAGCAGCATGACGACGCCCGTTTCCGCGTCGAGCCCCGCGAGCGCGATCATGCCGACCCAGACCGCGACGCTCATGTTGTAGTGGAGCAAGTAGAGTAGCCAGATTGCGCCTACGAGTGAAAAGGGGACGGCCAGCATCACGATCAAGGTCTCGGTGATCGATTTGGTGTTGAGGTAGAGAAGCAGAACGACGATGCCGAGCGTCAGCGGAATGACCCACTTGAGCCGCTCTCTGGCGCGCTCGAAGTACTTGAACTGGCCGACCCACGCCAGACGCGTGCCTGCGGGCAGAACCACGTCGCGCGCGACGACGGTCTTCGCGTCGGCAACGTAATCGGCGATCGGCCGATCGGTATCGACGAAGACGAACCCGACGAGCTTGCCGCCTTCGCTTCGGATCATGGGCGGTCCGAGAGTGCTCTCGATGTCGACGACTTGAGACAGCGGCACCTGCTCCCCGTCGGGCGTGCTGATGAGGACGCGACCGAGGCTCGCGGGATCGTCGCGAAACTCGCGCGCGTAGCGAACGGCAATCGGGTAGCGCTCTCGTCCCTCGACGGTCTCCGAGATGTTCTCGCCTCCGATGGCTCGTGCGACGACCGTGTTCACGTCGGCGACCGACAGACCATGGCGCGCCGCTTCAGCACGTTTCACCTCGAAGTCCACGTAGAAACCGCCAGTCGAGCGTTCGGCGAAGGCGCTCCGTGTGCCCGGCAACTTCGACACGGCATGCTCCACGTCGATCGCCGCCTTTTCGATGGCGTCGAGGTCGTCGCCGAATACTTCGATGCCCAGCGGGCTTCGTACGCCCGTCGCGAGCATCTCCGTTCTGGTCTGGATCGGCATCCACCACACGTTGGGCATGCCGGGGAAATGGAGCTTCTCGTCCATCTCCTTGATGAGGTCGTCCCAGGTGAGGCCCCGGCGCCACGCTGCCCGTGGTTTCAAAACGACGGTCACCTCGGCCATGCCGAGCGGCGCGGGATCGGTGGGGGTCTCGGCGCGCCCCTCTTTCCCGAACACGCTCACGACTTCGGGAAACTTCTTGAGCTCGCGGTCCATCGCTTGCAGCAATACGGCCGACTCGTTTTCGGACATTCCGGGCGGCGCGGTCGGCATGTAGAGCACGACCCCCTCGTTGAGCGGCGGCATGAACTCGCCTTTCAAACGAAAGAGCGCCGGGATCGTGAGTGCGACTGCGAGAAGCGCGAGCACGATCACCTCGAAGCGGTGATCGACGACGAAACGCACGACGGGCGCGTACGCCGCGGTGAGCCAACGGTTCAGCGGATTTTGGGCTTCATCCTGCACCTTGCCGCGAATGAGGAGCGCCGCGAGCGCGGGCGTGAGCGTGACGGCGAGGATCGCGGCGAAACCGATCGAGTAAGTCTTCGTGAAGGCGAGCGGTTTGAACAGGCGACCCTCCGTCGCCTCGAGCGTGAACACCGGCAAAAACGAGATCGTGATCAAGAGGAGCGAGAAAAAGATCGACGGACCGACCTCCTGCATCGCGGCGATGATCGCTTCCGTGCGGGGCGTGGGGTGGCCCTCGGCCTCCCATTCGGCGAGCCGCTTGTGAACGTTCTCGATGATGATGATCGAAGCGTCCACCATCGCGCCGATCGCGACGGCGATGCCGCCGAGCGACATGATGTTCGCGGTGAGGTGCTGCTCGAGCATCGGGACGAAAGCGAGGAGCACTCCGAGCGGCAGCGTCAGGATCGGAATCAACGCGCTCCGCACGTGCAAGAGAAAGACGAAGATCACGAGACTCACGACGACCATCTCCTCGACGAGCGTGTGCTTCAGCGTGTGGACGGCGTCTTCGATGAGACCGGAGCGGTCGTAGGTGGTAACGACCTTGACGCCGTCGGGAAGTGCCTTCTCGACGTCCTTCAAGCGCTCTTTCACGCCGTCGATCACGCTGAGGGCGTTTTCGCCGTAGCGCATGACGACGACGCCGCCGGGCGCTTCGCCCTCACCGTTGAGCTCCGTGAGTCCGCGGCGAATGTCCGGTCCGATGCTCACTACGGCGACGTCTTTCACGCGGACGGGAGTTCCCTTCACTACCTTGATCGGGCTTTCTCCGATGTCGTCGGGCTTTTTGACGTAGCCACGGCCGCGGATCACCTGCTCGTGACCGGCGATCTCGAGCACGCGCCCGCCGACCTCTTCGTTCGAGGAGCGAACGGCGTGGACGACGTCGTCCATCGCAATGCCGTAACCAAGGAGTTTGTTGGGATCGACATTGACCTGGTACTGCTTCACGTATCCGCCGACGCTCGCGACCTCGGCGACGCCGGGCACGCTTTCGAGCGCGTAGCGGACGTTCCAATCCTGAAGCGATCGGAGTTCTTGAAGGTCGTGCTTGCCGCTCTTGTCAACGAGCGCGTACTCGAACACCCAGCCGACGCCGGTCGCGTCTGGCCCGAGCGTCGGGTTCACGCCGCGAGGAAGCTTCGCGCGGACCGAGCTCATGTACTCGAGCACGCGGCTTCGCGCCCAATAGATGTCGGTGCCGTCCTCGAAAATGACGTTGACGAAAGACATCCCGAACATCGATTGGCCACGAACGGCCTGAACCTTGGGCGCTGAGATCAGAGCCGCCGAGATCGGATACGTGATCTGATCTTCGACGAGGTCGGGGCTCTGCCCCATCCATTCGGTGAAGACGATCACCTGAACGTCCGAAAGATCCGGGATCGCGTCGAGCGGGGCGCGCTTGAGCGACACCCAACCCCACGCGCCGAGCGCCGCGACGAACAGGATGGTGACAAGGGGCTTACGGGCGCAAGCAGCGATCAATCGAGAAATGAAGCCGTGCTCAACCGGGCCGGGCGTGCCGCTCATTGCTTGGCTCCGCTCGGCGCCGGCTCGAGGTTCATGCCGCACTTCGGGCACCTCCCCGGAGTCGAGCTCTTCACCTCGGGGTGCATCGGGCAGCTGTAAACGGCCGCGCGCATCCGCGTCGAATCGCCGGCCGAGGTGTCACCATTGGCGGGCTCCGGCTCCTTGTTCCAGTACTTCGCGGCCGTGCTGATGCGCGCTTCGGCCGCGATCAAAAAGACGCCGGACGTTGCGACCGTGTCGCCGGCGTTCAGTCCGGAGAGCACCTCGTACATGCCGTTCGCTTCCACCCCGACACGCACCTCTTGCGGCTTGAAGCGGCCATCCCCGAGATCGATGAACACGAGTCGGCGCGGGCCGGTATAGACGACGGCCGTCGTGGGCACCTGCACCCGCGGCTCGGCGTCTGAGGCGAGTTCGACGCTGGCGTACATGCCCGGCCTGAGCTCGAGTTGCTCATTCCGCAGTTCGACGCGAACGCGCGCGGTTCGCACCGTCGGATCCAGGTACGGGTATACGGAAGAGACCTTCGCGTCGTACGTACGGCCAGGCAGGTAGTCGAGCGTCACCTTCGCCGCTTGACCCGGGTGAACGTGCGGGAGGTCCGCTTCGTAGACTTCTGCTTCGACCCACACCTTGTTCAAGGCGGCGATCCGATAGAGCCGCGCCCCCGCCTCGACCGAAGCCCCGTCGACGACGTTCTTCTCGATCACGAATCCGCTCGCGGGCGACGAGACGTGGATGTTTTCGGACGGCGTTCCGGACTTCTCGACAGCGTCGATCTGCGCGTCGGTCAAACCGAGCAAATGGAGCCGCTGGCGCGCGGCTCGGCCGAGCAACTCGAGCCGATTCGACCGAGTAGCCTCGGTCGCAACGGTGGTCCCGCCGCGCATCGCGAGCAGGAAGTCCTGCTCGGCGCCGTAGAGCTCGGGACTATAGAACCGAAAGAGCGGCTGCCCTCGGTTGACGTGTTGTCCGGTGCGGTCGGCGAACAGTTTCGTGATCCAACCGCCGACCTTCAGGTTCACGTCCATGAGGCCGGACTCGTCGTACGTGACGCGTCCCACGGCGCGAAACGAGCGACTGAGCGGCGCCTCGACGACTTTGCCCGTACGTACGCCGATCAATTGGCGTCGCGCCTCGTCGATCATCACGACGCCCTGTTTCTGCTGGTCCTTCGTTACGGGAACGAGATCCATGCCGCAGATCGGGCACTTTCCGGGCGCCGCTTGCTTGACGGACGGGTGCATGGAGCACGTGTAATGATCGATCGCCTCCGCAAGCTCGCCCGGCGCCGTGCCGCCCCGCGCATCGTTCGACCTGGCAGATTCGGTGCTCGCGCTGCCGCTGACAGCGGCGCCGGACACGCCGTCCGTGGTCTTCCCCTTGAACCACGCCGCGAGATCGGCGCGAAAAGCGAACGCCGCGCCGAGGAGAGTGATGACGAAGACGATCGTGGAGAGCCGGCGCCCGAGCCCCGTTTTCTTGGAGGTCACTTCTCGACTCCATTCGTTTCAAGCCCCGGGATGCGCCCGAGCGCGCGGTCGAGCTCCGCGCGCTGCTGGTCGCATTCCGCACGCGCGGTCTCGTAGTCGAGCTCCACGGTTCGGAGGTTCTTTTCTGCTTCGACGACCGCCATGAAGGGGTTCTGGGATGTGGTGAATCCCGCGCGCGCGGCGTCGATCTGATTGAGCGCGGCTGGTAAAAGGCGCGTCTCGAAGACCGTGACCGAATGCGTGGCCGCCTCGAGCTTTTTGAACGCAACGAAGACCTGCGTCCGCGCGGCGTCCGTCATGCGCCGGGCGTCGGCCTCGAACCGGGCACGCACCGCACGCGATTCATCCGCCGAGCCGCTGCGACGTCCGCTCTGGATGGGCACGTTGAAACCCACGCCCACCATCCAGCGGTGCTGAGGCATGTCCCACATCGAGTCGTAGGACGTTGAAAGCGTCAGATCCGGGTACGCATCACGGTCGGCGCGATCTGCACGTGCTTGCGCCGCTTCGGCGCGATGACGCGCCGCCGCGATCTCGGAGCGTTGCCCAACGGCAACTCGCTCGAGGTAAGGGATCGCCGACGCATCGAGAGCTGGAGGTAGCGCAAGCTCTTTGGCCGGCGGCGGCAACGGAAGCTCCGGCGCTCGGTGCATGAGCTCGTTCATTTGGGCCACCGTCACGTCGCGCTGGGAGCTCAGCACCGCGGAGTCGTGCTCCATGCGTGCGAGCTCGACCTCGGCTTGCAGAGGGTCTTGCAGCGACCCTCGGCCCGTTTCGAGCTGAGCCGTGGCCGAAGCGCGCATCACGCGCATGAGCTCGACGTGTCGCTGGTTGATTTCGATCGCCCGCTCGGCGACGAAGTATTGGTCGTAGAGGGTGACCGCTACGAGCGCGAGCTCGCGCTTCGTCGTCTCGTAGTCGCTCTTGGCGGCTTCCGCCTCCCCTGCGGTCGCGGCGGCATCGAGCGAGCGCTTGCCGAACCAGGGCAAGTGCTGGCTGACGGCGACTTCGTAGCCGACGGGTGCATGTGAGCCGATCGAGAGCGGCGCGATTCCGAGGTCCACCGTCGGATCGTCGAACGACCCCGCTTGCCGGACGTGCGCTAGCGCGGCGCGCCAGCTCTGCCGGGCTGATTCGATACTTGGGTTGCTTTGAAGGACGGCGCGCACGTACTCGGCGCGGTCGAGGACCTCGCCGCCGGCGATGCCGGACCCGGTTGCCCGCGCATCGGGCTGTCTTTCGGGCTGTCCCGCGAGACGAGAATAGTCGTCGTAGCCGGTGTCATACGACATGCGGCCAGTCGTCGCGGCGCAGCCCAGCGCCGAGATGGAAAATAGAAGAAATGGGTACACCTTGACCATGGAGAGCTCCTCGGGTGCGGACGGCCGAACGCACGCGCGGCGCACCACTGACTTCGACGAGGACAGGCAAACATCCGCGACGCACCGATGCGCGCAGACGCGAGTCAGCGAGCGCTCAGGTCAAGAGCGAACAGTTTTTGAGAAACAGCGGGACGCGCTCAGTTGGCGGCCCTTGTGCGTGAGGGACGGGGGTGCTGCAGTCGGTCGCACGCCGCGCGGGCAACTCGACGCGCGGCAACGTGGCGAGGAGCGCGGGCCCACTGATGTGGTTGACCGCCTCGATGCGCAGCGCAAGGGCCCCGTGGCGCGCCGCCGAAATCCGCTCGCAGCAGTCCGCAGCCCGAGCGCTCGCAGCGCCCACCTCGTGCTTTTCGTCGTTTTCGCAACAGCGCGCGGAGACCACCCGGTCCATCGCGCGGCAAAAGTAGTGCGGCTGCGCCGACGCGATGAACGGCAACGCAACGACTAGCGCGGCGAGTAACGCCAGCCATCGAAGCACCGTGGGTCGCATCGTGTTCCTTGGCTTCACATGCTAGCCCGGAGGGGCCGGTCGAACCAGGGCCCACCGTCGTCGGGCGAGCCGCATCAACTTGCTCGCGAGTTCGCGGGGAGCACGGCGGCTCCTCGACCGCCCGAGAGGTTGCGGCGAGGCGGACACGGCTGTCGTCGCCCGGTGTGCCGACTTGTGCCGGTGGTTCGGTGGTCCGCACGATCCGGCTGATTTCAAGCGATATTGAGCGCCGTTGCGTGGCACGTCGGTTGCTCCTCATCACGGCATGAGGCGGTTCGAACTCGGTCGTCGGATGGGCATCGTGCTCGCGTTGGCCGGACTCGGGGTCTTGAGCGGATGCGGCAGCGGCGGCTCGAAGCTCGATGCGGCGAGCTCGGTGAGCGAGCTCGAGAGCGACGCGCCGCGCGTGGTGCCGGACCCGAGCGAGGCAGCGCAGGCGAGCGCGAGTGAGGAAGATTTCGGGGTCGACGTGCTGCAAGCCCTGCCCGGCGACTCGAACCTCGTGTTCTCGCCGCACAGCATGAGCACGGCGTTCGCGATGCTGACCGGCGCCGCTGCGGGTGACACGCTCGCGCAGATTGCCGACACGCTTCGCTTCGGCACGACCGACGACGCGTTCCAGCGTTCGGAAGACGCGCTCGGCACCGAGCTCCCGAAGCGCAATCGAGACGCCATCCACGACGGCGGTCGCAATGTCGAGGCGCAAATCCTGAACCAGTCGAACGACGTGTGGGTTCGCCGGGATGCGCCGCCCTCCGCCGGGTACCTCGACTTCCTCGCGCAGTACTACGGAACCGGCGTGCACGTCGCCGACTTCGCCGGCGCGCCCGAACAAGTGCGCACCGCGATCAACGACAAGGTCTCGGACGACACGCACGGGCTCATCACCGAGCTCATTCCGAAGGGCGACATCGACGAGGAAACCCTGCTGGTGCTCACGAACGCGCTCTACTTCAAGGCGCCGTGGGCCGAAGCGTTCGGAGCGCCGTTCGCCGGGAGCTTCCGTCTGCGTGACGGTTCGACCAGCACGGTCGACACGCTGAGCGCGGTCGTGAGTGCGCCGTACTTGGCGGGTGACGGCTTCGTTTCCGTCGCGGTGCCGTACTTCGGCGGCGAGCTCGAGCTCATGCTGATCGTGCCGGACCTCGGCACCTACGACGCGTTTCGGTCGACCTTCACGAGCGCCATGCTCGACGACATCGTCGCCCAGCGCTCCACGACCGAGCTCACGTTGTCGCTCCCGAAATTCTCGGTTCAGAGCGTGGTGCCCGCCGCCGAAATGCTGAAAAACCTCGGCATGCAGGTGCCGTTCACGGACGCGGCGGACTTCCCCCCGCTCACCTCGCCCGCTTTCCCGGAAGTGCACATCAGCGACGTGCTCCACCAAGCGACCATCGCGGTGGACCAAAATGGAACCGAGGCGAGCGCCGCAACGGCCGTCGTCGTCGTGGACACGGCGGTGGCCCCGGGTTTGCCCGCGACGACCGTGAACGTCGACCGGCCCTTCTTGTTCGCGCTCCGCGACAATCCGACCGGAGCGCTCTTGTTTTTCGGGCAGGTGGTCGCGCCTTAGGACGCGAGCGCGACTTCACTCTGCCGCCGCACGACGGTCACGCTGTCGGCCGTGTCGACGACGGTCCACGGGCCGTGCTTTCCGGCGGCGATCTCGGTCATGAGTCGCACGGGGCCGGCCGCTTCGGTGAGGTCCGGGCGCGCGGCGCAGACGTGACTGTCGTGAAAGGCGATGGCGGCGCCTGCCGCGAGGAGCGGCGACCAGCAGCGAAAATCCTCGAGCACGGAGTCGTAATCGTGGCGCGCGTCGATGAAGATGAGCTCGGCTTTGCCCCGCACCGGCAGCGACGTCGCCGCGACGCTCGAGGTCTTGCGTACGAACTCCGAGCGCGGCCCGAACGAGCTCACGGACTTTGCGGCCACCCAGCGCGTGAACGACACGTTCAAGAGCTTCTCGATCGAGGTCTCGGGGAAATACGGGTCGACGAGGTAGAGCCTGCCGCTCGGATTCATCGCGCGGCAAAAGACCTTGCTCGTCACGCCCTCGAACACGCCGACCTCGACGATGCAGTTCTTCCCCTGCGAGAGACTCACGAGGAGCGCGTGCTCGGCCGGCGTCACTGTCGACTCGGCCTTTCTGAGCCCGATGAAAAACGCGAGTGTTCTCGACGCGTGATTGCCGGTCAGGCGCTTGAGGTTCAGCATCGTCGGCGGGCGGAAACTAGCACGGCCGCGCGCGGCCGGCCTACCGCCCCTTCTCGCGGCGCCCGCGTCGTGTCCGCTTCGCGGCGTTCCGTTCCGAACGACTCACCGGGCGCTTCAGCAGCCGTTCCGGCGCGAGCAAGCCCGAGCGCACGAGCGCGCGGAGCGAGAGCTCCGAATCGACGGCGTCGCTCGGCGTGACCGCGGCGTCGAACACGGGCTCGCCGCGCGCCCAGCGTTCCCCGGCGTTCGGCTCGTTCAACGCGACGTTGACCGCGTTCGTGAGCTCGAAGCTCCGCGCGTCGAGGTTCCCCTCCGCGCACGCCACCGTGATCGCGGATTTGGCCATGCCGAAGATCGACGCGGGCACGGCGTGCTTGTCGATCGGCGTGCGGCGCTCGGGATCGGCGGCGGCGGCTTCGCACTGCTCGAGGCTCATCGACGTGTGCGCGCGGCACGTGAACGGGCGCGCGTCGTAAATCACGCATTCACCCGACTCGTCGTCGAGAAACGCGCACGGCACTTGTTCGCGCCAGCGCGCCTCGGCGTCGAGCGTGCGCGCGAACGCGGCCTCGTCCGCCATCTGCGCGCGCGTTTCGGCGAGCTCCTCGGGCGTGAGCCCGCGCAGAAACTCCGCGATCGCGACCGCCTCCGGCGCGCTCGCCTCGATCTTGAGCCCGTGACAACAGCGCGAACAGCCGCGCGCGCACGCCGGCGGCCGATCGCGGATCAGCTCCTCGACGAGCGGCGCGAGCCGTTCGGCCGCCTGCAGCGGCACCCGCGCCACGTCTTCGGCCGAGTGCGTCCGGGCGAGAAGCTCGCGCGCTGCGTCGCGCTCCCGGCGAAAAAACGCCACCGTCTCCGCGGGCGCGCCGCGCAACGACGCCTCGATGAGGGCGACCAGGTTCGCACCGGACACGCGGCTCAGTATTCACGCCGGGTTCGCGGCGACAAGTTCGGCGGGCGCGCGTCTTGCTTTGCGTGTCAGCATGGCATTCAAAGGAACGGTTCCGTGGGTCGGTGGCGGCGCGGCGATTGCCGTCGGGCTGGTATGGGCGCGTCGGGCGCTCAATTGGCGCGGCGCTTTGCCTCGGTCGTCCAAAGCTGTCGCCCCCGGGATGCCCGACATCAATCTGGATCCGGACGTGAACCTCGAAGATCGGGCGCGCGACGACGCCTTGCACGACCTCGGCGGCCTCGAAAACGACGAGGTCGACTTCGACGCGGACACCGAACGGCAGCCCGCAAACCTCGACGCGCTCGACGTGAATACGACGGTCGGCCCGTCGGAGCACGTGATCGCCGGTGACGAACCATACGACGCGCTCGACGCCGAGGACGTGGGCACGGCGTGGCTCCGTCGCGCGACGCAGTCCGATCCCGCCGAGATGGAAGAGCCGAACGAATCGCTCGAGGGCATGCACGAAGTCTCGGCCGGTGATCCGTCGATGTTCGGCGCGGATCACGAAGACGGCTTCGGCAGCGATCAGGTGGGTGAGGCGTTCGCGCCGCACGCGGGCACGCGCGACGACGACGTCGCGGCCGAGCTCCCGGTCGGAACGCAGGATGCGGCGGGAAATGTCGAGCTCCATGCGCCGATCAATCCGCCGGATGCGTTCGGCGCCCCGCCGACGGGCGCGCTCTCCCCGACGGACGAGGAGATCGCGCGCCGTCACGCGGCGCACGCAGCCGACGAGCGTCACTCGAAACGCTAGCCGGCGTGCGTGGTTCGACCGCGGCCGAGCCGGTCAGCTCGTCGGCTTCACGTCGCGGTCGAGCACGGTCTTGCGGCCGTCGCTGCGAGCGCTTTCGATCGCGCGATCGCAAATCTCCCGCACGATGTCGGAAAGCACCGGAACGATGCCGTCCGAAGTGTTCATGCCGGATTTTGCTTTGATGTAGGCCTTGAGCTTGGAGACGACGATCAGGACTTCACTCGGGATGTCCGCGCCGCCCCCGGCCGAAACATTCGACTCATTTTCGTTCACGATTCGTTCCTCCGCTGACTTCGCGGCACGTGCCGCTTCCTCTGACTGTTGCAACTCCCATTCCGCACGCGTTGGAGCGCGAGCCGATTCGGCCCACGCTTCACGGTGCCTCATCATGGGCAAATGCGCGTCCCAGCATTCGACCGAACAAAAATATAGTGCCGTCTTTCCACGCTGACAGGTCGAGACACTGCACTGGTAGTAACTCGCGGCGAACGCGATCGGTTTCCGGCACGTGCTGCAAACCTTGAATTGATCGGCCACCTACGGCGCCTCCTCCTTCAGGTCCCACGGTCGCGCGCCGTCGGCACGACGCTCGCGGATGAGCCAAGCGAGCACCGCGTCGGCCCACACTTCGCGCCCCGCGTCGCTCGGATGGATGCCGTCACGCTTGCGCGCGACATCGTGCACGATCGAGTCGGAATCGAGGTAGCGGCAGGGCTTCACGTTGTCGTGAATCACGCTCAAAATCCCTGTATCTTGCTTCCAGCGGGGCGGCGAGACCCACACGCACGGACGCCCGCCGAGCGCGCGCACGAGACGTCTGACGGACGACGCGCGCTGCTCGGGGTTCGGTAGCTCGAACTCGTTGGCACCCAGCGTGACGATGACGAGATCGGGGTTATAGCGCGCCACATACAGAGGCAACTCCGTACCCGAAGCCCAGGTCGGCACATAGCTCGATGTTTGAAATTCGAGCACGCTCCGGAGACCCCTCGCCTTCAAGCGCTGACCGAGCGGCACACCGAGCGCACCGGCGAACGAGTCCCCGACATGGAGTACCAAAGTGCCCCGCGGCAATTCTTCGGTTGCGGGCGTCGTGGCAGTTTGCGGCGGGCATTTCCCTTTGCCACGCCCACTCGCCGAGCCCGAGTCGCAATTAGTTTGAGGTGCAACTGAATCCTCTTTGTCCTCGGCGCCCGCCCCGCCCTCGCCCGCTCGATTCGGCGTGCCGGCCGACCGCGCCGACCCCGCGCACCCAATCCACAACCCCAGAGAAAGCGAGATCGCGCTCAGGGACAGCAGGCGCTGTTCCAACCGACACCTACGTCGCGATTTTTGCATCCCGAGTGCCGGCTG
>DATJXW010000109.1:0-22248 GCA_035499895.1 Polyangiaceae bacterium | reverse complement strand
GCCCTGATCGTGACAATCGGTCTGGCACTGCTCGACCGTGGTCGTTTGACACGTCTCGAATTGGCTCGTCTGACAAGATTGCTGACAACTCACGGTCGCGCTCGCGCTGCAGCGCCCGTCGCAGGTCGTCGCGCACTTGGTGTTGCAGTCCGTCGCCTGATCGTCGTCGTGACAGTGGTTTTCGCACTCCGAGTCGCAATTGTGCGCGCAGGAGTCGGGGCAGATCGACGAGTCGGAAGACGCGCAGTCGGAGTCGCAATCCCCGCCGCATTCGCCCTGACAGAGGCCGCGCGAGCTCTCGGTCGAGGTCTGACAATCCTGGACGCAGCTCGTCTGGCAATCCCGGGTGCAGTCGCTCGTCGCCGTTTCGGTGCAGCTGCTCTCGCAGCTCGTCGACAGACTCGCGATGCAGCTTTGCTCGACCGCGCTCGTCTGGCAGCTCGTCTCGCACTCTTGTTTCGGCACGTACGAGCAGTGGGCGTCGCTCGTCAAAAAGATGCCGCCGCACGCGTCGAGCGCGGCGTGTGCCGGCGCGGCCAGCGACAAGCCGAAGGCGAGCGCGGAACCGGACAAGAGCGAAAGGAGACGAGGGTGCATGGTGCGCCGTTCTGCACGGCGCGTACCAAGGGCCCGCCCTATTCCCGATCTCGACTTACGCTCGCGCGCGCTCGGATATTCCACGCCGGCTTGCCTCGCGCGAGGCAGGCTGCCTCGACGCAAGCTCGCGGCCGATCGGCGCGGCACGGCGTCTGCATCACACGCCGTCGATCGGAGACGAAACCATGTCCGACGGAAGAGTGATGCTGATTGGGCTCTTGCTCGTGATTCCTTTTGCGTGCTCGCCCGACCGCGGTCCGTCGAGCCCGCCGCAAGGCCGCGCCGGCGGCGACTCGGGTCCGCCCGTCGCCCCGGCGATCACGAACGAGCCCGCCGTGCCCGGCGTGCCGAACTCACTGAACACGCCGCCGCCCGCGCCTCGGCGAGAAGCCGTTGCGTTCGTCGGCTCGGGTGTGTCCGCGAAGTCCGGCGGCGTCGCGCAGCCGATGCCCGGCTCCGGCGGGACCATCGGCACGGGCGGGACCATCGGCACGGGCGGGACGATTGGCAGCGGCGGCAGCGGCGGGACGGTCGGCAGCGGCGGGACCGTCGGGAGCGGCGGCGTGGGCACAGGCGGCGGAATTCACTGAGAAATAAGAAAAGAGCGAGCCGGCGGAGAGTCGGAGTAGCTTGGGGCCGAGCGGCTCGGAGCGTGACCCCGAAATCGAAGCCACGATTCTTGCGAGCGAGGAGCGACGAGGCGAAGCTCGCTCGGCGCACGGTTTTGTTGAAGGCCGCGGCACGCCTGTTCGAGCAGCAGAGCTACGAGGCCCTCACCGTGGACGCCGTCGCGAAAGCGAGCCGCCTCGCGAAGGGCACGGTGTACCTCTACTTTCCGAGCAAGGAGGCGATCTTTCTCGAGCTCCTCACCGGCGAGCTCGTCGCGTGGTTCGACGCGCTCGCGGAACCGCTCGACGCGCTCGGCCGCGGTGACACGCGCGGGGTCGCGGAGCTCCTCGCGGGCACGCTCGGCGCGCGACCGACGCTGCGGCGGCTCCTCGCCCTCTTGCATCAGACCCTCGAGCGCAACGTCGACACCGCGAGCGTGCGAAACTTCAAGCACGGGCTCCTCTCGGTGATGGCGCCCACCGCGAAGCGACTCGAGGAGCGACTGCCCGAGCTTCGCCCGGGCGAGGGCTTTCGGCTGCTGCTTCATCTGAACGCGCTCGTGATCGGCGTCGGCCAGATGTCGGACGTGAGCGCGGTGGTGCGCGAGGTGCTCGAAGCGCCGGAGCTCGCGGGGTTTCGCGTCGATTTCGTGACGCGGCTCGCCGAATTGCTCGGCCTCGTGCTCCGCGGCTGGGCCACCGTCGAGCGCGATTGAGTCGAGCCCAGGGGCTCAGTGGGGCTGCGGGGTCTTGCGCACGACGCCTGGGAGCGACGCGAGCTCCGGCGCGGGCTCGAGCACGCTGTAGCTCCGGTACATCAAGATGCCCATCGTCGGGTCGGGTTCGAGCGGGATCGTCACGATCGTCGACTTGGCGCCGTAGGTGCCGCGCACGGTGACCTTCGCGCCGACCGCCGGCAGCGGATTGGGCACGGCGACGCCCAAGAAGCCGTCGATGTATTGGCTCGGGTTCCGGCGATCGAAAGCACGAATGGCCTCGTAAATTTGCGCGTAATTCGAGGCCCAGCCGATGACGCTGATCGAGTCGTCGGGGGACGCGTCCTTCGTGTCGCCGATCCAGAAAGTCGGGAACGGGCTCACGCAGCCTTCCGGATCCGCGCGCCCCGGCCGATGCACCGCGCACTTCGGCGCATCGGCCAGGTTCGTGCGCGTGATGTAGCCGGTGACGGAGATGACGCGATCCTCTATGTCGCTCACGACTTCGGCGTGGTGCGCGCGGCCGCGTAAGGCGTAGCTTGCGCCCCACACGGTGAAGGCGTCGCCGTCTTTGAGCGGCGGCGGCGTGAGCGCGGCGGGCGGCGGCAAGAGGATGGGAACGCTCGCGGGGACGATCGTCACCGCCGGCGCGTCGGGCGCGGGTGCGGGCTCGGCCGCGGCGTCGCCGTCCGCCGAAAGCCGGCCGAGCGCGTTGTTCGCGAAGGCGCACTCCGTCTTGGAAAACGGCGCGGAGGAGCCCTTGCACACGCGCTTCGAGAAACGCAGAAACGCACGCACCGCGTCGGTGTTGCGCGGGGGCTGCACGTCGAGATACGCCGCGCCGAGCTCGAAATCGAGCTCGGGGTCGCTGCCGCCCTCACGTGCTCCCTCTTCGAGCGCCTTCACCCGGCCCTCGGCGTCGCCGCGCGCGTCGGCGATGTTCGCGAGCATACGGTAGAGACCGAGGATGTCCGGCGCGTTCGCGAGGTCGCGCGGGATGCGGCGGATGCCTTCGCGGAGCACCTGTGCGGCCTGGTCCCACATTTTGAAGCGCAGGTACGTTTGCGCGAGCGGCGCGTAATACGCCGGGGTCGCGGGGGACTCGGTGACGGCGGTCGTGTAGCGCTGGGCGGCACACGTCTCGTCGTCGGTGAACTCGCACGCTTCACCGAGCAGGTACTGGCACTCGGCGAGCCCCGGATCGCGCTCCACGCAGTTGAGGAGCGCCTCCTTCGCCTGCTCGAAGGCGTCGTGCGTCCCGGTTTCACCGAGCTTCACGAGGGCGGCGCCGCGCCGGAGCCAATCCGCGGCGCCTTCCGGTGCGGCGGGCTCGGGCTTCTCGGGCGGCTCGGGCGCGGCCGGCGGCGGCTCGGGCGCGGACGCCGCGCAGGCGCTGAGGAGCAGAAGGAGAACGGCGCTCTTCACTAGGACGTGACCACGCTCACGGCGCCGTCGGCGCCGAGCCTAACTGCTACGGGTTTTTCGCCGCGGAACAAGAGCAGGGCCGCTTGGTCGGTCGAGAGCACGCTGAGGTCCCCCGTGCTCGGCCCGCCGAAATCACCCTCGTCGAAGACGACGCTGTCTTTCGCGTTCGGCAAATCGGCGAGTGGAGCGATGCGGACCCGCGTGTCGCCGAGCGACGAGCGGTAGAGCACGAACACCTTGTCGCCGAGGGGCGCCACCGCCCAGAGGTAGGTGCTGTCGAAGCCCGGAAGATTCACTTCGTTCGACTTGCAGCCGTCGGCCTTGCAGTCGATGCGCCCGACGGTGGCCGCGGCCTTGTCGCCCTTGAGCCAGGCGACGCTCGCGCCGCCCGCCGTGCACACGAGGTCGGACTCGCCCGTGCGGTCGAACGGCAGCGTCACCTCGGCGGGCTTCGACCAGCTGCCGCCCTGGAACGCGAGGAACGTGAGGGCCGTCTTGCCGTCGCCGCCCGTGGCTTTGGCGCTGCCCTGCCCCGAGTGGCCGGCATAGGTCGCAACGCCGTAAAAATCGCCCTTTTGGCAGGTGTGGAAGGGCCCGGCGAACGTGCCCTTCACCGTCCCGCCGCTCTTCAGGCGGCCGTGCGACAACGCTTCGATGTCGAGTGCGACGCCGCCTTCGACCGGGGTGAGCGACAGGATCTGGTTCGCGACGGTGATGGGTTCGCCGACGGGGCTCGCGACCGGCAGCTTCACGCCCTTGGACGCCTTGCCGTTGTTGAGCTCGACGACGACGAAGCCCTCGTCGGCACCGGCGGCACCGGCCGGCTTTTGCAGCATGGGCGACTTGCCCTTGGCCGGCTTCGGGGGCTTCGCGGCCTTCGCGCCCTTGCCCTTCTTCGCCTTCGCGTCGGGCTTCGCGTTCGGATCCTGCGGGCCGCCCGTGATGTCCTCCGTGCTCGGCTTCTCGACGGCGACGCCGTCGCGGATCAAGTGCCCGCTCCGCCCCTTCACGGCCGAGGTCTCGCCCGTCTCGAGGTTATAAGCGACGAGCCCCTGCTCCGTGAGGCCGGCCGCGTAAATGCCCTTCGCGTCGTTGACCACTTCGACGCTCTGCGGTGGCAACTCGGGCACCTTGTCGTTCGGCGTGACGCAGCGCACCTTGGCGAAGCCGGCGGCGAATTCGCAGCCAATCGGCTTCACCCGGCCTTCCGTCGTTTTCAGCACCGCGAGGGCGCGGCCGTCACCCGTGAGCACGGGGCCGGACACGCGCAGCGGCTTGTCGGTGAAGCTCTGCCAATTCTTCGCGTCGATGGGCGGCGCCGGCGCCGCGCTGGGTGCCGTGACGCCCGTCGCCGGCAGCGGCTTGACCTCGGCGGACGCCGCCGCTTCCCAAAGCTCCGTCGTGACCGAAACGAGCGAGGAATCGTCCGTGAGCGCGCAGGTGCCTTTCTGATCGGTGCACCCGAGGCGGTCGTGCAACTTGCGCTTCAGAATGGCCGGCTTGCCGGAGTCGTCGAGCGACGCGTAGAGGTCGTCGGCGTACGGGGCGCAGCGCTTCGGCCACGAGTCTTTCGAGGTCGAAGGCGGATTGCCGAGCATGATCGCGCGGATTTTGGGGACGCGTTCGGCGACCGGAGCGCTCGCCGCCGGCCCGGCGAGGCAAGTCGAGAGGGAGCCCCACGCCTTGCCGCTCGGGTCGTCCCCGCAACCCGTGACACCGACGAGCGCCGTCGCGGCGGCGACGATCGAAGCTCCCACCATCGAACGATCCCGGCTGACCGCTTGCATGGGCGGGGACCATAGTCGCTCTCCTCACGGCGGGCGAGGGCCAGCGCGGAGGGGCCGGAACTCAGCGCGCCCGGCAGCGCAAATTCACGGTTCCCTCGCGCAAAGGGAAACTCGCGGACGAGAAGGAGGGCGGGCCGAACGTGCCGCGCGTCTCGTTCGAGACGCACCAGGGCTCGGCGGCGCCGCCGGTCCAGCTGCGGTCGAGCCGGCCGTTCATGTTCTCGTCCTGAAAGGCGCCCGCGGCGTAGGTGCCCGGCTTGAGATCCCCGAACTCACAGACGGCGACGTTGCCGCGAATGGCGGACGCCGACGCGTGGATCGGACGCTTGAGCCAGCCGTCGCGTTCGTAGACGGCGCAGAGCACGCGACCGCGCGGGCTCGCGACGGCGACCTCGAGTCGCACGGCGCTGTGACCGGCGCCCGACTCACCGTAAGCGGAGGTGCTCATCACGAACGGGAGTGCGGCGAGAGTCGCGAGGGCGAAGCGGGCGAAGTTCATGCGAGGTCTACTCTGTCCTACGCACTAAGATGATCGAGAGCTTCCTGACAGCTCATTTCCGTCTTTACGAGAACCCGAATCACGTTACGGGAGCTTCACGCGAAGATTGCGAGTTCGCGCGCGCTCGCGCGGAACCTTCGTGCTTCAACGCGCCGGACCGAGCTTTCGTTCCGCAACGATACGAAAGAGGCGCTCACGTCGCACCTCTGCCCACGTGTAGAGCGCGATGCGATCGAGCGTCCGACGCACCGAACCGAGCTCGAGAGTTCGAGCCCAGGCGAGTCCGGCGTCCCGATCGGCGTCCCCCGCACGACGCCGCGGTCGCGCGACGGTGACGTGCGGTTTTGCGGGGCGGCTCGGGCGGCGACCGAGCGCCGTTTCGCAGAGCTCCCCGCCGAGGTCGGTGAGGCACGCGGTCGCCGCGACGCGACCGTCGTCGAGCAGCGCCGAGAGCGCGGTGTAGCGCTTGGGAGCGCCCATCGGCACGACGTCGCCGAGCGACACCTCGAGCGACCGAACGTCCGCGCGCGAGAGCTCGGCGTCGAGCCGCGCGAGGGCCCGCTCCGCCGTCGCTTGGCCGCACCCCCCCAAAAAGGCGAGCGTCATGTGCACGTCTTCCGGGTGGAAGCGGCGCAATGCCGCGGGCGGCTCCGGCAGCTCGAGCACGAAGCTCCCCTCGAACGGGAAGCCGAAAAACCAGTTGGGCCGCGGCATCGCACCCTCGCCTACCATCGCGCGGCGCGCACGAGAACCGAGCGCGGACACGGCGCGAGCCGGCTCGAAATGCCGGATCTTCGGCGGTAACATGCAAGGCAATGCGAACCGGCGCGGCGCCGCCCGAGACGTTCGACTTCGTCGTCATCGGCAGCGGCTTCGGCGGGAGTATCTCGGCCATGCGCCTCGCGCAGAAGGGCTACACGGTCGCCGTGCTCGAGGCCGGCAAACGCTGGCGCGCCCACGACTTTCCGCGGAGCAACTGGAACGCGTTCAAGTACCTGTGGGCGCCGAAGCTCCGCTGTTTCGGCATCCAGAACATCACCTTGCTCAAGGGCGTGATGGTGCTGCACGGCGCGGGTGTCGGCGGCGGCAGTCTCGTCTACGCGAACACGCTGATGCGCCCGAGCGACGCCGTGTTCGCCGACGCGTCGTGGGGCGGCGGCGTCGATTGGCGGCGCGAGCTCGAGCCGCACTTCGAGACCGCGCGCCGCATGCTCGGCGTCACGCGAAACCCCGCGCTCGAAGCGGGTGAAGAAACGCTCCGGCGCGTGAGCGCGCGCATGGGCGCCGAAAGCACGTTCCACGCGACGGAGGTCGGCGTGTATTTCGGGTCGCCGGGCGTGACGGTGCCGGATCCGTTTTTCTCCGGCGCGGGACCCGAGCGCACGGGTTGCGTGCTCTGCGGCGGCTGCATGGTCGGCTGCCGCTTCGGCGCGAAAAACACGCTCGACCAGAACTACCTCTACTTCGCCGAGCGCTTCGGCGCGCGCGTCTTCCCCGAAACGCGCGCGACCCGCATCGTGCCGTGCGAAGGCGGCTACGACGTCGAGACGCGCTCGACGACGGCGTGGTTCTCGGGGCGGCGCCGCACGCTGCGCGGCAAGCGCGTGGTCGTCGCGGCCGGCGTGCTCGGGACGGTCGAGCTCTTGCTGAAAAACCGCGACGAGTTCGGCACGCTGCCGCGGCTTTCGGCGGCGCTCGGTGAATTCGTGCGCACGAACGGCGAGAGCCTGCTCGGCGCGACGAGCTTCGAGGCGCACCGCGAGCTCTCGCGCGGCATCGCGATCGGCGCGGCATTTCACCCGAACTCACTCACCAAGATCGAAAGCGTCCGCTACTCGAGCGGCTCCGGCGCGATGCGCCTGCTCGGCGTGCCGCTCACGCCGGACGGCAGCGCGTTCACCCGGCCGCTCAAGCTCCTCGGGCGCATCTTCCGCCGCTTGCCGCGCATGCTCCGGCTCTGGACGGTCGCCGATTGGGCGCGCAGCACGCTCATCCTGCTCGTGATGCAAACCATCGATCAGCATTTGCGGCTGCGGCTCGGCCGTTCGCTCCTCGGCACGCGGCGTCTCGAGGGGCGCCCCACGGACAAGCCGATTCCGAGCTACCTGCCCGTCGCGCAAGAGGCCGCGACCCTGCTCGCGGAAGAGCTCCACGGCGAGGCCCAAAACGTGATCTCCGAGGTGCTGCTGCGCACGCCGGCGACCGCGCACATCCTGGGCGGTTGCGCGATCGCGCCGTCGGCCGAAACCGGCGTCATCGACGCGCGTCACGAGGTCTTCGGCCATCCGGGTCTCTACGTGTGCGACGGCAGCGTGGTGCCGGGGAACCTCGGGGTGAACCCGAGCCTCACCATCAGTGCGCTCGCGGAGCGCTTCGCGGCGGGCTTCGAGCCGGCCCCCGGCGAGACGGCGGAGACGCTCGCCGCGCGCGAGATCCATTTCGGTTGAGGCGCGCTCCGCGCCGTCGACGCCGAGACAATTTGTCGCGCGCCCGGTCAGGACTGCTCGCGCGACGTCGAGCGCGCGCTGCGTGCGTTGCAATTTTCCGCACGGATCCAGCAGAAAAACGGCCACTCGAACGCGGCGCGCGCTCGAGGCGAGTGATAAGCTCGCGTGATGGCTCTCTCGACCACTGCGTTTCGTCAACACTTTCATGCGTGCGCCTTCGTGAGCGGGCCGAGTGAAGAGCGCGAGCTCATCGATCCCTTCTTCGTCGAGGGCATGCAGCGAGGGGAAAAGGCGGTGTACATCGTGGATCCGGAGCGGCGATTGGAGGACGAGCGACGGCTCGCCGCACACACGCCCGCGAGAGAGCTCCTCGACGTGAAGAGCTGGCACGAAGCGCACCTCAAGGGCGGATCCTTCGATCAGGATCGGATGATGGCGGCGCTCGACGCCATGCTGCGGGAGCACGCGGAGAGCGGCCGGCCTCCGATGCGCCTCGTCGGTCAAATGGGCTGGGTATTCTCGTCGCCCCCCGGCATCGAGCAGCTCGTCGCGTACGAGGCGAGCGTGAACGAGGTCCTGAATCGCGGCAAGACGCCGACGATTTGCGTCTACGACGTGCGGCGACTGAGCGGCTCCATGATCATGGACCTCTTGCGCGCGCATCCGCTCGCGGTCATGAACGGCGTCCTGCAGGAAAATCCCTTTTACACGCCCGCCGAGGAACTGCTGCGCGACCTCCGAGAGCGGCGTAGTCCGAGCTGAGTCCATGAGCTCGATCCCGCCGGGCAGCACGCCGGACGGGCGCCTAGAACGCTGCATTCGCGATCTCGCAGCGTTGAACGCGCTCCCGGCCATGTGCATCGGCCGCTCGCCGGCGGAGTCGCTCGAGCTCGTGCTCGAGGCGCTCCCCACCGCGCTCGCCGCGGACCTCGTCTTCCTCGTGCTGCCGGGGTCGCCACCCACCGAACGGGGAGTGCTGCGCGGCCGCACCCTTTCAACCGAGGAGCTCGCGGCGCTGAAAGAGGCGCGCGTGGCCGCCGTGAGCGACGGGCCGTTCGAATTCGCGACGAGCGGAGAGCTCTGGTCGTGCGAGGCCGAGGTGCCGATCGGCAAGGAGCGCGGCTCGTTGTTCGTCGCGCGCCGACGACCGCCGGATCCCGCGACCGATCGCGTCCTCGTGCGCAGCGCGGCAAACCTCGTCGGCGTCACGCTCGAAACCGCCAACGTGCTCGAGGCGGCGCATCGCAAGGACGAGTTTCTCGCGGTGCTCGGTCACGAGCTCAGAAATCCACTCGCGCCGATCCTCACGGCCGTGGAGCTCTTGACGCGGCGACCGGAGGCCGAGCGCGAGCGCCAGGTCATCGAGCGCAACACGCGCCACCTGGCTCGCCTGGTCGACGACTTGCTCGACATTTCGCGCGTCACGCGCGGCCAGTTCGAGCTCAAGAGCGAGCCGGTTTCGCTCGCCTCCGTCCTCGAGCGAGCCTCCGATCTCGTGATGCCGTCCATCCAGCGCTTCGGTCATACGCTCGAGGTCGGCAGCGGCGGCAACGTCTGGCTGCGCGGCGATTCGGTACGGCTCGCGCAGATCTTCGGCAACCTGCTCAACAACTCCGCGAAGTTCACCGCTGCCGGCGGCAGAATCCAGGTGCTCGTCGCGCCTTGCGCGGAACGCGTCGTCGTGACCGTGCGCGACAACGGCCGCGGCATCGCCGCCGAGGCCCTCGGACGTATTTTCGAGCCGTTCGTGCAGGCCGACGCCGAGAGCGATCGGCGGCGCGGCGGACTCGGCCTCGGACTCGCCATCGTTCGAGATTTGGTGATCCGCCACGGCGGGAGCGTCACGGCGGAGAGCGAGGGTCCCGGACGAGGCTCGGCGTTCCGGGTCGAGCTGCCGCTCGCCGCGGCGGTGGAAGCCGAGCCGGAGAGCGCGGCGCCCCTCGCGACGACGACGCG
Source organism: Polyangiaceae bacterium (assembly GCA_035499895.1). GTDB lineage: Bacteria > Myxococcota_A > Polyangia > Polyangiales > Polyangiaceae > PMG-095. Next base: position 12,213 of record DATJXW010000109.1, on the reverse strand, counting down.
GCAAGCCGTGCGCGTGCTCGTGGTCGACGACAACACCGACGTCGCCGAGCTCTTGTCCGAGGCGCTCGAGGACGCGGGCTTTCGCACGGCGGTGGCCTTCGACGCCCGCGCCGCGCTCGAGCTGTGGCGCCGATTCGGACCGCACGCCGCCGTACTCGACGTGGGCTTGCCCGAGGTCGACGGCTACGAACTCGCTCGTGCCCTGCGCAGCGAACACGGCGCGCAGCCGACGCTCATCGCGGCCACCGGCTACGGCGGGCAGCAGGATCGAACGCGGGCCGCCGCGGCCGGCTTCGATTGCCACTTCGTCAAGCCCGTGAGCGTCCGGGACCTCGTCGTCGCCCTGGACGAGCGCGTGATGCGCGGCGCGAGCGGCAGCGGTCGCTCGTCTTAGCCCAACGCAGCGCGCTCGCGGGCGTCAGTTGTCGCGACTCTCGACCTCGGACCAAGCTCCCGAGCGGCGGCGCGTCGCCGCCGAACGATTCGCGAGCAGCCGGAACAGGCGCTCGGGCTCGGCCGGCTTCGTGAGGTGCGCGTCGAACCCCGCTTCTTCGGCCGCACGCACGTCCGATTGAGAGCCGTAGCCGGTGAGCGCGATGAGCAACATCTGGTCGCAGCCGGCGCTGTTGCGGACCGCGCGCGCCACGTCGTAGCCGCTGAGCTCCGGCAAGCCGATGTCCACGACGGCCGCGTCGGGACGCTCGCGGCGGATCGTTTCGATGGCGCGCCGCGCGTCGCCCACGTCGATGACGACGTGTCCGCGGAGCTCGAGCAAGGCGCGCATCATCTCGCGCGCGTCGTCCTGATCCTCGACGAGCACGATGCGACACGCTTCGTCGGTGCCCACGGGCGCCCGGCTCGACTCGCTGCCGCGCGCCGTCGAGAGCGGGATCCGCACCACGAACTCGCTCCCCTTGCCGCGGCCGTCGCTCTTCGCGCGGACGGTGCCTTCGTGCAGATCGATGATGCGCCGCACGAGCGCGAGGCCGATGCCGAGACCGCCGTTCGACTGGCGCGACGCCTGCTCCGACTGCACGAAGAGTTCGAAGATTTTCGGCAAGAGACTCGCCTCGATGCCGGTGCCGTGGTCGCGCACGACGAGCACCGCCTCGTCGTTCTCGCGCGTGAGCGTGAGCTCGATGCACGAGCCGGGCGGCGAGTGCCGGGCCGCGTTCGAGAGCAGGTTCGCCGCGACCTGCTGCAGGCGCGCGCCGTCGCCGTCGACGACGATCGGCGTTTCGGGCAGCGAGGTGACGAGCGTGAGTCCGTTCTCGCGGATGAGCGGCTCGAGCGCCTCGATCGCGGCCTTGACGGAGTCGTCGAGGCTCACCTGCTCCTTGCGGAGCTCGAACTTGCCGCTCGTGATGCGCGACACGTCGAGCAGATCGTCGAGCAGCCGCGCCATGTGGTGACCCTGGCGCTCGATGACGTGGCGCGCCTTCTCCTGCGTCTCCGCCGCGCCGCCTCCGTTGCTCACGAGCCGAACGGCGTTCAACACGGCCGCGAGGGGATTCCTGAGCTCGTGCGAGAGCAGCGCGAGGAAGCGCTCGCGCCGGCGGGCCGCGCCGCGCACCTCTTCTTCGGCGTGGCGTCGCTCCGTGATGTCGAGGAAGGTGACGACCGCGCCGGCGAGCTTGCCGTCGCGCTCGACCGGGTGGCTCCAATACTCGGCCGGAAAGCTCGTACCGTCCGCGCGAAAGAACACCTCTTCACTCGAGTGCGTCGGGCCGCCGCCCTTGAACGCGCTGCGGAGCCCGCACTCGTGGACGAGCTGCGCGCCGGCGGCGGGCCGATGAACGAGCTCGTGGATGTCGCGACCGATGAGGTCGTTTTGGCTGCGGTAGCCGAGCAGCCGCACGCACGCGGGGTTGCAGAAGGTGCAGGCGCCTTCGGTATCGACGCCGTAGATGGCCTCGGCCGTCGATTCGAGCAGCTGCTGGATTTGGTCCTGGCGCTTCGCGATCTCCCCCTGCGCGGCCTTGAGCGCGGAGATGTCCGTGATCGTGAGCACGACGCCGGTGATCGGCCGCGCGGCGTCGTTCGCCGGGTCCGCCGAACGCCCGCGACCCGTGCGGTACGGCAGGATGCGCAAGAAGTGCGGCGTGCCGTTGGCGTCCCGCACCTCGTCTTCGGTCGTGACGCCCTCGGCGAGCGCGCGCTCGATGTCGGAAATCAGCGTGGGGCGCTGGAGCGTGTGAGAAAAATCCCGAATCTCGCGTCCCACGTCGCGGTCCTGCAGGCGGAACACGCGCCCGATGCGCTCGGTGTAGCGGCGAATCCTCAAGTCACGGTCGAGGAAGATGGTGCCGACTTCGGTGCCCTCGAGCAGGTGCGCGACGTCCGCGTTCGCCTGTTGGAGCTCCTCGATCTTCGTCTGGTACTCGGCGTTGACGGTGTAAAGCTCCTCGTTCACGGAGTGGAGCTCTTCGTTCGTGCTCTGGAGCTCTTCGTTCGAGGCCACGAGCTCCTCGTTCGTCGCCTGGAGCTCCTCGTTGCTGGTCTCGAGCTCCTCGACCGTCGACTGCAGGATTTCGCGCGCGTAGGAGAGGTCGCCCTCGAGCGACTCCATGCGCGCGTTCGACGCCTGGGCGATGCTCACCTGACCGCCCGGCCCGGGCACGTCTTCCTGAGGCTCGGTCGCGTCCACGCTCGGCTTCGGGGCGCTCGGCGTGAGGGCGGGCGCGCTCGCGACGACCGCGGCGTTCGCCGTCGGCACCGGCTCGAGCACGATGAGCACGTGGCTCTGATCCGTGCGCGGCTGGAGGACGAGCTCGATCCGCACCTGAAAGTCGCGAACCACGCCTCCGTCGTTCAGCGTGACGTTCGGACACACGAGCGCGCCGCGCTCGCGAATGACGCGCGGGAGCGTTCCGGCGATGACGGTCTTCAAATCTCCGTCGAGCATCTCGAGCAGATTGGCCGAGGGGCGGCGGCCCTTCGGTCGCAAGAAGCGCTCGGCGCCGGCGAAGCTGTCGAGCAGCCGCGCGCCCTCGTCGACCAAGAACGCGGCCGGCATGAAGCGATCGAGCAAGTGGTCGTAGCTCTGGAGGAGCTGCGGATCGACGCGATGGGGACGCCCGCCGTCGAGCGGCGCGGAACGATCGATCGGCTTCACCCGTCCCGGTTGCAGGTTCAGCGGTTCGACGAGGCGGATGTCGCGGCGCTTGCGAAACACCTTCCAGCGCTCGTTCAGCGTCGTAAACTCGTTGCTGAGCGGGCCGATCGACTCGCTCGCGCCGAGCACCAAAATGCCGCCCGACGCGAGGCCGAAGTGAAAGAGCGAGAGCACGCTCCGCTGCACGTCGGGGCGGAGGTAGATCAAGAGGTTGCGGCAGGTGATGAGGTGCATGCGCGTGAACGGCGCGTCCTTCATCACGTTGTGGGGCGCGAACACGACGAGCTGCCGCAAGTCGGGCGACACCTGATAGCCCGCGCTCGTCTCGACGAAGTAGCGGTCGCGCCGATCGGGATCGACGTGCGTCAGCTGATCGCGGCCGTAAATGCCCGTCGCGGCCGCGTCGAGCGACATGCGGTGCATGTCCGTCGCGAGGACCTTCAAGTTCACTGGCCGGCCGCTCTTCACCATCTGCTCGTGGAACAGGAGCGCGATCGAATACGCCTCCTCGCCGGTCGCGCAGCCCGCGACCCAGACGCGGATTTGCTCCGAGACCGGCACCTTCGAGAGGATCTCGGGAATGACGCTCTGTTCGATGATGGAGAACGCTTCCGGATCGCGGAAGAAGCGCGTGACGCCGATCAGCAGGTCCTGGTAGAGCGCGCCCTGCTCCGCGGGGTTCGAGCGCAGCTCTTCGAGGTAGGCGGCCATGTCGGGCAACCCTTTGAGCCCGACGCGCCGCTCGAGCCGGCGCCCCACCGTCGTCACCTTGTAACGCGAGAAGTCGATGCCGAACTGCTGGTCGAGCAAGCCGAGCACCTGCGCGAGCGGGTCGTTCGGCTCGAGCGTACGCGGGCCGCCGTCGTCGAGCGGCGCCCGCGGCACGATCGCGGCACCGCAGAGATGAGCCGCGAGCTCGTGCGGGGCGCCGACGAAGTCGACCACGCCCGTCGCGGCGGCGCTCGACGGCATGCCGTCGAAGTGCGCGGTATCCGGGCTTTCGGCGAGGACCGTGCCGCCGGCGCCCTTGACCGCGGTGATGCCGTGCGAGCCGTCGCTGCCGCTGCCCGAGAGCACGACCGCCACGGCGCGCGACCCCGCGTCGGCCGCGAGCGACCGAAAGAACACGTCGATCGGCTGCGGCAGGGCGCGCGGCTCTTTCAGCGACAAGAGGAGCTTGCCGCACTCGATCACGAGTTCCTTGCCGGGCGGCAAGAGATACACGTGATTCGGCTCGACCTCCTCGCCGTCGACCGCGAGCGATATCTCCATGTCCGAATAGCGCGCGAGGAGCTCCGCCATCAGCGTCTTGAAGTCGGGCGACAGGTGCTGCACGACCACGAACGCCATGCCCGTGTCCGCGGGCATGGCGCCGAAGAACTGCTCGAGCGATTCGAGTCCACCGGCCGACGCGCCGATGCCGACGATCCTGAATCGATCCTTCCCCAACGGCGGTCGTTGCTCGCTCTCGGGCTGTGAGTCCGTCACGCGCGGTTCGCTCTTTCTTTCACGGCGAAGGGCCGTGGTGTCGCCCAAGCAACCGCCGTACCCGTAGCGAAAGAGCCCCATTTCCGAGCCATTTCGTTCAAACCGGCTCGAGCGCGGTGCGTAAAGTCCCCACGGGCGGCGGGACAAATCGCCACGCCTAGGGCGATTCGCTGCGAGGTCCGCCCGGCCGCGGCCCTTGCGCAGCGAGACGCGGGCTCTACACATGCCGCCGATGAAATTTCAGTTCTCGTTCGGTCATGCCTTGCTCCGCTCACGGTCGTTCGGTCACTCGGCGCTGTTCGTCGCTCCGTGGCTTCTCGTCGGCACGCTGTCGTGCGCGAGCAATCAGCCCGCCGCGGAGACGCCACCGCAGCCGGCTGCGTCCGCCGCCCCGGCGCCCGAAGCGGCCCCTTCGGCGAGCGCCTCCGCGGCAGCGGCCTCGGCGGCACCGGAAGCTGCGCCGGAAGCCGGTCCGATCGACTGGGAGAAGATGGACAAGGCCGCCCGCGGCAAATACATGAAGACGGTGGTGATGCCGAAGATGAAGGAGCTCTTCACCGCCTTCGACGCCAAATACTCCGACATGAAGTGCACGACCTGCCACGGCAGCGCGGCGCTCAGCGGCTCGTTCGCAATGCCGAACCCGGAGCTCCCGAAGATCCCGTCCGACATGGCGAAGTTCAAGGAGTGGGCGGGGAAGAACCCGAAAATGGCCGAGTTCATGGCCAAACAGGTCAAGCCCGAGATGGCGAAGCTCCTGAACGAGCCCGAGTGGACGCCGGCCACCAAGGAAGGGTTCGGCTGCACGAACTGTCACACGAAGGGCTGAGTGTCCCGAGCGTGAAGCGACCGGCCCGGCCGAGGCTTTGGGCCGGTCGAAAAAAAAATCGGCCGCGCGGTGTCGAGAACGGCGCATCGTCTCCGACGTCCCTCGTGAACGCCCTGAATCCGGGGTCGACCGTAGGAGTCAGCCGTCATGAAGTTCATGTTGATGATGAATGCACCGCGTGGAACGGGGGACTGGAGCGTCATGAAGTGGGCGCCCGAGGAGCTGAAGGCCCACATCGAGTTCATGAAGAACCTGAACGTCGCGCTTCGGAAGGAAGGCGCGCTCGTCGGCGCCGAAGGGCTGGCCATGCCGTCCGAGGCGCGCATCGTGCGCGCGAAGCCCGACGGGAAGCCCGAGGTGACCGACGGGCCGTTCGCCGAGGCGAAGGAGTTTTTGGCCGGGTTCTGGCTCGTCGAGGTGACGAGCGCCGAGGACGCGTACGCCATCGCGGCGCGCGCCTCGCTCGCGCCGGGGCCGGGCGGCAAGCCGCTCTTCATCCCGATCGAGGTGCGTCAGGTGATGAGCGCGCCGCCCACGTGATCACCGGCGCGGCCCCGTCGCCTCGCTCTCGTAACCGAGTGGGACGCGACCGCGCACCATCACGTTGCTCGATTGCGACCGAGCCGTCAGCCGTTCGCTAGACGTGGGGGAGTAGCGTCGCGCGCGTCGCAGATGACGCGCGTCCACGTGGACGGCGTGGGAGGTTTTCCATGGCTCACGATCGTCGCAAGTTCTTGCAAGCGCTAGGCGCGGGTACGCTCGCCGCCGCATTTCCCGCCAGCATCAAGCGTGCGCTCGCCGTTCCCGCGCACTACCGGACGGGGACCATCGCGGACGTCGAGCACGTCGTTTTCTTGATGCAGGAGAACCGCTCCTTCGATCATTACTTCGGCACGCTGCGCGGCGTGCGCGGCTTCGGCGACCCGCGCGCCGTGCGACTCCCGAACGGCGAGCCCGTCTGGAACCAGCCCGACGGCACGGACCGCGTGCTGCCGTTCCACCCGGACGCCGCGAACCTCGGCGCGCAGTTCCTCGTGGATTTGCCGCACGGCTGGCCCGACCAGCATCAAGCCTATAACCACGGCAAATACGACCAATGGATCGCGGCGAAGAGCCGCTCGACGATGGCGCACCTCGAGCGCGAGGACATCCCCTTCTACTACGCGCTCGCGGACGCCTTCACCGTGTGCGACGCGTACCACTGCTCGCTCCTCGGCCCGACGGACCCGAACCGCTATCACATGTGGACCGGCTGGGTCGGCAACGACGGCAAGAACGGCGGGCCCGTGGTCGACAACGCCGAGGCCGGTTACGACTGGAGCACGTACCCCGAGCGGCTCGTGCGCGCCGGCATCTCGTGGAAGGTGTATCAGGACGCGGGCGCGGGGCTCGACGCCGATCACTTTTGGGGTTGGGGCGACGACGCGTACATCGGCAACTACGGCGACAACTCGCTCCTTTACTTCCATCAGTATCAGAACGCCGCGCCCGGGAGCCCGCTCTTCGTCGGCGGCCGGAGCGCGACGAACATCGCGCAGAGCGGCACGCTCTTCGAGCAATTCCGCGCCGACATCGCGAGCGGCAACCTCCCGCAGGTGTCGTGGATCGTCGCGCCGGAGGCGTACAGCGAGCACGGCAATTGGCCGTCGAATTACGGCTCTTGGTACATCTCGCAGATGCTCGACGCGCTCACGGACCACCCGGAAGTCTGGAGCAAAACCGTCTTTTTCCTGATGTTCGACGAGAACGACGGCTTCTTCGATCACATGGTGCCGCCGACGCCACCGGCTTCGCGCGCCGAAGGGCTCTCCACCGTCTCGACCGTGAACGAGATCTATCCCGGCAACGGCAATAACTACGCGGCGGGCCCGTACGGGCTCGGCTTCCGCGTGCCGATGATCGCGATTTCGCCCTGGAGCAAGGGCGGCTGGGTGAACTCCGAGGTCTTCGACCACACCTCGCTCATCCAGTTCCTCGAGCGGCGCTTCGGCGCCGAGCACGACAAGGACTTGTTCGAGACGAACATCACGCCCTGGCGGCGCGCGGTCACGGGCGATCTCACGTCGTGCTTCGATTTCAGGAAGCCGAACGCCGACGTGGTGGCGCTGCCGAACACGGACGCCTTCGCGCCGACCGACGACGATCGGCATCCGGACTACGTGCCCGACGTGCCGGCGCAGCAGTCACTGCCGAAGCAGGAGCCCGGCCAGCGCCCCGCGCGCGCGGTGCCCTACGATCCGAGCGTCACGGGCGACGCCGACGCGAACAAGGGCACGCTCGCGCTCCGCTTCGAGAACGGCGGCCAATCCGCGGCCGTCTTCCAGGTCCGCTCGGGCGACGGCGTGAGCGGCCCGTGGAGCTACACGGTCGGCGCGAAGGACCGTCTCTCGGACGTGTGGACGCTCAAGGCGAACGGCCAGACGGCGTACGACCTCTCGGTTTACGGCCCGAACGGCTTTTATCGCTCGTTCAAGGGCAGCGTGGCGCACCCGAGCGACACGAACCTCGAGGTGAGCACCGTGTGCGACTCGGACGGCGGCATCACGCTCGAGATCCAAAACGTCTCGAGCAAGACGGCCAAGGTTTGGATCGTCGACGCGTACGGGAAACACGGCGTGACCGAGGTCGTGGCGCCGAAGCGCTCGTGGTTCTGGCACTGGGCGCTCGACGGCTCGCACGGCTGGTACGATCTGCTCGTCACCGTCGACGGCGACGCGGGCTTCGAGCGACACCTCGCCGGCCACGTCGAGAACGGCAAGGACAGCATGAGCGACCCATTGCTCGGGGCGTGAGATTCACGGCCGCACGTGCATCGTCGCCGTCATTTTTCAAGCAGACGGCGCACGACGAATCACGACACTCCGCGGGGTTGCACGGGCGCGCGAAAGCGTGTGAAGGTGCCGCGCGCCATGACCCCGCGAGCACTGCGTACCCGTCTGTTCCAAACCTCGTTCGTCTTGTTCACCGTCGCCGCCGTGTCGACCGCCTGCGGCGGCGACGACGACGAGTCGAGCAAGAAGGGCGGCGCCGGCCAGGCGGGTGCGGCGGCGGGTCACGCCGGGAACGAAGTCGTCGCGGGCTCGGCCGGCAAGAGCGAAACGAGCGGCGGCGGCAAATCGGGCTCGAGCGCCGTCGGCGAGGCCGGTCAAACGAACGCGGGCGCGGGCAACCAAGCGCAAGGCGGCCAGAGCGGCGAGCCGGGCAACGCCGGCGCGGGCGGCGAGACGAGCGCGGGCGCCTCCGGCAGCGAGAGCGGCGGGGAGAACGGCGGCGCGCCGAGCAACTGCGTGAACGGCAAGTGCACGTTCGACTGCAGCGAGCAGGGCTCCTGTGACGGCAAGGTCGTGTGCGAGGACGGCTTCGATTGCGAGGTCACTTGCGGCGACGGCGCGTGCAAGGGCGGCGTCGAATGCACGGACGGCACGCACGCGTGCACCGTCGTGTGCAGCGGAGAGAATTCGTGCCAGGGCGGCGTGACCTGCGCCGGCAAAAACGCTTGTCAGGTCGACTGCGACGGTCAGAGCTCGTGCTCGAACGGCGTCCAGGGCGGCTCCGGGGACAGCGTCACGGTGAACTGCAACGGCCCTCAGTCGTGCGCCGGCACGGTCGACGGACACGCGCCGCAGGTCCACGTGCTCTGCAACGGCCAGGGCTCGTGCAAAAACGACGTCGACTGCAGCGCCTCCACCTGCGAAGTGCGCTGCAACGGCCAAAACAGCTGCGCCGGTCACGTCCAGTGCAGCGCGAGCAACGACCAGGGCGCCTGCCGCTGACGCGGCGATGACGGCGCGGCGCTCAGTCGATCACGTTTTGCCAGGCGGGCTTCGCGCGGTGCGGAGCGCTCTCACTGCCGAGACGGAACGCCTCGGCGACGTCGGCCGACAGCGGTTCGAGCCGCGCGCCGTCGAAGCACGTCACGTCGTGCGCGCGGCGCACGGCGTCGTGGGCGCCGAGCTGGTGGCTCCACGTCTCGGTGAGCAAGACGACGTGACCGTCCGCGGTCTCTAGCTCGTCGCCGCGGAGCCGCACGCGGTGATGCCCCTCGTCGTCGGCGAGCGCGGCTTCGGGCACGAGCCGTTCGCCCTCGATGCGATAGCGGACGAGCGCGCCCTCGATGTCACCCGGACCGTAGAGGACGCGCTGAGCGCCCGGCAGCACGAAGAGAAAATGACTGTAAAACGCGTCGATCGCGAGGGCGGGCACGACCCTGCGCGTGAGCGCGTTGTCGCCCCAGGGCCGCTCGGTCGAGAAGTAGACGAAGTAGCCGACGTAGAGCGCGTCACCGTCGCGGCGATAGCGATAGAGCACGGTCGCACCGAGGGTGCCGGCGGAGCGCACGCTCGACGCGACGCAGAGCGGCTGCTTCTTCACGAGCTCGTCCTCGAACGTGGAGGGCGGCGTGGCCGCGCGCGGCGGGCGATAAGCGAACACGGAAGCGTGAAGGTCCGACGCAGCCGTGCGCGGCGCAGGCCAGCGCGGCTCGCTCGGCGCAAGCTCGGTGAGCACGAGCCCGACAATCGCGCTCACGACACGCGAGCGCGACGCGCGCTCGAAAACGGCGAACATTCCCGGCAGGTCTCGACTCCCGCTCTCATGTTCACACGAGAGCAGGGCACTCTGCGATGTAGTTGTTCGTGCGCCAAAGTCGTCACGCACAACGCAACGCGCCGCGTCGCCGTCTCGCACCGAGACGCGCGGCGTCGAATCGCGACACGTTTCGCGAAACGCGGGGAAACGGCGGCGTGCGCGCGCTCGTGGGCTCGTGCGTCCGACGCGTCGCGAAGCTCAGGTCACTGCGCAGACACACCGGATTTTTCCTGGCGACGAACACGCCGAGCGCGTGGGTAACATCGAGTGAACGAGCGGTGTGCGCGAAGGTGCCCGTCAGAAAACGTCCGAACGAGATCACCCGCGTCGACGTGCGCATCATTGAGTGGACGCCGAAGACGCGCGGGCGCCGGGCACGGCGACGACGAGCACGGCGCTCACCCTCGAGCGCATTCGCGCCGCGCCGCCGTGCCCGAGACGAGCGCCGACGAGCACGCATGGCGGCGGGCGCCACGACGGACGATTTGGCGGCGCATCGCGGCGAAAAAAAGCTCCAGACGGCCGGTCCGTCGCCCGACGCGCGGCGCTGTGGTACCAAAGAAGACTGGATGGCGTCGATCGACCTCGGCAGCGTCCTCGGCGGCAAGTTCAAGGTCATCCGGCGCATCGGCGCCGGCGGCATGGGCTCGGTCTACGAGGTCGAGCACACCATCACCAAGCACCGCCGGGCGCTCAAGCTCCTGAGCGAGGAGATGGCGGCCATTCCGGCCATCGTGACCCGCTTTTTGCGGGAAGCGTCGGCCGCCGGGCGCATCGGCAACCCGCACGTCGTCGAAACATTCGACGCCGGAGTGCTCGAAAGCGGCGAGCCCTACATCATCATGGAGCTCCTCGAGGGGCAGACGCTCGCCGACTACATCAGCGAGCGCGGCTCGCTCGGCGTGGCCGAGACGTGCGACCTCCTGATTCAAGCCTGCGAGGGCATCGACGCCGCGCACGCGGCCGGCATCATCCACCGCGATCTCAAGCCGGAAAACCTGTTCTTGGTGGGCCGCGACAAGCCGTTCGTGAAGATCCTCGACTTCGGGATCTCGAAGTTTGACCCCGAGCGCACGGGCGCGTCGAACATGACGGTCGACGGCGCGACGATGGGAACGCCGTATTACATGCCGCCCGAGCAAGCGCGCGGCGAGAAGAACCTCGACGCACAAGCGGACGTGTACGCGCTCGGCGTCGTCCTTTACGAGTGCCTGTGCGGGTCGAAGCCGTTCGTCGCCGAGACGCTGCCGCACCTCGCGATTCTGATCGCCGAGGGCCGCTACGAACCGGTGAGCGTGCGCCGGCCCGGCCTCGAAGCGCAGTGCGACGCGATCATCGCGCGCGCGATGGTGGCGGATCGCTCGCAACGCTACAAAAGCGTGAACGACCTCAAGGCGGCGCTCGAGACCTTGCGTCGCCGCGCCGGCGCCGAGGCGCCGATGACGTTGCCGTTCGCGGGCACCATCCCGGTGCAGATGCCGGCTCCGGGCGCCATTGCCGCCGCGAGAAGCCCCGCGGCGGCGCCCGCGGCGACGAGCGGCGGGGGCCCGGGCACGTCGCCCGCGATGACGGACGCGCCGCTCTCGCACACGCGGCCGGAGGCCGAGACGAAACGCAAGAGCTCCGGTTTCGTCGGGGCCGCGCTCGGCGTGCTCGCGCTTGCCGGCATCGGCGCGGCGTTGCTCGCTCGCGGTTCGGGTCACGCGACCGATCCGACGGGCGAAGCGCCGTCGAGTAACGGAGCGCACGCCGCCGCGCCGAGCGTCGTGCCGGTCACCGCTGCACCCGTGGTGGAACCGACGCTCTTGCCGACCGCCACCGCGACTGCTTCCGCCGCGCCGAGCGCGTCCGCGACGGCGGCGACGAATTCAGCGCCGAAGACGGAGAAAGCGAAGCTGAAGACGCGCGCCGCCGAGCATGGGCTCTCCGAACAAAATCCTTTTTGAATCAATCGTGCGGAACGCACCGTAGGGTTTTGTCGGGTCGCGGTCGCGTGCGACTTGCTGCGGAGATGCGGCTCTGTTAGGCCCTGCTTGTCATGGCTAGGGCTCCGCGACGCGCTTTTTATTGGGCTTTCACCACCATCTTTGCCGCCGGACTCGGCGTTTGGGCTTGCGGCGACACCACGAAGGAGCAGCTGCAGGCAGCAGGCCTCGCCAAGGGCTGCACCTTGACCTCGGACTGCCAATCACCG
>DATJXW010000108.1:0-8209 GCA_035499895.1 Polyangiaceae bacterium | reverse complement strand
GCTCGTGCGGCGCGGCGAGCACGAGCGCGCCGTCGGTTTGGCCCGGAGCTACCTTGCCGCTCACCCGAACGACGCCCATGCGGCGCGGCTGCGGGCGCTGGTGCAAAATGGGGGGACCGTGTGGCCGAGTCTCGAAGGGATCGACCGCTAGGGTCCGCGACATAGTGTGGAGGAGGGTTTCGTCGTGTCGCTCCGTAAAGCCGTCTCTCGCGCCCCGCTCACCCTCGCCGGCCTCGTCACGTTGCTCTTCGTCGGGTGTTCGAGCGAAACGCAGGTGTTGAACGATCCGGGCGTCGCCACCGGAGGTGAGGAGGGCGTCGGACCGTCGGCGGGTGGCGCGCCTCCGACCGCGGGCAAGGCGGCCTCGGCGGGCAAAACTTCGGTGTCGAGCACGGCGGGTAAGGGCGGGGGAGCTCCGCACGGCTCTCCGAGCAGCTTGCCGCTCGCGGGCTCGACGAGCGGGGGCTCGTCCGGCGCGGGCGGGACGCTCGGCGACGAAGTCGGAGGGACCTCGATTGGCACCGGGCTCGGCGGGTCGAACCCCGGGTTCGCGGGCTCGAGTGGTTCCGCGGGGAGCGCGGGTGGCCCTCTGGGCGGTACGGGTCCCGGCTACGGCGGCACGGTCGGGACCGTCGCCGGGGCGAGCGGTTTCAGCGGCTCCGCGGGCAGCTCGAACGGCGGTGTCGGCAATACGGGCAACACGGGTGGACGGAACTCCGCGGGCTCGGCGGGCGGACCCGGTTACGTCCCGACGTGCAACAGCACGTCCGGTTACGGCTGCACCGCCGACGAGCTCTGCGTCGAAGTGGGCAATCAGGCGTGCACGTCCGGCCGGGCTTGCAACGGTTACTGCGAGTCACCGGTGCCGAGCCCGGCGTGCGCCGACTCGAGTGACTGCCCCGCGGGCCTCACGTGCCTGCCCGATCCGACGAGCGGCGAGCGTCGCTGCATCGGCGACGACACACCCTCGTGCGGCAGCGCGAGCGATTGTCCGCATGGGTTCGACTGCGCGGAATCACGCTGTGTCCCGCTCTCGGTCGGCTGCGCCGATTTCTCCGGCTGTCCCGGCCAAACACTCCCGGACTGCCCGGTCGGCTACACGCCCGCCCTCGACGACGCCTGCGTCTCACCGTGCGTGCCGATGGATCGCTGCGGCTGCGCGGACAGCGTCCAATGCGCTTATCCGAGCACGTGTGATCTGACGCACGGCAGCTGTGCGATCCCAGCGGAGCTCCCCGGCTGCCAAGATGCGTGGGACCCGGGCACGTGCACCGGTTCGTTCCAGGTCTTCGCGTTCGTCGATGGACGGTGCCAGCCGAAGGTTTACGGCGGCTGCGACGGTAACGGCAACCGCTTCTCGACGCTCGAGGAGTGCCTCGACGGCTGCGAAGGGCTTCCGCGCTTGCACGCGTGCCCCGCGGGGCGCACCGCCGCGCACGTCTGTCTCGCGTGCTCGGCGAGCGCGGGTTGCCAGCTTTTCGGCGACTTTTGTGCTCAAACGTGCGCGAACGATCGCGACTGCACGACGGCCGGCCAAACCTGCAATCCGAACGGCGTGTGCGAAGCCCAGAATTGTAACTGAGCGCGCGCCCCTCCTCGAAGCGGACCGTGGCGACGCGGTCCGAGGGCTCCGGTTGATCGGTCAAGCGGAACCGTCAAACGGTCATTCTCCCTCCCGGCGCCCGTCCTTAGTTACGAGAGTGACGCCGCCGTTCCGGCGTCGGGTGAGGAGTGTGGACATGACTCAGATTTCGCAGATTTCGATCGGGCAGGCCGCAAGCGTCGACTTCACGGCCGTCAAGACGCGCCAGCAAGCCATGTGGGCTTCCGGCGACTTCGCGGTGATCGGCTCGACGCTCCAGATCGTCGGTGAGGCGCTGTGCGAGGCGCTCGATGTCGAAGCCGGCTCGCTCGTGCTCGACGTCGCGGCCGGCAACGGCAACGCGTCGCTCGCGGCCGCTCGGCGCTTCGCTCGCGTGACCGCGCTCGACTACGTGCCCGAGCTCCTGCGCCGTGCGAGCGAACGCGCGCGCGCCGACGGTCTCGAGCTCAGCACGGTCGAGGGCGACGCCGAACGCCTGCCGTTCCAGAGCGGCACCTTCGACGCGGCCCTGTCGACCTTCGGGATCATGTTCGCTCCGGACCAGGAACGCGCCGCCAGCGAGATCGCGCGGATCGTGAAGCCGGGCGGCAAGATCGGCCTCGCGAACTGGACGCCCGAGGGCTTCATCGGAGGCCTGCTGAAGACGGTCGGCAAGTACGTGCCGCCGGCGCCCGGCATCGCGTCGCCCATCTACTGGGGCACGCAGGCGCGCCTCGAGGACCTGTTTCGCGGCACGCGCTCGGTGCGCGCGACGCGCAAGGAGTTTGTCTTCCGCTACGAGTCGGCGGCGCACTTCATCGACGTGTTCCGCCGGTTTTACGGGCCGACCTACGTCGCCTACCGCATGCTCGACGCCGACGGGCAGGCGCGGCTCAGCGCGGACATCACCGAGCTCGGAGCGAAGTATTCGCGCCGCACGAGCTCGTTCGTGGTTCCCGGCGAATACCTCGAGGTCGTGATCGAGAAGTAGCCGCTTCGCTACGGCGCGCGCGCCGCCGGACGCTCGCTCGGTCGGTCGGACCGAGCGAGCTCGGCGTCGGCGAGGCGCGCGCCGTGCTGGCGCAAGCCGTACTCGACCGCGTCGACCAGCGCCTCGAGCGACGCCAAGATGATGTTCGGCGAGGCTCCGACCGTGCTGTACGTCTCCTGCTCGTACTGGCTGTCGATGAGCACGCGCGTGGTCGCTTCGGTGCCGTCCTTGCCGTCGAGGATGCGCACTTTGTAATCCGCGAGGTGAATGCTCGCGAGCGCGGGGTACACGGGCGTGAGCGCTTTTCTGAGCGCGGCGTCGAGCGCGCTCACCGGGCCGTTGCCCTCGGCCGCCGTGTGGAAGAGGTGCGTGCCCACGCGGAGCTTCACCGTCGCCTCCGCGTAAGTCTCCCCGCCGCCGCGCCGCCCGACGCGCGTCTCGTAGTCTTGCACCACGAAAAGCGGCTGATAGTCGGCGGCCTTGCGCGCGAGGAGCAGGGCGACGGAAGCCTCGGCGCCCTCGTACGAGACGCCGCGCGCCTCGGCCTTCTTGATCTCGTCGAGCGCCTCGACGTCGAGTCCGGCGGCGACCTTCACGCCGAGCTCCTCCGCTTTCGAGAGCACGTTGCCACGCCCGGAGAGCTCGCTCACGACGACGCGCATCTCGTTGCCGACGAGCGCGGGGTCGACGTGCTGGTACGAATCGGTGTTGCGGCGCATCGCCGCGACGTGAATGCCGCCCTTGTGCGCGAAGGCGCTCTTGCCGACGTACGCCATGTGCGTGTCGGGCGCGAGGTTCGCGACCTCGGCGACGAAGCGCGAGACCTCGGTGATGTCGCGGAGCCGTCCCGGCTCGAGACAGCGCCGCCCGAGCTTGAGCTCGAGGTTCGGGATGATGACGGAGAGGTTCGCGTTGCCGCAGCGCTCGCCGTAACCGTTGACGGTGCCTTGTACGTGCTTCGCGCCGCCGCGCACCGCCGCGAGCGAGTTCGCGACGCCGCAGCCGGAGTCGTCGTGCGCGTGGATGCCGATACGTGTTTCGGCGCCGAGCGCCGCGACGACGGCCCGCGTCGTTTCTTCCACGAACCACGGCAGCCGGCCGCCGTTGGTTTCGCACAAAACCAGCGTCTCGGCGCCGCCGCGCAGCGCCGCCCGCAGCGTCTCGAGCGCGTAGCCCGCGTCGCTCGCGTAGCCGTCGAAGAAGTGCTCGGCGTCGTAGATCACGCGGCGCTTCTCGCTCACGAGGTAGCGCACGCTCTCTTCGATCATCTTCAAGTTGTCTTCGAGCGTCGTGCGCAGCACCTCGGTCACGTGCAAGGTCCACGTCTTGCCGACGACGGTGCACGCCGCCGTGCCCGCGTCGAGGAGCGCGCGCACGTTCGGGTCGCTCTCGGGGCCGAGCTTCGCGCGGCGCGTCGAGCCGAACGCGGTGATCACGGCGTGCTTCCACTCGACGTCCTTCGCGCGCTCGAAGAACTCGACGTCCTTCGGGTTCGAGCCGGGCCAGCCGCCTTCGATGAAGCTCACCCCGAACTCGTCGAGCTTCTGCGCGATGCGCAGCTTGTCGGAAGCCGTGTACGAGATCCCTTCGCGCTGCGAGCCGTCGCGCAGCGTGGTGTCGTAGATCTCGACGAGCTCGGGGCCGGAGCTAAGTGGGGCGTCGGTCATGGCTCTCTGCGTTCAACTCGCTTTTTGCGGCGCGGGGGCCGCGACGGGGCTGCTCGCGCTGCGGTCCTGCGCGTTGATGTTCGCGAGCACGCGGTTCAGCGCGGCGAGGTACGCCTTCGTGCTCGCGACGATCACGTCGGTGTCGGCGGCGTGGCCGTGGAGAATCGGCGATTGACCCGAGCCGTGCTGCGGGTTCACGCGCCCGTCGTCGCCCGCGCCGCGCACGCGGACGCTCGCGTGACCGAGCGCGTCGATGCCCTCGGTCACGTTGTTGATCGAGTACTCGAGGAGCTCCGCCGGCGCTTGCACGATGTCGTCGATGGCGCGGAAGACGGCGTGCACCGGACCGGTGCCGACCGCCGCGTGCGTGCGGATCTCGCCGTCGGGGCAGCGCAGGCGCACCGTGGCCGTCGGCATGCCGTTCGAGCCGCACGTCACCTGCACCGCGTCGAGCGAGAAGTACTCGCGGCCGCGCCCGAACTCGCTCACGGCGAGCGCCTCGAGGTCGGCGTCGGTGATGCGCTTCTTCTTGTCGGCGAGCACCTTGAAGCGCGCGAACGCCGCGTCCAAGCCCTCGCCCTCGAGCGCGTGGCCGAGCTCGCGCAGCCGCACCGCGAACGCGTGCCGCCCCGAGTGTTTGCCGAGGACGAGCAGCGTCTGCCCGGCGCCGACCGTCTCGGGGCGCATGATCTCGTAGGTCGCTTCGTTCTTCAGCATGCCGTCCTGATGGATGCCGGACTCGTGGGCGAACGCGTTCGCGCCGACGACCGCTTTGTTCGGTTGCACCACCATGCCCGTCCGCACCGAGACGAGCTTGCTCGTGCGCGTGAGCTGCGTGGTGTCGATGTTCGTGCGGAGCTTGAAGACGGGTTCGCGCGTCTGGAGCGCCATCACGACCTCTTCGAGCGCGGTGTTGCCCGCGCGCTCGCCGATGCCGTTGATGGTGACCTCGGCCTGGCGCGCGCCGTTCTTGATGCCGGCGAGCGTGTTCGCCGTCGCGAGCCCGAGATCGTTGTGGCAGTGCACCGAAATCGTCGCCTTCTCGATGCCCTTCACGTTCTTCACGATGCCGGCGATGAGCGCGCCGAACTCCTCGGGGATCGTGTAGCCGACGGTGTCGGGGATGTTCAACGTGGTCGCGCCCGCCTTGATGGCCGCTTCGAGCACTTCGTACAAAAACTCGGGCTCGGTGCGGCCCGCGTCCTCGGGGCTGAACTCGATGTCGTCGCACAGCGTCTTCGCGTAGGTGACCATGCGCACCATGCGCTCGACGACCTGCTCCTTCGTCATCCTGAGCTTGTGCTCGCGGTGGATCGGCGAGGTCGCGAGGAAGATGTGGATGCGCGGGTGCTTGGCGACTTTAACGGCCTCGTACGCCGTCTTGATGTCGTTCTCGGCGGCGCGGGCGAGGCCGCAGATGACGGGCGGCTCCGTCACGACGCGGCCTTCGACCGGCGTCACGCCGACGCTCGCGGCGATGGCGCGCACCGCTTCGAAATCGTCGGGCGACGCACAAGGGAAGCCCGCCTCGATCACGTCCACACCGAGTCGTGAAAGCGCCCTCGCCACTTCGAGCTTTTCTTCGGACGTAAGCGTCGCGCCCGGCGATTGCTCGCCGTCTCGCAGCGTCGTGTCGAAGATCCGAACGATGTCAGCGGAGGTGCCTGTAACTGGGTGGGACATACTTGTTCTCGTTCTTGCCTATGCCTGTTGAGGGTGATTCGAAACGAACGTCAAACGAACTATGCGACGACGGCGACTTTCGGCTTGTCCTGCGCGATGCTCTTCGCCGCGCTGCCGATGGCGCCGCGCGTCATCGCCACGGTGCCGCTCTGGACCATTTCGAGCACGCCGAACGGCTCGAGGATCGTGAGCAAGCCCTCGATTTTGTCCTGCGTGCCGGTGATTTCGACGACCAGCGTGTCCGCCCCGACGTCGAGCGTGCGGGCGCGGAACACCTGACAGAGCTGCAGGATTTCGGTGCGCTTCTCCGGCGGCGCCTTCACCTTGATGAGCGCGAGGTCGCGCACGATGTTCGGCTCTTTCGTGATGTCCTCGACGCTCAAGACGTTCACGAGCTTGTAGAGGTTCGCCTCGATGCGGCGCGCCTTGTCGTCGTCGGCTTCGACCACGACCGTCATGCGCGAAATGCCGGGCTCGTGCGTGCGGCCGACGTTGAGCGACACGATGTTGAAATTCCGGCGGCGGAAGAGCGAGGCGATGCGGTTGAGAACGCCCGGTTGGTCCTCCACGTAAGCCACGAAGGTGCGCAGGGTCGGGGCAAGCGGGGCGGTCATTCGTCGTCTCCGGTCTCGAAAATGGGGTTGTGCGGCGCGGATTTCAGCTCCGGCTTCGGGCGCCGGATCATGGCGTCGAGGTCGGCGCCGGCGGGCACCATCGGGTACACGCTGTCTTCCTGCTCGACGCGGAAGTCGATGATGGTCGTCTCGGGGTTGCTCCGCGCTTGTTCGACCGCCGCGCGGACGTCGGCGCGCGACTTCACGCAGATGCCCTTCAAGCCGTGCGCCTGCGCGAGCAACACGTAGTCGGGGCTCTTGATCGGCGTCGCCACGTAGCGTCCGCCGTAGAAGAACTGCTGCCACTGCCGCACCATCCCCAAAAACCCGTTGTTGATGATGGCGACGTTGACCTTGATGTTCTCCTGCGCGCACGTGGCGAGCTCCGCGGCCGTCATCTGGAAGCCGCCGTCGCCCGCGATGACCCAGATTTCGTCGTTCGGACAGGCGAGGCGCGCGCCCATCGCCGCGGGCAGCGCGAAACCCATCGTGCCGGCGCCGCCGGAGGTGATGAGCTTTCGCGGATAATCGTGCTTGTAATACTGGGCTTCCCACATCTGGTGTTGGCCCACGTCCGTCACGACGAGCGCCTTGCCCTCCGTGTAACGCCAGAGGTCGTTGATCACGTGCGGGGCGAGCAGGCGGCCGTTGTCCGGCAGATCCTGCACGTCGCGCACGGCGCTGTCGCCCTTCAGCTCCTCGATGTGCCGCACCCAATCCGCGCAGTCGACGCGACCGAGGTGCGGCACGAGCAGCCGCAGGATCTCGCGCAGGTCGCCGAGCAGCGGCAGATCGACCTTCACGTTCTTGTTGATCTCGGCGGGGTCGAGCTCGACGTGGATCTTCTTCGCGTTCGGCGCGTACGTCTTCAAGTTGCCGGTCACGCGGTCGTCGAAGCGCATGCCGAGCGCGATGATGAGATCGGCTTCCTGAATCGCCTT
Source organism: Polyangiaceae bacterium (assembly GCA_035499895.1). Classification (GTDB taxonomy): domain Bacteria; phylum Myxococcota_A; class Polyangia; order Polyangiales; family Polyangiaceae; genus PMG-095. The sequence continues at coordinate 731 of DATJXW010000108.1, read as the reverse complement.
GTTGACCCAGGCCTCCCCGTGCATGCCCATCATGCCGAGCGAGCGCGGATGCTGCGCCGGGAAGCCGCCCAGGCCGAGCAACGTCAGCGCGACCGGGATGTCCGTCTTGTGCACGAGCTCGAGCAGGAGGCTCGTCGCGTTCGCCTTGATCACGCCGTGACCGCAGAAAATGATCGGGCGCTTCGCCGCCATGATCATCTCCTGCGCCTCTTTCAGCTCTTCCGGCACGGGCTGGCGCTCGGGGCGGTAGCCGGGCAGGCGCACGGGCGACGGATCGTAACGGTATTCGGCGCTCTGGTTTTGCGCGTCCTTCGTGATGTCGACCACGACCGGGCCGGGCCGTCCCGAGCTCGCGATGTAAAACGCCTGCTTGATCGCAGGCATGATGTCCTCCACGCGCGTCACCAAGAAGTTGTGCTTGGTGATGGGCAAGGTGACGCCGGTGAAGTCGGTTTCCTGGAACGCGTCGCTGCCGATGAGCGTCGAGGGGACCTGCCCCGTGATGCACACCATCGGAATCGAATCCATGTACGCGTTCGCGATGCCGGTCACGAGGTTCGTCGCGCCGGGCCCCGACGTGGCGACGCACACGCCGACGCGTCCCGACGCGCGCGCGTAACCGTCCGCCATGTGCGCCGCGCCCTGCTCGTGCCGCACGAGCACGTGGCGGATCGACGAGCCGGGCAGCGCGTCGTACGCCGGCATGATCGCTCCGCCCGGATAACCGAAGA
>DATJXW010000107.1:0-22224 GCA_035499895.1 Polyangiaceae bacterium | reverse complement strand
GTGAAGGACCCGCCGGTATCGCGCGTGACACTCGCGCTCGCGTCGAACGCATCGCCTTCGGAAAGATCCTCGCCGAGGACGCCCTCGACGCGCGCGCGGAGTGTCTCGACGCTCGCGCACTCGGGGGGCGCGGTCCACTCGAAGTGCGCCGACCGTGCCGCGGCGCTGCTCGTACCGGCCAACGTTGCAAGGGCGGCGAGCGATGCCCGAACTCGTAGCGATTCCCGGCTCCTTTTCCGCACCAGCTCCGTTCTTTAGGCCGTGCGCCGTTGGCGCGCCAAGTCCGACCCCCTCTCTCGGTGGCTGCACGGGGTGAAACGAGCTCAGTTCGAGGGCGAGCGGCGGCCCCGAGAAGCTCCCGGCCGGTGGAGTCAGTGTAACGCCGCGGGAGCTCGCACGACTCATGGAGCGTGACCACCGTCCTCCCTCGAACGACCGTAGTTCTCGTGACTGGGGCCTCCTCCGGGATCGGCGCCGCCATCGCCGATGAGCTCGCAGGAGCGGGCTATCGCGTCTTCGGCACGGGGCGAAAGGCGTCCGGCCAGCGACCGAGTGGCGTCGAGCTCGTGCCCCTCGACGTGACGTTGAGTGACTCGGTGGCAAGCTGCGTGGACGAGGTGATGCGGCGTGCGGGGCGCATCGACGTGCTCGTCAACAATGCGGGCTACTTGCTGAGCGGCGCGATCGAGGACGCCTCGCTCGAAGAGGCGCGAGCCGTGTTCGAGACCAATTTTTTCGGGATCGTGCGCATGGTCCACGCGGTCTTGCCGAGCATGCGCGCCGCCGGGTCGGGCAAGATCATCAACATGAGCTCGCTCGAGGGCATGGTGCCGGTGCCGTTTTGGGGCTTCTACAACGCGAGCAAGTTCGCCGTCGAAGGCTATACGGAGACGCTCCGGCTCGAGCTCGAGCCGCTCGGGATCCGCGTGGCGATGGTCGAACCGGGCGCGATTCGGACGCCTCTTTACGCCGCGCCGCATCCGACCGGGCTCGCGGTCTATTCCCCGTGGCGCGAGCGAGCGCTGAAGACGATGAAGGGCTTCGAGGACAAAGCGCCCGGCCCCGAGCTCGTCGCACGCGTCGTCGCGCGGCTCGTGGCGGACGCGAAGCCGGCGCTGCGCAATCGCGTGACGCGGGAAGCATGGCTGTTTCCGTTGTTGCGCTGGCTCCTGCCCGCCCGAGCATTCGAGTTCGGGCTGCGCGCCGGCTTCAACCTCGACAAGAAAGGCTATTGAGCCCGACCGGGCGCTCGCGTCACTCGCGTGGTCGATGGCCCGAGTGCGGCTCGAGCTCGGGATCGGCGTCACGGAGCGCGCGGAGGGCGTCCTGAGTGCCCACGAGCGAACGGTGCACACGCCGGCACTGCGGGCAAATCGTGAGATGCAGGCGCGCGACGAAAGCACTCCAGCGAGGCACGGCTTGCCCGTCGAGCAAGTCCGAGAACTGCCGGCGGGCATGACTGCAGAACCTATTGACCATGTTCGAGCAGCCCTCTCAAACGATTGCGAGCACGGTGCATCAGGACCCTCAAGTGAGTCGCGGTCACGTCGAGAGCGCGACACGCGTCATCGCGTTCGAGCCCTTCGACATCGACGAGCAGCAGCGCCAGACGCTCACGCTCGGGTAAGCGCATGAGCGCGCGATCCACGGCCGCGAGCTCCTGGCGCGCCGCGACGACACGCTCCACGTCGGCCGCGGACGGCGTTGCGAGCAAGTCTTCCTGGTCGTCACCGTCGAGCGCCCTCGTCGCCGTGCGCCGGAAATGGTCGAGGATCTTGTGCGACAAGATCCCGACGACCCAAGTTCTGAACGCCGAGCGACCGGCGAACGTCGACGCCTGGGCGATGGCGGCCAAGAGCGCGTCTTGCGTGAGGTCGCGTGACAGTTCGCGATCGCGTGTTGCGCGCAGCGCGAAGCGGAACAGGACCGGCTCGAGCGCGCGGAGCTCCGGCTCGGGAATGACCGCCGCGTTCGCCTGGACCACGCGTCGTCCTAGCACGGCCGCCGTCGCGGGCGCGGGCTCGACGAAACGCTGCGTTCGAAGCGCGAGCGTCAGCGGGCGAGCGCCGCGGCGCTCAGCGCGTCGCGGTAACCGTCGATCGCGAGGCCGACCTTCACGAGCAGGAGCCCTCCGAAAAACCACGGCCATTCGAGCAGGTTTTCGAACGGCGGCGATTGCTTGATCTCGAGCAATTGGACCGCGGTTCCGCCCAGGGTGACGAGCGCCGCAGCCCCGACGCCGCGGCGCCCGACGTAGAGCGTGCCTGCGCCGAACAAGAAAAAGTTCAAGAGCGCAGCAAGCCATGGTTTCTTCTTCATCGCGTGACTTCCTCGCTGAATGGGTCGCGCGAGCGCCAAAAGCGTTACACGCCGGGTTGTCACGCGGTTTCGAGCAGGATCCCGCGCTCGGTCGGGCTCCTATCGGTCCTCGCGCGGTCCGATCAAGCGCGGCGGGGCGGACGCGGCGAGGGCGCGGCCTGCGAATTTTTTCCCGATCATCGCGCCCATCATCGCCGTCGCGACGGACCGGGGCATGAGCCGCGACATCACGCGATTGGCGCGCCCGGCGATGTGCGTGGCGCGATTCGCCTCGAGCGCGCGGAGTCCTTCCAGGGCGACGCGCTCCGCCGACATCGGCTTCAGCGGCATTTCAGCCGGATCGACGCCGAGCTTGCCCATCGATTCGGTGAGTGTCGGTCCCGGCATGAGCACCGTCACGTTCACGCCGTGCCGCGCGAGCTCGACGTGCAGCCCTTCGCCGAGCGTGAGCACGTAGGCCTCGAGCGCGGCGGTATGGGCGACGTAGGGCACGCCGTTCAAGCCGCCGATGGACGAGGTGAGCAGGATTCCGCCTCGCTTTCGCTCGACGAGCTTCGGCGCGAAGTGATGCACGAGCGTCAGGTTCGCATTGACCTTCAGGTGGACGGCGCGCAGAAGCTCGTTGCGGTCGAGCCGCCAGAGCTCGCCCGGGTTTGCAAACCCTGCGTTGCCGACGAAGAGTCCCACGTCGAGGTCCGAAGTTCGCTCGACGACCGCATCGATGCCGGCGGGCGCCGCGAGATCGGCGCTCACGGTGCGGTGCATCACGCCGTAGCGACCCGCGAGCTCGCGTCCGAGCTCGTCGAGTCGCGCCGTGCGTCGCGCCACGAGCGCGACGTTCAAGCCGCTCGCGGCGGCCCCTCGCGCGATCTCACGACCGATGCCCGAGGAGGCTCCGGTCACGACTGCCCAGGGGCCGAAGACCGCGGCGTCGAGGGTGCCCTTCACGTGGCCTCCGCGCGAGGTTCGAGCCGCCGCACGCTCGGCGCCGAAAGTCTGCGCGTCGCCGGGCGCGTCGCCCACGACACCGTCACGGCGACCGCGATCAGGAGCGGTATCAAAACCGTCAGCGCGCCGTCGCCGGAGGCGGCGCGCGAGGCCGCGGCCCCCGTGAGATCGAAGATCATGCCGGCGTAGGCCCACTCCTTCACGCGCGGCAGCTGCGGCGCGGCAACGACGACGGCTCCGAGTAGCTTCCACGTGCCGAGCACGGTCATGACGTAGGGCGGGTAGCCCAAGTGCGTCATGTCGTGCGCGATGTGCTCGAGGTGCAGCAGATTGGCGAGCCCCGAACCGGCGAAGGCCAACACCGCGAGGGCGGTGGTCGCCGCGTAAACAGCCTGTCGCGTGGTCATCGCGCTCGCGCTCCCTCGGCGAGGGTCAAGAGCTCGTCGACGGACCACTGATCGTCGGCGTGCACGCCGTACTTGAGTGCGCGCACGATTCCGTCCGGGGTCACCAGAAAGTCGGCGGGCAAACCGAACGACCCGTCCCGCATGCCCGCCGTAGGATCCGCCGACGCGCCCGCGACCGTGGCGCGCGCCGCCGCAAAGAGGCCGCGAGGATCGAAGAGCGCCCGCGGACTCCTCGTCACGCCGAGGGCGCGATAGAGGCGGCGCGTCGGATCCGGGACGACGTCGAAAGGCAGGTCCGTGTGGACTTTACGCAGCTCTTCCGCGGACGAGTGGAACACGACGACCTCGCGGATGCCGGCTTGCACGAGGTCGTCGGTTCGTCGCACGAAGGAGCGTAAATGCAGGCTGCAGATCGGGCAGCCTGCGTACCGGCGCATCTGGAGATGCACCAGCAGTCGTGGATCGGGGACGGAGACGCTCGCGTTGCGCAGGGTCGGCAATTCTCGGGGCGTGAAGAGCTGCCCGACCCGAACACGCGAGCGGTGGGTATCGTGGGTGATGGGGACCGTGTTGCTCACCCGAGAACTGTGTGGACGCGAAGGCACTTCCTCCATACCCGCTTCGGGTATGTCGTGAGCTCACGCTGCCGAGCTCACGCGGCGAGGCTGCGGAAGAACCTGTCGGCGGCCTCGTCGCGCGGGTAGAGCACGTCCACCGAGAGCTCCTCGAGCGTGACGTCCCGACTCGGCCCGAAACGCAGTGTCATGCCGACCGTTCGTACGAGCACGTCGCCGATGCGGAACGTCGGGCACACGACGAGCTCGCCGCCGGCACCCGGGGGCGGACGCGGAACTCCCCGGAGATACCCGTCGACCCGCTCGCGCAGCGCGCCGAGCTCCGGACTGACGCGCATACTGGCCGTCGAGCGCGACAGCCGCGCCTCGAGCGACCAGGCGAGCTCACTGAAATTCTCGAGCAACGCGCGGGCCGGGCCTGGCGCGAGAAACAGGTCGAGCAGGTTCGCGCGCGCGCCCGTCGAGGCGGGTAGTAGACGGCGGCCCATCTCGTTCACTCGTTCCAGATTGAAGAGTGGATCGATGACGAAAGCCGGGAACGGATCGAGCGCGGTGATGACCCCCTCGATGGCGCGCCGGTACGGCGCGAGCGGGACGCTCTCGAGCGCGTGCGTCGGGAACTCGGCGGGGAGGCCGGCTGCGACGAGCAGATCATTTTGCGTGCGGAGCGGCACGTCGAGAGCTTGCGCGAGACGCAGCACGAGGTCGCGCCCCGGTCGCGAACGCCCGTTCTCGACGTATGACAAATGCCGAGTCGTGGTCTCGACGCGGGTCGCGAGCGCGAGTTGACTCATCCCGCGCTGACCTCTGAAGTGACGCAGGAGGGTGCCGAACGCGCTGGGACCCACGGGAGGCATCGGTGGAAGTCTCCGCGACCGCCGACGCCGAGCGCAATACCCTCGCAGGGTATTGCCCGGCTCGCGCGGCTAGATCGTCTGGATGGGCACGTCTTTGGCCTTGAAACGCACCTTGACGATGGTGTTGCCGGCGCCGAGGGCGAACAGGGTGAAGTCGACGTCGAGCGTTTCGCCGGGGCCCGCGCCGAAATCGAGCGAGCCGATGACGCCGATCACGGGGCGCTCGATGCCCTCCACGCTGTCGTAAAAGGACAGCGTGCTAAAGCCCGCCGGGACGCTGAGCGGGAACGGATTGCCGCCGGGCGTTTCGAGGAGCTCGATGCCCGAGTCTTCGCCGCTCGCGTCGGTGCGCGTGATGGAGAGGTAGGTATATCCAGGCGTTGCGCTCGTATCGATATTGGCGACGTAGCCGCCGTCCTTGTCGGGTCCGGTGTCTGGATCGCGGACACAGCAGACGTGCAGGAGCCCCGACGAACACGCCTGATTCATGCAGGTCGGCGCGGCCCGTGCCGCCTCGTCCTCGCACCGGAGCTCCGCCACGCTCTCTCCGACTTCGGGGAAGTAGCAGCGACTCTGCGGGTCCATGGTGACCGTCGTGCAGCAGCCGCCGCAGCCGCACTCGAGGTATTCGCCGCACTCGGCGTCGCCCGCGCCCGCGGCGCCGGCGTCGTTCGTCGTGCAGGTCGAGCTCACTGCGCCTGCCGTTCCCGCGGCGCCGCCGCTACCCCCGGCGTTCGTTCTGCCCCCGCTCGTGGTGCCGGCGCTCCCCGCCGTCGAGCTCGCGCGACCGCTCGTTCCGCCCGACGCTGCCGCACCTCCGTTGCCGCCCGCGCGGCCTGAGGTCCCGCCCGTGCCGCCTGCGCTTGCGCCGCTCTCGCCGCCGCCCGCTTCCGTCACCGCGCTCCCCGCCGCGGCCCCGGCGCCCGCGGTCGCACCCGCCACGCCACCCGTGCCCGGGCCTTGCGTCGACGGCGAGTGCGCTCGGCTCTTCCCACAAGCGGCGAGCGCAACGATGAGACCGCACCACACGAACCTCCGCATGGCGGAACTCTACTTCATCCCGCAGTCACGGGCCCGGCGCGCCGTCGCCGAGCGACCGTGTTTGCTTGCCGACCAGGCGGACTTCAAGGACAGTCCGAGCCGTGCACGAGCTCGTCGTCTTCGATGAACGCGTGACGACGCTCGGCGCCGTCGGTCTCGCGGACTTCATGGACGGCTTTTCGTTCGGCTGTGGCCTCTTCGAGACGGTGCGGGTCGAGGGCGGGCAGCCGGTGTTCCTCGAAAGGCATCTCCGGCGGCTGCGGACGAGTCTCGCCGCGCTCGCCGACGTGGTGCGGAGTCCGGCCGCGAACCTCCTCACGTACGACAGCGTGCTCGCGGCCGTGGCGGCGGCGACGCGAGAGGATGCGCGCACGGCGGAGCGGACGGTGCTCAAGGTCGTCGCGGCGGACGGTCACCGCTTGCTGCTCTTTCGCGACGCGCCCCCGGACCTTGCTGCGCGACTCCGCGGCACGAGCGTCGAAGCCGTGGATCGCACGACGTATCGCGCGGGCGATCCGCTCCGCAATCACAAGACCCTCGCGTACCTCGCGAACTACCGCGGGATGCAGCGCCGGACGCTGTTCGTCAACGAGCACGACGAAGTCTGTGAGACGGGCAGTGCGAACCTCTTCTTCATGACGGGCGGCGAGCTCGTGACGCCACGGCTCTCGGCGCCGTGTTTGCCCGGCGTGGCGCGCGAGGTGGTGCTCGAAGCGGGCAGCGTCGCGGGCCGGCGAGTCGTGGAACGCGCGACGCACCTTTCCGAGCTCGGTGAGGCGACGGCCGTCGTGCTCACGAGCGCGCTCGGTGTCGCCCCCGTCACCCGCCTCTTTGGACGCGAGCTCGACGGCAGCCTCGAACTCGCCGCGCACCTGCGCGAGTGCGTGGCACGCGCGCCGGACAGGTCTTGAGAACGACAAGAAGCGGGGGAACGCTTAACGCAGGCTCACCCGCGCCACGGCCTCGTACGGTGCGCCGGCGGGGAAAATCATCGTGCCCGCATAGCCGGGGAGGGTCGCGTAGGTGCTCGCGGCGCGCGCCCAGTGCCGGTGATCGGTGACCGGCACGCCGTTGCGGCCGCGCTCGAAGCCCGCGACCCCGACGCGAAAGGGGAGCCCGAGTGCGGCGAGCCGCGACCCGAGCCACGCCGCGTTCGCGTGGGTCGCCGGCAAGCCGGTGTCGAAGAGCTGCAGAATGTGACCGCTCACCGCGCCACGGAAGAGAGACGCATACGTGTCCGTCTCGAGGTGAGCGGGGATGCTCGTGATCCAGAGTGGAAAACCGCGCAAGCTCCCGCGCGACAGGCGTTGCACGGCGTGCGCCCACCGCGGCAGGAGCCGGACCGGAGCGTCGAAGTCGAGCTCGAACTCGCTCGGTGCGACGCCCGCGGCGCGAGTCTCCGCGAGGAGCTCCGTGAAGAGCGCGTTCAGTCGTTCGTCGACGTCGGGGCGCGTTTCGAGCGCCCCGGCCACGCCGTCTTCGAAGCGGACGACGACGCCCGCGTGCTCCCCGCCGACCGCGGGCGAGAGTCCGCGCCGGAGCGTGAGATCGGGGCGTACGGTGGCCGAGAGCACGACGGGCACGAGCGCGGGACGGCGCGCGCGTTCTTGCTCGAAGAGGCGCGCGTCACGCTCCGTCCAAATCCATTGCGCGAGGACCGGCGCCGCCCGCGGGAGCTCGGCCGGCCGCGCCCGTTCGGGCGTGCGCGAACCGCTCGCTCGAGTCACGGCGAGGCCCGCGACGAGGAGCGCGGCGACACGGAGCCGCGTCACCGCGAGCTCCGGATCTGCTTGCCGAGCGCGCGAAGCTCGGCGGCAAGCTCGGTCTTCGGCGCGTACTCGCCGAAGAAGTAGGCGTCGCTTCCGCCCTCGTAGAGCAGCTTCGCGTAGGTGCGATCGGCCTCGGCGAGCACGGCGCGCGCCTTCGGCGCCGTCGCGTTCTGACGGAGCCAATGGGCGTAAAGCTCGAGCGCGCGGTATCGCTCGCTCATCCGCAGCATCGCGTCCGTCATGCGAAGGTACTCGGTCGAGGTCGCCCCCGCGGCCGCGGCTTCCTGCGCGACGAAGCTCATGCCGCGATAAAAGGCGTAGTTGTCGTCCGACAAGAGCTCGCCCGCGTGCGCGGCGAGGAAGCGCGCGAACGCGAGCTCGGTGTCGGGGCCGCGCGCGTCGGCGAGCCGCGCGGCGGTCTTGAAGAGTGGGGCGCGCTCGGGCCTGACGGGTGCGGCAAGCTTCGCGGCGTCCTGCCATTTGCCGTCTCTCGCCGCGTAGAGCGAAAGCTCGAATTGGGCGACGCCGGCGAACGGATGGCGCGCCGTTCCGGCGATGCGCGTCACGGTCGTTCGATCGAGTCGCGCCTTGACGACGTACGCTCCGACGTCTTCGGAGACGCCGGGCACGAGCAACGCTTGCTCGAATTCGCCGCGCGAGAGGTGCAGCTTGACGAGCAGGCGTGTGCCGTCTTCGTCGTGCGGCATGCTCTCGAGCTCGCGCTTGGCGAGCTCCGGCTGCCCGGATTTCATGAGCGCGAGGGCGCGGAGCTCGTCCCAGAGGGGCGTCGGGCCGTCGGTGCGAGTCGGGAATTCGGCCGGCAGCTTGCCAGTGCGCGCCACCGAGAGCAGCAGCCGCTCTTGCAGCGGCGCCGACCACGGCGCCGTCGGCGCTGTGAGCGCGAGCTTCCAATAGCGATTGAAGCGTGCTTCGTCGATGGTGACCGTGCGGGCGAACGCGGCGATCAAAATCGGATCCTTGATCGCATCGAGCACGGCCGGTGAGGGCGCGCCGTCCGTCGCGAGCAAGAACTCCATCTCCGCGGCGGCGCGGACCGGACGGCGCGGCCAGACGCCGAGCGCGACCCTGTAGGCCTCGTCCTTGCGCCACGCAAAGTGCTCGATCCGCACCTTCCAGAGCTCGGCGAGGTCGCTCAGCGGGTGGCCGCGGTAGCGAGCGATCCACGCGTCGACGTTGCGCGTGAGCTCCGAAAAGAGCGGGCCGAGCGCGGCCGCGCCGGCTTCGGACGCGTAGCCGTTCGGCACGCGAGCCGCGAAGTCCCGCTGAAAGCCGACGAATTCGAGCGAAGCCGCGCGCGGGTTTTGGGCCGCGGGCGGGAGCGGACCGCCGCTTTCGAGCGCGACCCGGGCGGCAAGGGCGGCCCGGAGTGCGGGCGAGAGCGCGCTCGGCTGCGGCGTTTGCCGGCGATCCAAGAACGCCGAGAGCTCCGCGCCGGGGAGGTGCGCGCGCGTGAGCTCCACCACCTCGAGCGCCCGGTAGAGCACGGTGCGAACGTGCGGCGCCGCGAGCTCGGGCGGCAGGCGATAGAGCGCGTCCACCACGGCGAGCGCCGCCCGGCGCGCGCGCTCGAGATCGGCGTGGGCGATCGCGTCGTCGAGCTCCCTCGTGCTCGGCGCGGGCACGGGATCGACGCCGCCCGCGAAGTAGCGCACGAGCTCGGTGAACTCCGCGGGTCGCGCCCGAGCGAGCGGGTACCCGAACCGGAGCTCGTCGCGTGGCCCGAAGCCTGCCTCGGGTGAGACGATCGTCTCGAGCAAGGCATCGAGCGGCAAAAGCGCTAGAAAATCACCCGTGTCGGGACCACCGCACGCCCTCGCGCTCCGCGCGTGCTCGAGGGCGCCGGCGAGGGCGCACGCGAGACCGGCGCACAGGAGGGTCCAGCGCCTGCGCCGGCCGCGCACCGCGACTCGCCGCGCGGCCGCCATCGGTCAGTGCATGCCCGGGCAGTCCGTGCGAAGGAGCGCGATCGCCGACCAGAGGAGCGGCGCCTGACCGTGCTGGTCGCCGGCGGCGAAGGAGCTTTCGAGGTTGATGTAGTAGTCCTGCTGAGACTTCAGATCCGTGCCGACGCCGGATTGCCCGTAGGCTTGGCCGGTGCCCGGACAGACTTGCGAGAGCTGCCCGGTGCTGTCCGTCTTGTTGCCGACGGCGGTCCAGCCGGCTTTCGCCGCGGCGACGTACTTCGGATCGGTCAACCAGCCGTTCTTGATGCCGGTGATGAGCGCGTAGGTGAACATGGCGGTGCACGACATTTCCGCCGACGCGTCCGTGCGGTCGAGCACCTGGCGCCACGCGCCGACGTCCTTGCCCGAGCTGTCCTGCGCGCTCGTGATCTGAACGCCGAGGAGGCCGTCCATCTGCTTCTTGTAGCCGGCCATGATCGTGTCGCGATCGCTGCCAGCCGGCAGATCCTGCAAGAGGAGCGCCATGCCGGACGCGAACCAGCCGTTCGCGCGGCCCCAATACGCCATGGTCTGCTTCGTGTGCCAGAAGAGGCCGTCCGACTGCTGGAGGGCCGTCAGGTAGGCCTTCATCGTGAGCGCCATGCGATTCAGATACTTCTGGTCCTGCGCCGCGCGGAACCCGAAATCCTGCAGGCCCGTGATCATGTACATGTCGTCGCTCCAGTAGCGAGCGTCCGGAGTGATCGCGGTATCCGCGGTGTTCGCCCACTGCGCGTCGGCGCGCGCCATGCCGAGGCTCTTGCACTGCATGTCCTGATTCTCGAGAAAGATCTCGAGCGGCAGATCACCGAACGCGCGCGTGTCCACGGTCGCGCTCGACGAATTGTCGGGGCCCTGCTGCGTGCAATCGAAGTGACTGATGAGATAACTGTTGTTGGTCGTGTCGCCCGTGAGCTTCGTGTATTGGAGCGAACCGACGTACGCGAAGGTCCACGCGTAGCCGGCGCCGCTGTACGCGTCGCCCGTGTGCGGCTTGAAGCTGTTCACCGCGAGCTTGCCGATGTCGGCCGGGCCTTTGCCGCTCGGCCACGTGGCAAAGTCGCTCACCGTGGGGCAGCCGTTGCTGCTCGTGCCGCCCGCGCCGGCGTTGCTCGCGTTGCCGGCGCCGGCCGTTCCCGGCGCGCCCGCGGCGCTCATGCCGCCCGCGCCCGTGCTCGTGCTGCCTGCGCCGCTCGTCATGGCGCCGCCCGTGCTCGTCCCGCTGCCCGCGGTCGAGCTTCCGCCCGTCGCGCCCGAACCGCTCGCACCCGAGCTGCCTCCCGCGCCCGACGGTGCGCCGGCCGCCGACGAGCCTCCGGTCGAAGTGGCGCCGCCCGAGCCCATCGTGCCGCCGGTTGCCGACGTGCCGCCGGAGCCGACGTGACCCGCTGTGGCACCGGTCCCACCCGAGCCAGTCATAGCCATCGTTCCGCCCGCGCCGCCCGCGCCTCCGTTCGAGTTCGTCTCGGGCTTGTTCGAGCCGCCACACGCCGAGACCGCGAGCGAGAGCACGGCGATGGCGGCCAGCGAGGTGAGGGGGAGGGGGAGAATGCGGGAGCTCATCGGTGACAAACCTCTCTCGAACCGGCGGGTGCGGCGGGTTCGGGCCACGTACGTGCGAGTATGGACTTCAAGCATGCTCCGGCGCTAGCGATCTCGTCGCGCGCGGCGGAAGCCGGTCGTTCCGTCGCGCCAGTCACGAAGTCGCTCGCGCCCCGCGCTCGCTCCGAGTGCCCCGCCGTCATGCCCCGCTCGGCGCTCCGTTCGCCGCGGGGGCGGCCTCGGCCTCGCCGCCGCGAGCCGTCGTTGCGACGGCTGCGACTGCGATGAGACCGCCCTCGTCTGCCAAGCGCACCTACTCGATCACGACGGCTTGTACGCGATCGTCGCCCAGCCGTGCGACGGCATGTTGATTTGGAACTTCTTGCCGCCGATCGCCACGACGTACGCGCTGTTCGCCGCGCCGCTGTTGAACATCGTCGCGACCAACGTGCCGTCCGGGTTCTTCCAGGCGACCGCGTCCCCGCCCGTCGTCCCGACGACGGTGGCGCCGGGCGTCACGTACTGCGACATGTGCCGGAAGACGTAATAGGCGGGGGTTGCGTTCACCTTGCCGCTGTCCACGACGAGCAGGGCGTCCTGCTTCCAGTCACGGGAGGTGTCGATGCCGAGGCCCGACTTGTCGAGCACCATGTTCCAGGCGCTGTACGAGGTGACCTTCCCCTTCGTGATCGCGTCGCGGATGTAGCCCCACGTCTCCTCGCCGTAGGCCTGGTCGTTCGGAGCCTGCGTCGAGTTGTACGCCGCGGGGCAGCCGCTGCCGGCCGACTTGCACCACGGGTAGTTGCCGCACTTGTGCTCGGTCGCCCAAACCGGCAGCCCGTTGAACGTCTGCCCGCCGTTCACCTTGTCGAGCACGCCCCACTGCGCGCCGACGACGGTGACGAAGCTCTTGGCCGTATTGTCGGCGAGCACCGCGCTCGAGATGTCGAGATCCGAGACGTTGTTGTCGCCCGCGTTCGACAGCGTGCCGAGCATCACCTTCACGCCGAGTTGCTGCATCGCCGGGCCGAGATACTGGCCGACCCAGCTCACGTACGTCGCCTTGTCCCAGAGACACGACGGGTAGTTCTGCGCGTAGCCCGGCTCGTTCTGCGGCGAGACAATCTCGATCTTGATGTTCTGCGCCGTGTACGCTTGAACGAACTGCGTGTAGTACTTGGCGTACGCCTGAAGGTTCGCCGTGTTGCCGGTGACGATGTTGCCGCCGTCGTAATACGACGGCTTCTTCGCGGTGCCGCCGTTGCCGTCGTCGGTCTTGTAGCCCGTCTTCATCCACACGGGCGGCGTCCACGGGCTCGCCCAGAAGCGGATATCGGACTTCACCGCTTGGGCGGCCTTGATGTACGGAACCAGGTACATCATGTCCCGCGCGGTCGTGAAGTTGGCGAGCGCGGTGTCGGCGGCGGGGCGATTGGAGCCGTCGCTGGTCGCCGCGGGGTCTTGGCCCGTGTCGTCTTCCGTGTACCGGCTCTTTGCGTAGTCGCTCGCGCCGATCGGGATGCGACCCCATTGGAAGTTCGCGCCGTCGGTCGCGCTGAAGAGGAGGGTGAGCGCCGCCGTCTGGAGGTCGGACGTGGTGAGGAGGCTCCAGCCGATCTCGTTGAACGCGCCGCCGAAGCCGTCCCACGATTGGAGCGCCATGGTGTCGTTGACGGTCACGTTCGCCGTGCCCGTCGACTCCATGAGCGTCGTGCTCGTTTGCCAGTAGGCGCCCATCGCGGACGTGACGAGCGGCGGAAGCCCCGGTGTCGTGCCGCCGCCGGAGCCGGCGGAGCCCGTGGTGCCGGACATGCCGCCCATCGCTTGTCCCGTCCCGGCGCCGCCGCCCGTGCCCATGCCCGTGCCGCTGCCCGCCATGCCGGTGCCGCCCGTCGTGCCGCCGGTCATGCCGGTGCCGCCGGTCGTGCCGCCCGTCGTGCCACCGGTGCCGCCGGTCGTGCCGCCGGTGCCGCCCGTGGTGCCGCCGGCGCCGCCCGTGGTGCCGCCGGTGCCCGTGCCGCCCGTGGTGCCGCCGCTGCCGGACGCTTTGCCGGCCGCGCCGCCGCTCGTTCCGCCGACCGCGCCGCCTCCGCCGGTGCCGCCTCCGGAGTTCGGAGTGCTGGAGCTGCAGGCGACGGCGACGATCACGAGTCCGAGACTGGAAAACGAAAGGAATCTGGTCATGTTCTTCTCTGGTCGAGCTAACGAGCGGACGATCGGAGTTACTTACCCACGAACGTAGTAACCGTCATGCTGTCGAGCATGGCAGTGAAGGTGCCGCTGGTGACGGGGATGGCCGTCTTCGCGGCCAGGTTGTCGGTCGCCGACGTGACGTTCGGCGTCATCATGCTCGGGGTGGTCGTGCCGCCGCTGATGGTGATCGGCACGGTCGCCGAGCTCATGCCGTTGTTGATCGCCACGACGACGACGGTGCCGTCCGTCCCGGTGTACGCGGAGATCAGCACGCCCGACGGGATGGCGCCCGACACGTCCACGCGCGTGTAGCCCGGTCGCACGAACTTGCTGTAGTTACCGAGCGTGTAGCAACGCTTCGTGAGCGCCGTCGAGCTCTTGAGCACCAAGCCCTCGTTGTCGTCGCTGCCGCTCGCCTGGTACCACCAGTAGAGCCAGGCCGAAGCGTCGCCGACGACGAGCGCCGAGTGAATCCACTCGGCCACCGCGACGCCGTTGTTGATGTCGCTCGAGGGCCCTTGTTCCGGCCAGTACATCACGCCGGAAACCTCGGTCTCCCAAACTTCCTTGCTCCGCTTGCCGCCGTCGACGTCGGAGGGCCACGCCATCGCTTTTTGCGTGTCGTACTCGTGCGTCCCGACGATATCGATGAGGGGCCACGCCGTGGAGTCCTTGGCGAGCCAATGGCCGTAGTCGTAGCCGTTGCCTTGATTGCACGTGTCGGCGCAACCGGTCGTGACCGGGTCGTTGCCGAAGCAACCGCACTTGAGCGGGTCGGAGCTGTTCGGATGGCTCGAAACGGTCGAGCCCGTCGCCGACGTGTTGCTCCAAAGGTGGATCCACTCCGACGGTTCGGGCGCGAGGAATTTGACCGGCGGGCTCAACGCCTTGAGCTTCGGCCCGAGCACCTTGGCCCACGCGACCATCTCGTTCGCGGTGAAGACCATCGAGTCGTAGTCGCCGTTGCACGGCGGACCGATGGAAGCACCGCACGACGCGAAGTCCGGCTCGTTCGCCGCCGCCATCGCGTAGACGCCCTGGCTCTTCGCGAAGCTCGCGATGGTGGTCGACCACGAGTCGTAACAGCTCGTGAGGAGGTGGCCGCCCTTCTGCGTGTTCATGTTGTCTTTGCAGTTCGCGGGCGCGGTCCACGGCGACGCGATGACCTTCGCGTTGTAGGTGCTCGGCGGAACGACGCCCGAGAGCTTGCCCGTCGAATCCATCGCGACGCGCACGATGGAGAGGCCGAGTCCGGTACCGCTCGTGCTGAAGAACGTGTCCCACGGCGGGGTGGCGCTGCTGAGCGCGGTGTTGAGGCCGAAGCCCTCGATCGGTTGCTCCATCGAACCGACGTTCACGGTGACCGGGCCCGTCGTGCTGCCGGTGCCGGCGCCGCCGCCCGCTCCGGTGCCGCCAGCGGGCATCGCGCCGCCGCTGCCGCCCGCAGAGGCGCCCGCCGAGCCGCCCGTCGCCGCGCCTGCCGAGCCGCCGGCTGCCATGCCGCTGCCCGCACTGCCTCCGGTCGAACCGCCCGTGCCGGGTGCTCCCGCGCCGCTCACCGTGCCGCCCGAGCCGGCCGTCGAGGTGGTTCCGCCGGACGTCATCGCCGACCCGCCGGTGCTCCCGCCGGTCGATCCACCGCTGCCCGGCGCGCCGGCCGTCGGGTTCATCATCGAGCCGCCGCTTCCCGTGGCGCCCCCCGTCGCGCCCGAGCCGCCCGCGCCCGACGAACCCCCCGAGCCCGTGCTCGGAGCGCTGTTGCTGCAGCCCCACGCAAAGAGCCCGCCCGCCAAAATCAAGCCAGTGAATCTTGTCTTGTGCACTTCAACCTCGAAAAGTGGGAACCGCCCGGACATGCTCTCGTGAACGCGAACGCCCTCGTGACGGAGTCGCATTCTCGGCGCGCACGACACCGCTCTCGACGCGCCGCGACCGAACCACGACCTTCGCTACCACGAAAAAGCTGGCCGCGCATCCGGACCAAGCCGATTCATGCCGGTTCCGTGCGCGCGCCGTTCTCAAAATCGTGTCCTCGAGGCGGCCACAAATGAGTGCTCTCGCGCGGCCGACGAAAATCACGCAGCCGCTGCAAGATGATTGCGCGCGGCGTCGTGCGGCGCGAACGCGTCGCTCGCGATGATCGAGCTCCGCGAATTCGGCGCGACGACGAACACGTCGCGCGCTTCGAATCCGCGCCGAGCGCGCGACGTCGCGCCGCGGAAGGACGCGCCTTCGGGCCGCCGACGGCGGCGCGTCGAGCGACGTTCCGATCACGAACGGAACCGCGGCGGTCTCGAGTCGCATCACGTCGAGGCTGAGTAACCTCGCTTACCATTCCCGGCACACCGCCCTGGGGATCACCGCGGATCCGCTGTCGTGGCGATTTTCTGGCGCTGCGGTCAGCTGCGCGCGAGAGCCCGACGACGCGCTCAGTTCGAGACGGTCGCCGTCGCGAAGGCGACGTTGTCGCTGCCGGCGCTGTCCACTGCGCTCGTCGTGAAGTCCCAACTGCCGCCGTCCGGCACCGGGTCGGTGCCCGTCGCCGTCGCCGCCGCGAGCGGGCGCCCCACGTGATTCACGGGGAAGACGGTGACCGAGGGATTATCGACGGCCGCGCCGAATCCGTTCGTGAACGTGCCGGTGAACGAGACTCCGTTGCTGCCAGTGACACTCCGCACCTGACTCACGGTGAAGCCGTCGATGGGAGTCGCGTCGACCGCGAAATACATGCACGAGTATTCGACGAATCCGACGTCGTCGAGCGCGAGGCCCGCGGGCAGATCGGTGATTGCGGCCATGGTCACGTCGCCCGGCGCGACGCAGGCGGCGACCGTGCCGCTGCCGTCCGTGAAGCGAAAGAGATGCTGAGTCAAGAGGCCGCCGACGCTCGCCGCAATGGGCTGCTGATTCTTGTCGAAGAATTGGAGCTCGAGGCCCGCGTCGCAAGCGGGAGTGTCACCGTCGTTCTTCAAGGCCGCATACGCCTCGGTGTTGGTCGCCCCTTGGCGGAGCGTGAGCGCGTTCAAGTCGAGCACGCCGTTGCCGCCCGGCAGCGCCAAGACCGCGACCGCCGGCGGAACGATGAGCGCGTCGTCGTCGCCGCCCGTCCCGCCGCTCGCGTTCGTCCCTCCTGCAGGCGAGCCCGCCGAGCTCGTGTTGGCGCCGCTGCCTGCGCCGCCGCCGCTCGCGGCACTGTCCTTCGAACCGTTCGAACATGCGAGCGCGAGCGGCAGCAGACCGGCACGGATGAAGAAACACTTCGCCCGCATGAGCTTCACGAAGGTTAGTCGACGCGCTCGCATGGAGCTAGCGCTGCTCGTCGCGAACGAACTTCGTCGCGAACTCCATTTTCTGGCGGCTCGGATTTTGTGCGGTGCTAAGCTGCGCGTTCCGACAATCACCCCACGCGTGTCTCATCTCATGCAGAATCGTTCATTCATCCTGGCCCCCCTTGCCCTCCTGACGCTCACCTCTCTCATCACCCTCGGCGGTTGCTCGAGCACCACCTCTCCCGGCGACACCAGCGGCGGCGCCGGCGGCACGACCGGCGGCACCGGCTCGGGCGCCGCGCCGGGCAGCGGCGGCAGCGTTTCCGCCGCGGGAACCGGCGGTACCGGTACGTCGAGCGCGGGGGCCGGTTCGGTCAAAATGCAGCCGATTCCGACGCTTTCGGATTGTCCGACGCTGAACAGCGAGCTCACGTCGGGGTGCGCAAAGCTCGGTTGTCATCAGGGCCCGTACGCGTCGGCCAAGCTCGACTTGACGCCCGACATGGGACTCGTCGGGCGCCTGAAGGACGTGCCCGCGAACCACACCGACATCACCTGCGCGGGGAACGTCGTGTGCACCTCGATCCCCGCCGCGTGCCCCACGGGTGACAAGCTCGTCGATTCGAGCAACGTCGCGAACAGCTGGATGCTCCACAAGGTGAACGGCATGCCGAACGGCTGCGGTGACTCGATGCCGCCGGCCGGCTACTCCATCGACGCGACGGGCAAGGCGTGCGTCATCTCGCTCATCAACGCGATCGCCGCGCTCCCGAACTGACGCGTCGTTTCGTCGCCGAGTCCGCGGTGAACTGCACCTGCACGGTGTAGGGTTTCACCGCGGCGCGCACGCCGGGCGTTCGGAGCCTTTGTCGTTGGATCGATCGAGCGCGAACGCTATACTCGTGTTCTCAAGCCTTCTCGCGAACACCATGCACCTCCGATCATCCGTACTGAGCGCGGCGGAAGCCGTGGCAATCTTGTCCCTCGTCGCCTGCAGCACGCCGAGCCCTGTCGAGGCCGGCTCCGGCGGCACCGCGGGTGGTCCCGCGTCCGGCGGCTCCGGCGGTTCCGCCGGAAAGAGCGCGGGCGGACAGGGCAACAGCGTCGGCGGCACGAGCAGCGGCTCGGGCGGGTCGAGCGGCGGCTCCAGCGCCGCGGCCGGCGCGATGAACGTCGATTGCAGTGGTTTCACGTCGGCAAGCGCACCGGCGCCGACCTTCTGCAACTTCAAGTTCGTCATCACGAATGTGAGTCCGCCTTGCAGCGGCGCGCTGCCTTGTCACGGGCCGGGCGGCGGCGGGGTCAATCCGCTCGAAATTCCGACGATGGATGACGCCACGTTGATGCACAACATGGAGACGGTCATCTCGCCGGACTGCGGTAACATTCCGATCATCAAGCCGGGTGATCCGGCGAACAGCGCGCTCACGAAGGTGCTGACCACCGGCTGCAGCGCGAACGTCCCGACGATGCCGTACATGTGCGACCCGACGTCGAACTGCGTGCCCAAGAACTACGAGCAGCAGATCGAAGCGTGGATCGCCGCGGGCGCGAAGCTCCAGTAAAAGAAACACCGAGCTCGGTGTGAAGCGACGGCGTCATCATCGCCGTCGCTTTTCTTTTGTGCGACCGTGTGCCGATGAAGCCGCGTCGTGGCGCCCGCGCGCGACGCTTCGACTCCACAAACGCGAAGACCCCTCCCGGTCAGGGGAGGGGTCTTCTTGGACTCGGCTGCTCGAGCCGAGTCAACTCACGAGCCCTTGCTCAGGAGTTCGCTTTGAGCGCCGTGTACTCGCCCGGGTTCGTGATGCCGCCACCGCCGGTGACCTGACCATGAATGAACTTGGTCGTGTCGTCGGAGTAGCCGTAGTGCGTCACGTCACCGGTGCCCGTCCGAGACGGAGCGCCGTTCGCGTCGCCCTTCACGCCCATGGCGTTCATGATGTTGCAGAAGTACTTGTTGATCGGCGCGTTCGCGTACTTCGGGTCGGTGCCGGTGCCCTGGTTGAGGCCGTTCGCCATCTGATCCGAAGTGCCGTCCGCGCACTGCGACTCGCTGTTGCCCTGCGACAACGTGGCCGAGCCGTCCTCGACGTTCACGGTCCAGCCGGTCTTGAAGTAGCCGTCGAGGCTGCCCGCCTGAATGATCGGTGCGTTGTTCAGGTTGTGGGCGTTGCCGTCCGACATCTCCGAGAACCAGATGGTCGCGCTGTGGTCGAGAACCGTACCGTCGCCCTCGCTCATCGAGTCGAGTTGCTTGAGGAGGTACGCGTACTTCGAGCAGTAGTACTGGTCGACCTTGATGAGGTCGGCCACGGCGTCCGGCAGACAGGAACCCGACATGCCGGCGTTGTCCAGGCGGTGCGACAGCGAGTGAGACTCGGTCGTGATGCCGAGGCCCTTGAACACGTAGCTGCCCGGGTACTTGAGGACGATGACCGGGTTCGCGTTGCACACCGCGGCGAGAGCCGCGACGTTCGTGTAGATGTCCGCGCCGTCGAGATCCCCACTGACCTTCGTCGTGAGAACGTCGCTGCCGAGGCCACCCATGCCCGCCGCGTTGATGTTGCTCTGCGTCGCGCCGAGCATGTTCGCCACGTCCTGGTTGCAGGCCGCGGTCGCCATCACCGTGTTCGTATCGTCGAGGAGCGCCTTCCACGCTTCGAGCTTCTGAATGTCGGCTTGGCTCATCGGAGCGCGCTCGAGAGTCGCGAGATCGTCCTTGACCAAGTCGATGATGCTCTTGCCGCGAACGGCTTGATACGTGTCGGCGTTCATGGTCGAGCCCGCGCCGGTGGTGCTGCCACTGCCCGAGCTGAAGAGACCGGTGAGGCCCGTGTACGCCTGCGACGGCGTCCCGAGGCCCGGGAACGCCGTGGTGGCGGCCGAGTACGAGATCGCAGACTGCGGGCTGTCGCTCTGATTACCCACGCGCATGAGGAGCGGCGTCCCCATACCGTCGGAGCTCAGCGCTTGCGCGATGACGTGGTCGAGCGACGGACCGACCGGCTTCGCCTGGAACTTCGTCGAGTTGTCGAAGCTGAACGGGCTGTCGCTGTTCGGCGTCACCGGCTGGCACGTGAAGTACGAGCCGACCACCTGCGTGTGCGGATCGTTGCCCTGGCCGCGGTTCATGCTCTGCGTCCATTCGTTCATCGACCGGATGCCGCGCGGGATGAGGAGCTTCGCGACGTACGGGGAGAGCGCTTGGAGCGACGGCGAGAGGTCCGACGCCGCGAGCGCGCCGTGCGACTTCACCGGGAAGAACTTGGTCGTGATGCAACCATAATGCGTGAACATTATGATCAGCCGCTTCGGGGCAGCGGCTGCCTGCGCCTTCACGCCACGTTCCGTAAGAGAGCTGAGAAACGGTGCGGCAACCACCGCGCCGCCCAGGCCTCGGAGGAAGATGCGTCGATTCAAATGCTGCTTGATCATGTTCGGAATTCCTCAGCTTTCACGGAGTTGCTTGGACGCGCATGCGGAAGGAATCCGCCTGGGTAATGTCAGCGATCATGTCGAGCACCGTGTAGCCGTCCGAGGACAGCTTGGTGTTGATCGAATCGATGATGCATTGGTCTTGATTGTTCGGGTCGCGACCAGTTGCGTAGTTGACCCAGGTCTGCGCGTAGATTTGCTTGGCCATGGGCAACGTGGAGACCTTCGTCATGAGCTCCTGAGCGTTGTGCATGGTCTCGGTATCGGTCGAGGTGAAGGCGACGTCGGCCACCGGGTTGATCTGGCCGCCGAGCGGATCCACCGTTTGCCACTTGCCGATCGAGTCGTAGTTCTCGAGCACGAAGCCCGGGGGGTTGATGTACGGGATGTGGCAGCTCTTGCAGGCGTCTTGCGACGAGGTGAGCGCGATGATCTTGTCGCGGTTCGTCGTGTAGTTACCTGGCGGAACCGGGACCATGGTGGCGCCCGGGAGGGGCGGACCAGGATCGATGCCGATGAGGTGCACCGTCACGAAGGCGCCGCGAAGGATCGGGCTCGTGTCGTCGGGATGCGAGTAGGAGCTCAGGAACCCGATGCGGGTGAGGAAGCCCGGCCGCTGCGTGGCGTCGAGCGTCACGCGGGTGAGGTCGGTGCCGTACATCGTCGGGTCGAGCCCGTAGATGGCCGCCGTGTCCTTCGTCACGAAGGCGACGTTGCTCAGGAGGAGGTCCTTGAAGGAACCGCCCGAGAACGCCACGTCGTCGAAGAAGTCGTCGATCTCGGCCTGGTACGTGGGCTTGAGCGCCGACTGGTAGAGCGGGTTGTCGTCGTGGTCCATCTTCCACCAGTGCGAGGTCGCAGTGTTGTTGTCCTGCGCCCACGCGACACGGTGGAAGTCCGCGATCATCGGACCCGCCTTGTCCTTGACCTGCAACATGCGCTGCGCCTGGGCCAGGATCTGGTCCTTGGTCTGGAGCATGTTGGCGTCCGCCGCCGCGTTCAGCGTGTCGTCCGGGACCGAGCCCCAGAGAGCGAACGAGAGTCGCGCCGCGACTTCGTAGCTCGAGAGGTCGATACCTTCACCCGACGAGTCCATCGTCGTGGCGAGCTCGGGGATGTAGATGAACGAGGGCGACTCGAGGAACGCGACGAGCGTCGCTTCCGCGACCTGGTCGGGCGTGCCCGCCGGCATCGTGCTGCCGAGCGCCGTGAAGCGCTGAACCTCTTCATCGCTCAGCGGGTGGCGGAAGGCCTTGCGACCGAAGTTCTGAATCGTGGTCGTCAAGCAACCCGTCGCGGACGGGTCACAGCTGATGAAGTTCGCCTTCTCCGCGCTGTTCGACCAGACCTCGTCGGCGACGTTCTGCGCGACCTGCTGGTAGAGACGCCAGGCGTCCGAAACCATCGGGCCGTCGAAGTCGGCGAAGAGAATGTCGGACGGCTTCTGGCCTTGCTCGGCCGTCAGCGTCGTCACGCCGAGGATGTCGCGAACCACCGCGTCGTACTGACGGTTCAGCATGCGCGGGATTTGCGTGGTCGCCGGGATGCCCGGCGCACAGGTGTACGTGGTCTGGGTAGCGCCTGCGGTGCCGCCGCCGCTGGACGTGCCGCTGGTGCCGGTGCCGCCCGTGCCGCCGCCGGTCCCACCGGACGAGCCGCCCGCGGTGCTACCACCCGTGCCGTTGCCCGTGGTGCCGCCAGTGGCGCCACCCGAGCTGGTGTTACCACCCGAAGACGATGCCGCTCCGGTACCGGACGACGTCGCCCCTGTACCGTTAGCTGCGCCAGTACCGCTTGGGGCTTTGATATCCGAGCTGCACGCTGCTAGCGCGCCGGAAAGTGCTCCCAGAGCGACCAAGAACCTCTTTTTCATCATGGCAGACCTCTCGAGGAAACGGAGAG
>DATJXW010000106.1:0-21959 GCA_035499895.1 Polyangiaceae bacterium | reverse complement strand
GGAGAAGACGTAGGGGTGCTCGCCGTGCACGCGGCTCAGCGAACGCAAGCCGTGCGGCGAGAGGAATTCCGCCTCGTCGAGCAGGTAGCCGAGCACGCGCTCGAGCCGTTCTCGCGAAGGAATGGCGAGCAGGCGATGACCCTGATGGCCGCCGGCGAGCTCGTCGTAGGCGATGTGACGGGCGAGGTCCTTCCGGTTCTCGAGGAACCAATTCATGCGCTTCTTGAAGCCGGGCAAGCGCTCGATCACGTCGGCCTCGAGCACCTCGACCGCGATGATGGGCAGCGCGCCGACCATCGAACGCGTGCGGAGCGGGATCGTGCGACCGTCCACGTTGAGCCGGTCGTAGTAGAAGCCGTCTTCGTCGTCCCACAAGCCGGTGCCGCCGAGCGTGTTCATCGCGTCGACGATGGCGACGAAATGCTCGAAGAATTTGCTCGCGAGGTCCTCGTACGCGGGATCGGTCTGGGCGAGCTCGAGCGCCATCGACAGCATGGTCGCGCTGTAGAACGCCATCCACGCCGTGCCGTCGGCTTGCTCGAGGTGACCGCCCGTGGGCAGCGGCTGCGAGCGATCGAACACGCCGATGTTGTCGAGCCCCAAAAAGCCCCCCGAGAAGAGATTGTTGCCCGACGTGTCCTTGCGGTTCACCCACCAGGTGAAGTTCAAGAGCAGCTTCTGAAAGCAGCGGGCGAGAAACAGCCGGTCGCGCTCGCCGCGTTTGCCCGTCATCTTGTACACGCGCCAGACGGCCCAGGCGTGCACCGGCGGGTTCACGTCGGACAGCGCGAACTCGTAGGCCGCCATCTGCCCGTTCGGATGCATGTACCACTCGCGCAGCATCAGCAAGAGTTGCTGCTTGGCGAACTCGGGGTCGACCTTGGCGAACGGCAGCATGTGAAACGCAAGATCCCACGCCGCAAACCAAGGGTATTCCCACTTGTCCGGCATCGAGAGCAAATCGCGACAGTGCACGTGTCGCCAGTCGTGATTGCGTCCGTGCGTGCGCGAGCCAGGAGGCGCCGGGTTCGCGGGGTCGCCCTCGAGCCAGTGCTCGACCACGTATTGATAAAACTGCTTGGACCAGAGGAGCCCGGCGTACGCCTGGCGCGCCACGCTGCGCTCGTCCTCGCTCGCATTCGAAGGCAGCACGTGCTCGTAGAATTCGTTCGCTTCGCTGCGGCGCGCCTCGAACACGCGCGCCACCTCGTCGCCGAGCGCGTGAGTCGCTCGCCCGCGGCAGAGGCGCGCGACGACGACGGTGCTGCTCTTCGCCGGGATGCGGAGCTCGTAGTGGGCCGCCGTCTTGGTTCCCACCTGGTTCGGATTCACTGCGGATTTCCGGCCGTTCACGACGTAGCGATGGAACGCGTCCTTCGTGTACGGACCCGCGTTCGGCACGCCCCAGAGCCGATCCGTATTCGACTCGTTTTCGGTGAAGAGGAGCTCGCGAAAGTCCGGATGCGCGTCGAAGCCGAGCGTGAAGTCGCCGAGCTCTTCGTGATTGGCGAGGACCACGCGCTCGCCCGCCGCGCGGAGACTCGGCTTCTCGCCGTAGCCTTCGCTGGACCGTCCCCACGACCAGGTGTTGCGGAACCACAGCGTCGGCAAGAGGTGCACGACGGCGTCCTCGGCGCTGCGGTTCGACACGGTGATGCGAACGAAGACGTCCTCGGGCGCGGCTTTCGCGTACTCGACCTCGACGTCGAAGTAGTCGTCGTCGTCGAAGACGCCGCAATCGGCGATTTCGAGCTCCGGTTCGAGCTTGCCGCGCCGCCGGTTCTCCTCGACCAGGCGCTCGTACGGGTATTCCGAGCGCGGGTACTTGTAGAGCATCTTCAAGTACGAAGCCGTCGGCGTCGCTTCGAGGTAGTAATAGAGCTCCTTCACGTCCTCGCCGTGATTGCCCTCGGGGCCCGTGAGGCCGAACAGGCGCTCTTTCAGGATCGGATCGCGGCCGTTCCAGAGCGCGACGGCGAAGCACAGGCGCGCTTGCCGGTCGCAGATGCCGGCAATGCCGTCTTCCCCCCAACGATAAGCGCGGCTCCTGGCCTGATCGTGCGAGAAGTACTCCCAGCAATTGCCCCACTCGGAGTAATCCTCCCGCACCGTGCCCCACTGGCGCTCGGAGAGGTACGGCCCCCAGCGCTTCCAGTTCTGCACGCGCTCGGCGTCTTCCGTCAGACGGCGGTGCTCGACCGTCATGGCCTCGCGCGCCCGGCTGCTTGCCGGCGCGTCTTCGTGCGAGTGGAGCGAGCTCGAGTGCGGGTGCGCTTGAGGCGTGACGAAGTCGTTCATCGTGGCGATTACTCCGAGGCGGGTCTGGGGTTAGCTCTTCAACTCAAGGAAGCCTGGGCGCCGAGCGCCCGGGCGACGTGCTCGGAGACGCGGAGCGCGTTCGCCATGATGGTGAGGGCGGGGTTCACCGCCGCCGCCGAGGGGAACACGCTCGCGTCGGCGACGAAGAGGTTCTCGACCTCGTGCGCGCGGCACTCCGCGTTCACCGCCGACGCGCGCGCGTCGTCGCCCATGCGCACGGTGCCGCACTGGTGCGCGGTCGCGGCGAGCGGAATGCGCTTGTCGAGCTTGAGGCCGAGCGGCAAGAGCCGACTCACCATCCCCTTCACCTTCCCGACCAGCCGCTCGTGCGCGCCGAGGTTGTTCGGGGTGTAGCTCAGCCTGATTTGCCCGTTCTGCTCGAGCGTGACGCGATTGTCCGCGCTCGGCAGGTCCTCGCTCGTGAGCCAAAAATCGAACGAATGGCGCGCCATGCAGTCGAGGACCGCGAGCGGAACGAAGCCCGGCGCGCCCGCCTTCATCGCCGTGCCGTCGAGCTTGCCGAGCATCGAGACGTGACCGAGCGGGAGCTCCGAGTCCGGAGCGCCGAAGTAGAAGTCGTTGAGTCCCATCGTCTTCTGGAACTCGGTCGCATTGAGTTTCGGGCTGATGCACAGCATGCCCGTGTTGTGGTGCGCCATGTAATGCCGGCCGACGACGCCCGAGCCGTTGGCGAGTCCCTGCGGATGCTCGTCGCTCGCCGAGCGCAGCAAGAGCGCCGCCGAGTTGATCGCGCCGCACGCGACGACGAGGGCGTCCGCCGAGTATTCCTCGCGTTCGCCCGCGCGGGAGACGACGACGCCGGCCGCGCGCCGCCCGCCGTCGCGCGTCGTGATGCGCTCGACGAACGCGCCCGTGAGGAGCCGCACGTTCGAGTAGCCGACCGCCGTTCTCACGCCGATCACGTGCGCGTCCGACTTGCCGTCGACCATGCAGGGGAAGCCGTCACACGTGTTGCAGCGCAGGCAGCCGCTCGCTTCGCGGTTCGCCTCGTTCAAGTTGATGCCGAGCGGCATCGGAAACGGCTTGTGCCCGAGCGCGCTCATCGCATCGACGAGCTCCTGAATCGCGGGTTCGTGGCTGACGGGCGGGTGCGGATACGGCGCCGACGCGGGCGGCTCGGTCGGATCCGTGCCGCGCTTGCCGTGCACGCGATACATGCGTTCGGCGGCGGTGTAATAGGGCTCGAGCTCCGAGTAGGCGATTGGCCACGCGGGCGAGACGCCGCCGTAGTGACGAATCTCGCCGAAGTCGCGCTCGCGGAAGCGGATGAGCGCGGCGCCGTACATCTTCGTGTTCCCGCCGACCCAGTAGTGGATACCGGGATGAAACTCGGCCCCGTCCTTGTCGAGCCACGTCTCGTGCGCCTTGTAGCGCGCGTCTTGCAGCACGTCGCGCGAGCTCCAGTTCTGTTTCTCGCGCGGCAAGTACTCGCCGCGTTCGAGCAACAGAATGCGTTTGCCGCTCGGGGCGAGCGCCCGCGCGAGCGTGCCGCCGCCGGCGCCGGTACCGATGATGATCAGATCGAAGTGCTCGTGATTGCGCATTGGCACCCTTTCACGTCCTCGACGGCCCGAGGCGCGTCGGGTCTGGTTACGCGAGACCGCGCCCTCGGTTACCGAGAAAGAAGCGCGTAACCGGCGGAGGCCGCGGGCGTATGGAGCTCGACACTCGCCGCTTGGGCGCGTGACGGGAGAAGATCGATGAAGGACTACTACGCCGAACGAGGGTTACCGGAAGCCATCATGCCGGTGTGCCCGATCGTGAAGAGCCTCGATGGGCAAAAGGCGCTCGTGACGGGCGCCAATTCGGGCATCGGGCGCGCGATTGCAGTGGCCCTCGGCCACGCGGGAGCGGACGTGGTCGTGAACTACGTTTCGCGCGAAGAAGAGGCGTACAAGACCGCCGAAGACGTCGCCCACTGCGGCTCGAAGGTGCTGGCGATTCGCGCGGACGTGAGTCGCGAAGACGAAGTTCAGGCGATGTTCGCGAAGATGAAGGCCGAGTTCGGCACCATCGACATCTTGGTGAACAATGCCGGGCTGCAGAAGGACGCGGCGTTCGAGGACCTGTCCGTGGCGGCCTGGGACCTCGTCATGAACGTGAACCTCAAGGGGCAGTTTCTGTGCTCTCGTGAAGCGGTGCGCGAGTTCAAAGCGCGCGGCGTCCGTCCGGATGTATCGTGTTCGGCGGGCAAGATCCTCTGCATCAGCTCGGTCCACGACGTGATTCCGTGGGCGGGGCACGTGAACTACGCCGCCTCGAAAGGCGGTGTTTCGATGATGATGAAGAGCATCGCGCAAGAAGTGGCGCCGCACCGCATCCGCGTGAACGCCATCTCCCCGGGCGCGGTGCGCACGCCCATCAACATGGACGCTTGGGGCAGCCGCGACGCTTACAACTCGCTCATGACGCTCGTCCCCTACAAGCGCATCGGCGAACCGGACGACATCGGCCGCGCCGCGGTGTGGCTCGCCTCGGACGAGTCGGACTACGTGACCGGGACGACCCTCTACGTGGACGGCGGGATGACCCTCTACCCCGGCTTCGAAACCGGCGGCTGAGCCCGCTCGTCGGAACACCGATGTGCCGTTTTCCGCGCCTATTCGGGCTCGAGGTAACCGCCGCCGGCCCGCGGCGTACAGGGGGCGAGGGACGATGAATCGGCCTGACGCATACCGGCTCGCGAACCTGCCCCTTGGACGCAAGCTCACGGCCTCTTTGGCGCTGCTCCTCGCGCTCTGGCTCTTCGGTGTGGGCTGGCTCGCGAGCGTCCTCGGCGTGAACTGGGCCGTGAACGCCATGACGGTGCTCGACTGGGGCGAGCGCCTGGCGATGCTGCCGACGGAGCTTTATTGGTTCTTGTTCGCCGCCCACGTCGCGTCGCTCGCGATCGTGTTTCCGGTCACGAACGGGCTCTTCCGGCAGACGCCGTTGCCGCGCCTCACGCGCCGAGCGCTCTTCGCCCTCACGGCCGCCGTCTCCGCGCTCGACGTCGCGTGCTGGCTGCTCGCTCCGCACGCTCCCGTGGCGCGCGCAGCGCTCGGCGCCGTCGTTCTCCTGACGACGGCGTTTTTGAGCTACCTCGTGCTCGTGCCGCTGCGCTCCATGTGGTTCCGCGCGCGTTGGCCCGAGGCCCCGGCGACGCCCGTGCGCGTCGTCGTCGTGGGCGGCGGTTTCGCGGGCCTCTACGCGACGCTCGGGCTCGATCGCCGCTTCGGCTACCACCGGAAGCTCGAGCTCACGGTGATCGACCGGAAGAACTACTTCTTGTTCCCGCCGCTCTTGCCGAGCGTCGCCGTCGGCGCGATCGAGACGCGCCAGATCACGTATCCGTTTCGCCGGCTGTTCGAGGCGTCGAACGTCGTCTTCAAGAAAGAAACGGTCGTGTCCATCGACCCCGAGCGCAAGCTCGTCAAGTCGCGCGTCGACGTCGACGAGGACGCCGCGAGCGGCGAGCTCCGCGTCCGTTACGCGGAGACGCAATACGATTATCTCGTCCTCTCGCCCGGTTCGACGACCAACACCTTTCGCACCGAGGGCATCGAGCACGCGTTTTTCATGCGCGAGCTCGCCGACGCGATCGCCCTCCGCAACCACATCATCGACTGCTTCGAGACCGCCGCTCGCGAAGCGGACGCCGAGCTCGTCGCGAAAATGTTGCGCTTCGTGGTGATCGGCGCCGGACCGACCGGCATCGAAGTCGCGTCCGAAATCCGCGACTTGGTCGACCACGTGCTCATTCGTCACTATCCCGAGATCAATCGGGCGAGCGTCGACGTGGTCGTGATCGACTCCGGAAAACGCGTGCTCGGCGGCTGGCACGACGCCGTGGCGAGCGCCGCCGAAAGCCAGCTCGCGGGCTTGGGGGTCCGCGTCCTGCACGGCGGGCGCGTGTCCAAGCTCGGCTCCGATTGGGTGCTGCTCGCCGACGGCACGCGCCTCGAGACGCGCACGGCCGTGTGGTGCGCCGGCGTCGCGCCTTCGGAGTTGCTCACCAACTCCGGACTGCCCTTGCACAAGAGCGGCCGCGTCGAGGTGGACAAGGATTGCCGCGTGAAGGGTCACCCGAGCGTCTTCGTGCTCGGGGACGCGGCCCACTTCGCGGGCGACGACGGCAAACCGCTGCCGCCGCTCGGACAGGTGGCGTTCCAGCAAGGGTCACACGCCGCCCGCAACTTGCACCGGCTGCTCCGCCGCGGCTCGACCGAGCCCTTCCGCTACTTCAACTTCGGGCAGCTCGTGAGCGTGGGGCACCAGTTCGCCGCCGTGCAGCTGCTCGGACTGCGCGTGACCGGATTTTTCGCCTGGGTGGTGTGGCGCACGCTCTACTTGTCGAAGTTGGTCGGGTTCGGCAACAAACTGCGCGTCGCGCTCGACTGGACGCTCGATTTGTTCATCGAGCGTTCCACGTCGCAGCTGCATGCGACGCGCGACGCGCTCTCCGCGCGTGCGAGCGACGAGCTTTCGACCACGATGCCGGGACATGTCGAGAGCGAGCACGACGCGAGAGCCCCACTTCCGGCGGCCACGGCGCCCGCGACGGCGGCGAACCGCTGAAGCGGGAGCGAGAGTCGGCTAGACTCGGCACGCCGATGCCCGCCGAACCCGAGTTTCTGCGCATCCTCACCGACGGCACCGCGCCCGTCACGGGGGACAAGTTCTTCCAGCTGCTCGCGCGCCACGCGGCCGAAGCGCTCGACGCGCGCTACGCGTTCGCCGCGGAGACGCTGAATCCGAACGAGTCGCGCTCACTCGCGTATTGGGAAGGAACGGGATTCGGCGAAGGGTTCAGTTATCGGTTCCCGGGGACACCGTGCCTGCGAGTCGCGCAGGGCCACGTGTGCAAGACGCTCAGCGGACTCCGCGAGGCGTTTCCCGAGGACGTCTGGCTGCAGCAAATCGGCGTGGACAGCTACGTGGGCGTGCCGATGCGCGTCGCGACGGGCGAGGTCCTCGGCCACCTCGCCGTCCTCCACACCGAACCGATGGATCCGACGCCCGCCGCGCTCGCGGTGCTGCAAATCTTCGCGTCGCGCGGCGCCGTCGAACTCCAGCGCGTGCAGACCGAGCGTGCCCTGCACGAGGCGCTCGTCGAGGTCGAGCGCCTGCGCGACCGGCTGCAGGCCGAGAACGTGTATCTCCAGGACGAGATCCGGGCCGAACACAACTTCGAGGAGTTGATCGGCACGAGCGAGCCCTGGCAAAAGCTCATGCAGCAGGTGCGCTCCGTGGCCGCGACGAACTCGACCGTGCTCGTCGCGGGGGAGACGGGCGTCGGCAAGGAGCTCATCGCGCGCGCGCTCCATTTCGGAAGCGCGCGCCGGGCGCGACCACTCGTGAAGGTGAACTGCGCTGCGATTTCCGCCGGGCTCGTCGAAAGCGAGCTCTTCGGGCACGTCAAAGGCGCGTTCACCGGCGCCTTCGAAAAGCGAGTCGGCCGCTTCGCGCTCGCCGACGGCGGCACGATCTTCCTCGACGAGATCGGCGAACTGCCGCTCGACAGCCAGGTGCGCCTCCTGCGCGTGCTGCAGGAACAGGAGTTCGAGCCGGTCGGCAGCAGCGTCACCCAACGCGTCGACGTGCGCGTGATCGCCGCGACGAACCGCAATCTCGCCGAATGCGTCGAGAACGGGACCTTCCGCGCCGATCTTTACTTCCGTCTGAACGTGATCCCGCTAGAGGTGCCGCCGCTCCGTGAACGCGGGAGCGACATCACGCAGCTCGCGCTCCATTTCTTGACGCGCGCCACGCGCAAGACGGGCAAACCGATTCGCGGGATCGGCACGGCCGCGCTCGAGCAGATGCTGCGCTACGCTTGGCCCGGCAACGTGCGAGAGCTCGAGAACCTGATCGAGCGCGCCGTCGTGCTCTCGTCGGGACCGGCGCTCGAGCTCGCCTCCGTCTTCCCGTCCGAGCCCACGGGGACGCCACGCGCCGCGGCGAAATCGAGCGCGCCGCCCGCACCACTCGCGAGCGCGGCGACCAAACCCGCGACGATCGAAGAAGTCGAACGCGCCCACATCTTGTCGGTGCTCGAGTCCACGAGCTGGGTCATCGAGGGTCCGCGCGGGGCGGCGCAGGCGTTGAACGTGAGCCCGAGCACCATCCGGAGCCGCATGAAACGCCTCGGACTCAATCGCGGCTAGGCGGTGTCCTCAAGTTGCCGCGCTCAGAGCTCTTTGCTCAGGAAAACGCGCGGCGGACTCACGTAGCCGTGACCGAGGTAGAGCCGTTCCGCCACGGTGTTCTCGGTGCGGTACATGAGATGGAGCGCGCGGGCGTGGTGCTCGCGCGCCAGCGCCTCGGCCGACGCGAGCGCGACCCCGCCGAGCCCACGGCCGCGCACGGGCGGCACGAGGTAAAGCTCGGTCAAGAACGCATCGCGACCGTCCCACTCGAGGTCGAAGCCCCAGGTCAGCACGAAGTAGCCGACCACTTCGCCCTCCCCTTCGAGTAAAGCGACGAGCCCGAGCTCGCGATTGCCGAGCAGCGTCCGGAGCGCGCGTTCCTTCGCTTCGGAGCTCCACGGCGTCTGCTCGAATGCGTTGAATCGCTCCATCATCGGCAGGAGGACGGCCACGTCCGCCGCTTCGGCAAGCCTGCAACGGAGCTCCGGCATGCCACGTCTACGGTCGCCGCCGGGTTTGGTTTCAGGATCCGGACGCTTTCGGCCGAGAGCGCGGCGGGCGCGATTTTTCGAAGAATCTCGGAAACCGGTCGGGGGCGTCGCCGTACGGGTGGGCAAGGAGGCCATCGTGGCGGCATCGACATTGATTCAGGTCGCGCGGGAGCGCGGCGAGCACGTTCTCAAGAAGCTCGACTTCGTCGCGCCGAGCGTCGCGCGGCTCACCCTCGGCGTGCTCTTCATGAGCACCGGGTGGGGCAAGGTGCACTCGTTGCCGAAGGTGACGGCGTTCTTCGCCGAGCTCGGCATTCCCGCGCCGGGGTTGAATGCCCACGTCGTCTCGTTCGTCGAGCTCGTCGGCGGGGCGCTCCTGCTCGTCGGGTTCGCGTCGCGCCTCGCGGCGTTGCCGCTCATGGCGTCGATGCTGGTCGCGATCCTCACGGCGCAGCGCGACCAGGTGCACGGACTGCCCGACTTGTTCGGACTCGTCGAGTGGACGTACTTCGCATTGCTCCTCTACATCGCCCTCACCGGCCCCGGCCGGCTCTCGCTCGACCACCTGCTCTTCGGACGGTCGCGTCGGCGCGACGCCGAAGAACGGCGGGAACGTGGCGCGCTCTCCGCCGGCCACGTGTGACACGGATTTTTCGCCCCCAAACACGACCACCAATCAATCAAAAGAAAGATAGAACGAAATGACCTCGATCTTGATGGCAGCTGCAATCTCGGGAATCGTCGCCGGCGCCGACGGCAAAGCGTTCGGCAACGCGAAGTCGCTCGGCACTTCGAGCGGGCAAACGCTCGGCGACAAGCACAACTGCAAGGGCCAAAACGCCTGTAAAGGTCAGGGCGGCTGCAAGACGGACAAGCACGCCTGCAAGGGCCAGAACGCTTGCAAGGGCCAGGGTGGCTGCAAGGGTTGATGCTGCCGGCGCGACGCGACCGCCGCCGAGGTTTGGTTTGCCGAACCTCGGCGTCGGCGTCGGGCTCCGCACCACGCACTACGCGCACATCCTCGAGCAGGAGCCCGAGGTCGCGTGGTTCGAGGTGCTGAGCGACAACTACATGCACACGCGCGGCCGTCCGCTCGAAATCCTCGACCGCATCGCCGAGCGGTATCCGATCGCGATGCACGGCGTGTCGCTCAACATCGGTTCGACCGATCCGCTCGACTTGGCTTACGTGCGCGAGCTCAAGGCGCTGCGCGATCGCATCGGCGCGCGCTGGGTCTCCGATCACCTGTGCTTCACCGGCGTCGCGGGCCGAAATACGCACGATCTCTTGCCGCTGCCGCTCACCGAGGAGACGCTGCGTCACGTCGCCGTGCGCGCGCGCGTCGTCGCCGACGTGCTCGAGGCGCCCCTCGTGCTCGAGAATCCCTCGACCTACCTCGAGTTTGCCGGCAACGCCCTCCGCGAATGGGAGTTCATCGCCGCGCTCGCCGAGGAAGCGAATTTGGGCCTCCTCCTCGACGTGAACAACGTGGTCGTGAGCGCCAAGAACCACGGCTTCGAGCCGGAGACCTACCTCGCCGCGCTGCCGATGGAGCGCGTCGTTCAGATCCACGTGGCCGGCCACACCGACCACGGCACGCACGCGATCGACACGCACATCGGGCCGGTCCCCGACGCCGTGTGGCGGCTCTACGGCAAGGCGCGCGAGCTCGGCGCGGACGCGTCCGTGCTGCTCGAATGGGACGCCGAGATCCCGCCGTTCGACGTCGTCCACGCGGACGCACTCCGCGCCGAGCGTCTCGTCGAGCTCGGCGCCGCGGCGGGGTTTTGATGACGGCTCACGCTCCGGCGCTGTCGCTCGCGACGCTCGAAGACTGGCTCGTTGCCGTGAACACCGAGCCCGGCGAGCTCGCGGACGCGCTCGAGCGAGCGGCGAGACGGTGTGGCGTGAACGCGACGGCGGCGGACGACCTCGAGCGCGTCGTCACGCGCGGCCCGCGTCTCTCGGCGCTCGAGCGCCTTTCGATTTATCGGGACGGCTACGTCGCGCGCCTCGTCGAATGCCTCGCGGACGATTACCCGGCGCTCGCATGCGCGCTCGGGGAGCTCGAGTTCGGTCGCCTCGCGCGCGACTATATCGCCGCACACCCTTCCCGCTCGCCGAGCCTCGACGCGCACGGCGCGGCGCTGCCCGCGTACCTCGACACGCGCTCGGAAGCCTGGGCCCGCTGCGCGAGCGATCTCGCGAGGCTCGAATGGGCGCTCGTAGAAGTCGTGCACGCGGAGACGAAACCGCCGCTCACCGCCGATGCAGTCGCCGGCCTCGACCCGGGCGACTTCGCGCGCGCGCGGCTCACTGCGAGCCCGGCGCTCCGGGTGCTCGGCTTCGCGCACCCGGTCAATCGCTTCTATCAGGCGTTCTGCGAGGATTCAGCCGGCGAGCTCCCGGGCCCCGAGTCGAGCGCGGTCGCGGTGCATCGCGCGGGGCTATCGGTGTATCGGCTCGAGCTCGAGCCGACGATGCGGCTCCTCTTGTCTCTGCTAACCGGCGGGGAGACGCTCGGCGACGCGCTCGCCACGCTCGAGCGCGAGCTCTCGCCCGCCGAGCTCACGCACGTGCAGACTCACCTCGCCGAGTGGTTCGGCGCTTGGATCGCGGCCGGCTTCTTCACGGCCCTCGAGCTTCCTTGACGATGCGCGAGTCGCGCTGGTCCGCGTGCGCCGCGCGCGCCGAAGCGCGCAGGTAGACCTCCGCGACGTCGGCTTCGTCGAGCAGGCCGAGCAGCTTGCCCGATCCGTCGAGCACGGGCAGCTCGCGCAAGCCGTGCGAAACCATGAGCTCGGTCGCTTTACGCAGATCGTCGTCGACGTGAACGAAGACGGGCGCCTGCATCAAATCGACCGCCACCGCCCACTGCGTGTCTTCCGCCGAGCCCGAAACCACGCGCACCGCGGCGCTCGTCACGAGACCGAGGAGCTCTCCGCCCGCGTCCACGACGGGGAACACCTCTTGGGTCTCGGCCTCGCTCGCGCGCTGCAAGATTTCCCGGGTGGGCGTGTCGGGCAAAAAGCACATCGGCCGCTCGCCGGCCTTGAGCAGGTGCCCGACCCGAGTACCGCGCAGCACGCCGAAGAGCAGGGCGTCGCGATGGAGCGGCGAATCTTGCTGCACGGTGAGCTGCGCGGTGTAGAGCGCTTGCTTTCTGAGCGCGACGAAGGCGATGCCTTGCGCGAGCATGAGCGGCACCAAAAGGTCGTAGTTGCCGGCAAGCTCGCACACGAGCACGAGCGCGGCGAGCGGCGTGTGCGCGATGCCGCCGTAGAACGTGCCCATGCCGATGAGCGCGAACGCGCCGGGCTGAATGCGCGGGTCGTGAATCAAGAGCGCGGCGGCCCGCCCGAATGCCCCGCCGAGGAGCCCGCCCATCGCGAGCGACGGCGCAAAATCGCCGGCGCTGCCGCCCGAGCCGATCGTGACCGACGCGGCGATCACCTTCACGAATCCGAGGAGCGCCAAGAGCCCGACGGCGCTCCAGCCGACCGGCAGCCAGTCCGAGCCGGAAATGGCCATCTGCACCGCGCCGTAGCCGCCCCCCAACCCGCCGATGCCTTGACCGGGGCTGCTGATCTCGAAATCCACGAACACGATGAGCGGCGTGGCGAGCAAGCCGAGCAGGAGCCCGCCGATCGCGGGTTTGAGCCACACGGGGACGGGCATGCGCGAGAACGCGGACGCGACCCAGCGGAAAACCTTGAGGAAAAGCACGGCGACGAGCGCGATGAAGAGCGCCAGGCAACCGAAGAGCGGCAGGTGCGCGGGCACGAACGGAAAGCGCGGGATCCGGCCGAACAGCGTCGTCTCGCCGAAGATCGAGATGACGACGGCGTACGAGATCACGCTCGCGAGCACGCTCGGGATGAGCGCGTCCGATTCGAAGCCGTCGCGATAGAGCACCTCGACGGCCAAGAGGGCCGCGCCGAGCGGCGTGCGGAAGACGGCGGAAATGCCCGCGGCGACACCGGCCACGACCAGCACGCGGCGCTCGCGCTCGCTCACGCCGAGCAGGCGTCCGGCGAGCGCGCCGAGAGCGCCGCCGATCTGCATGGTCGGTCCTTCACGACCGCCCGCGCCGCCGGTGCCGAGCGTCGCGATCGAGGCGAACGGCTTGATCCAGAGCACGCGCGGAGGGATCGCGCCGTCCTCGTGATGGAAGGCTTCGATCATCGCGTCGCCGCCGCCGCCGCGCGTTTCGGGCGCGAGGCGCGTGAGCAGACCGCAGACGAGCCCGCCGAACGCGGGCAGCAAGGCGAGCAGCCAGGGCCGAAAGGCGTGGAGCTCACCGGGAGCCGCGATGCGTTCTCCGTCGGCTCTGAGCGGCGAGTACCCGGCGAACCCCTCGAGCAGGAGACGCTGGACGTACTCGAGCGCAGCGTAGAACGCCGCGCCGGCCACACCGGCGGCGACTCCGACGGTCGCCGCGTGCAAGAGCGTGCGACTGACGAAGCGAAGATCGAGCGGCGCGTTGTCGCTCAGGAAGGAAGGCAGGAAGGCCCGACCAGGAAACGCTGCGAGCGCGCGCATGCGTCGCTTGAGGGCCTCGGGAAATGCGGGTGACTGCATCGATCGGTCGGCAGCCTACCCGCGCTCGGGACGGCGCGCCGCTCTTCGCACGTCAGATAGTTGGATCATCGAGGAATTTCGCCGCACCGGACGGGCGGTTCGCTTCCGAAACGCCGCGAGCGCTATAAGCGGCGAGCGCTGCCCGCGGGACTCCGCCCCGAAACAGCCGACCGATGTTCGACGCTGGCGATGACGAATCCGGGATCCGGCGTGCCGAGATCGTCGGCGCATTGTCCAAGGCCACCGACCTCGCAATCGGCCAGCCGCTCGAATACGCGTTCAAGTCCTGTCTGCTCGGAATGCGGCTCGGCGCGGCGCTCGAGCTCGACGAGGCGACCCTTCGCGAGGTCTACAATCAGGCGCTCCTCCGCTACATCGGCTGCAATGCCGAGACGGACGCCCTCGCCGCGCTGTTCGGCGATGAAATTGAATTTCGGCGTGCCATCGCGCCGCTCGACACGGCCGACCCCGCCGAGTTTGCGCCCGTTCTTTTGCGCGCGATCGTCCGAGCACGAGCGGGGCAGCCGCTCGGCGCGATGATCTGGGGCGTCCTCAAGGGCGTCGCAGTGAGCAAGAGCGCCAGCGTGGCCGCGTTCCACGCGCACTGCGAAACCGCGGAGCGCTTCGCGAGGCGGCTCGGGTTCGACGCGGGCGTGATCAGGAACCTCGGCCAGCTCGCCGAGCGCTGGGACGGCAAAGGCATGCCCAACGGATTGAAGGGCGACGCCATCGCGATCGCCGTGCGTGTCGTCACCCTCGCGCAAGACGCGATCGTGCTCCACGAAACTCAGGGTCACGCGACGGCGCTCGAGCTCATCGAACGGCGTAGCGGCAAACTCTACGACCCGCGCATGGCGAGCGTCTTCGTGACGAACGCGGACGCGTTGATGGCCGACCTCGACGCACGAGCGTCGTGGGAAGCCGTTCTCGCGCTCGAACCCGCGCCCCACGCGCGCCTGACCGAAGCGGAGTTCGACGAGGCGTGTCTCGCGCTCGCGGACTTCGCCGACATCAAATCACCCTTCACGTTCGGCCATTCTCGCGCGGTGGCGGAGCTCGCCGTGGAGGCGGGACGCCGCTGCCGGCTGCCGGAGCCCGAAATCACGGTGCTGCGGCGCGCCGCGCTCCTTCACGACATCGGACAGGTCGCCATCTCGAGCGGGACGTTCAACAAGCCGACCGCACTTTCCGACAGCGAGCGAGAAAAGATACGACTTCACCCCTACCACGCCGAACGCATCCTCGCGGAACCCTCCGTGCTCGCGCGCGTCGGACAGGTCGTGGGGCGTCATCACGAGCGTGTCGACGGCTCGGGTTATCACCGCGGCGCGCGGGGCGACGCCGTCTCGCCGCTCGCCAAGATCCTCGCCGCGGCCGAAGCCTACCAGGCGATGATCGAGGCGCGCCCGCACCGCGCCGCCCTCGGCGCGGACGAAGCGGCGAGCGCCCTCAAGCGTGAAGTTCGCGAGGGGCGGCTCGACAGCGAAGCCGCCGCCGCGGTGCTCGAGGCCGCCGGACATCGCGTGGCGCCCGTGCGGCGCGAGCTCGTGGCCGGGCTCACCGCGCGCGAGCTCGAGGTGCTGCGGTTGATCGCGCGCGGCCGGACCGTGAAAGAGATCGGGCGCGCCCTCGGCATCTCGGCGAAGACGGCCGACAACCACATCCAAAACCTCTACGCCAAAATCGAGGTTCGGACTCGCGCCGGGGCGACGCTCTTCGCGATCGAACACGGGCTCCAGCACGAGGAGCCGCGCGGCACGAACCCGGCGCGGACTTCGGGAAAAACACGAAACTAGGGGATCCTCCTCAGGCGCGCCCCCTGCCCCGGAGCCTACCTTCGCGTGGCTCCCACCATTCAGGAGGACACCATGAGCAAAACCAATATCGAGCTCGTTCAAGAAGGTTACGCAGACTTCACGCAAGGCAACGTCACGGCAATCCTCGCCAACATGACGTCGGACGTCACGATCGGCATCGTCGGTCGCAAGGAGGACGCGCCCTTCTTGGGCATTCGCCAGGGCAAGGAGGGCGCGGCGGAGTTCTTCCAGGCGCTCCACGATGCGCACGAGATCCATCTCTTCGAACCGCAGCGCTACGTCGCGGCCGAGGACAAGGTTTTCGTCTGGGGCCACTATCGCTGGACGATGAGGAAGAGCGGCGTCTCGAAGGACACCGAGTGGATGCACGTCTGGACGATCCGCGACGGCAAGTGCTCGTCGTTTCGCGGCCACAACGACACGGCCATGCTCGTGTCCGCGTACCACGGGCAGCCGGTCGCGAAGCTCATGGCGACCGGCTGAGTCGTGCTCGTCGGCGCGACGCGCCGGGGGTGCGTCGCGCCGGCCCGAGTTCACCGCACCGTTTGCCGCGCCCGGTTCAGGATCTCCTTGGCCGTGCCGGCGTCGTTGCTCGAAATCTGGATCCAAAAACCCGTCCCGCCGGACACGACGTTCGTCGTGACGCCGGGGATATCGAGCGGGCACGAGACCTCGGCGGACGTGCCGTGGTCGGCGAGGTGCCGCGCGAGGTTTGCGCGGATCCATTCCGGCGTGAGTCCGGGCTGAGCGGGCACGAACAGCTGCGCGCCGACGAAACGCTGCGCGCTACCGGCGGTCGTCGGAACGCTCACGTAGAGCGAGCCGACCTGCGTCACTTGAAACGCCGCGAGCATGCACCAGTGGGCGTGCGGCTCCGGCGGCTCTTGCGGGTGCGCGGCCAGGGACGAAACGGAGAACACTGCGGCGAGCGCAGTACCGAGAAAAACGCGTCGAAACATGCTGAAAACTCCTCGTGGGTGTGCGACGCCTTCACTCGGCGCGCGACCTCATTACGCAGCGTGCGCGCGCGCGTTACCCCGCGAACGGTTTCCGAACGCAGACGAGAGCTCGAGCGCGGCCGAAGTCGACCGCTGCGACGTCGCTTGCCGCGATCTAGCCGCCCGCGACGCCGCCGCCGCCGGCGCGGCCGCCGCCGCCGGTGCGACCACCGCCGCCGAAGCGACCGCCGCCGCCGAAGCGACCACCGCCACCCGCGGCGCTCGTGCCGGCGGAGCCGCTGACTCCACCCGAACCCGCGACCACGACGGCGCCGGCCGCGCCACCCATCGCCTCACCGGCGGCACCGGCCGTCTCCTCGACTCCGCCGCCGCCGCCCGTCGACGTTTCGCCCGAAGTGCCGCCGCTGCCGGTCGTCGACGAACCGCCCGTCGAGCCATCCGTACCCGCCGTTGACGAGCCGCCCGTCGAACCAGGCGAGCCTGCCGTCGCCGAGCCACCCGTCGAGCTCGTCGTTCCGCCCGTGCCGGAGCCGCCCGTCGAAACGCCGGTGCCGCCCGTTGCTTCATGCCCGCTCGAACCCGCCGCGCTCGATCCGCCCGTGCCACCGCTCGACCCGCCGGCGCCGCTGCCCGCCGAACCCGCGTTGCCCGATTTCCCCGCGTTCGCGGCGCCGCTCTTACCCGCGGCGCTCGTGCCGCCCGGGCTCGCTCCGCTGAGACTGTCGTCGTCGCCGCCGCAAGCGACGAACGCCGCGGCACTCGTGACCAACAAACCAACGCCCAAGTATGAAAGCTTCATGCAACGCCTCGAAAGCCAGGTGTGGTGAACGAACCGCGCTCAGAGTGTCAGTGTCGCTTCGCTCGACTGGCAGGCGCTCGGCTTCGCGTCGCAAAAAAGCGTTTCAGTACTCGACCAAGAATTTGCATCCGTCGCGCGGCCTCGCGGCACCAAGGCGCGTCGGAGCTCACGCGAAGTTGATGCTGACGCTCGGCGGGAAGCCGATGAGGACGCTCAGGCTCGACGGTTTCAGGCCGACGACGTGGATCTTCCGTTGCACTTGCCACGCTTGATAGAGCGACTTGATGAGCACGAGCGTGAACTTTCTGTCGGCGTGCGTCGCGAGCACGTGCTCGACGTTTTCGGGCGTGACCTTGTCCGTCGCCGCGAACGTCGCCGTCACTCGCGGCGGCAACCCGAGCGCGAGATTGATGCCTTGGAGCGCGTAGCCGGCTTCGCGAGCCGCGGGTAGCGCTGCGTTGAAGTCGTCGAGCGCGTCGACCAGGGCCGACATGCCCGCTTCTTTCAGCTCGCCCATTTTGGCGGCCGTCAGGTCGCCGAATTCGCTCGCGGCAACCGCCGCGTGCTCCCTCAGATCACCGACTTTGCTCGTGAGATCGGCGGCCGACGCGTGCGCGTGATCGCCCGCCTTCTTGGCCCGCGCGAGTAAGCGAGCCCCGAGGCTCTCGCCCGTGGGCTCCGTCGCCGAAGGGGCGACCGGCTCGAGATCCTCGTCAACTTCGTCGGCCACTCATTCCTCTTTTCTCCGCAGCAGCGCACCGCCCGCAGCGTTCGCGCGACGTCGGAGCTCTGCGTGGGCACTCCTTATCACGGGCGCGAGCAGACGGCTCAGGCTCACGCCGCGCGGACGGAGACGAGCTCGTCGCGCAGATCAACGCTGCGAAACAGCGACGCTTTCGCCGGGCTCGGATGGGCCACGCCGACCAGGTGCACGAGCGTGTCCACGCCGTCGAGGGCCGCGCCGTAACCGGCGGGTTCGCGCGGATCGCCGAGCACGACCTCGGAGCCGCGCGGCGCCCGCTGCTCGGATCCCGGCCACACCCGCACGCGCACGGCATGCCCGCGTTCGAGGAGAGCGAGGACGAGCCACGAGCCGAGCTACCCCGTCGCTCCAGTGACGAACACGCGCCGCGCTTGCACCACCGTGCGTACTTACTGCGACGATTGAGCGGCGGTTCACCCTGTCTCGTGATCATTCCGCCTCGAAATCCTCGTCCAATGCGAACGATCGGACACGTAGCCCCCTCGAGCTTCGCATCAACACCACTCCAAATCCGAATGACACCCCATCGCCGTTGATGAACCCCGTAACCAGCACCTCGTCGGCTCTGAGATCCGAAAGCAAAGGCCGCAAGCTCGACGCGGCATCCATCCTTTCGACCACGTCAACCTTCGAGGACTCTGCGTAACCGAGCTCTTTCATCAAGCTCTTCCGTTGTTTCCTTAAACAAGGGACGAATTCGCGAAGCCCAGATTCGCTTGCTATGGCACCTTCACACTCCTTTGTTTTGTCAGTAGTTCGAAATGAAAAGGGGAAGACCGTGGAGTTCGAGAGCTCGTCGATGTCTCCTGCGCCGAGCGCCTTCAGCCAGTTTGTCGCCACCTGCTCTGGTTTGACCGCGGTTGGAGGACTCGACCACGTGGGGCGGGTTGCCGACTGCTCGGGCGGAGACGATTGCGCGGCTGTGCGACCGGAACGCTGGCATCCGAGCATCAAGTCCGCGAGCAACACGGCGCTCAATAATTTGCTGCTATTCATCGCGGCCAAGGGCATCCGAACCGTCGCGTGGCGTATATT
The DNA here is from genome assembly GCA_035499895.1 of Polyangiaceae bacterium. GTDB lineage: Bacteria > Myxococcota_A > Polyangia > Polyangiales > Polyangiaceae > PMG-095. Next base: position 3,046 of record DATJXW010000106.1, on the reverse strand, counting down.
TGGAGGGTAGGGTCTGATCGCAGCTGAAGCCACCCGAGAAAGGCGAGTTTGGTCGTCGCAAGCCGCAACGTTGTCGTGAAGATCCTGCTGGGCATCGCGAACCCGCTCCTGGTCTCGCTCATGATGGTCGCGCTGCTTTACCCGCCGTTCTTGGCGGAGGACTTTTGGGATCCGCTGGATAATACGTTGTATTGGGCTGGGTTCGGCATCGGCTGCGCGCTCGCCGCCGTTCTCATGGTACCGATTCGCTGGGGCCGGGACGGGAACTGGCGCCTCTTGGGGTTCTTCGCGCCGACGTGGATGTCGTTTTTCGCCGTGGGCGCGAACGTCTGGTTCGATCGCTCGCCGGCGGTGCTGCACGGTTCGCGCTACGTCGGCCACACCTACACGAGCAAGGGGCGCGGCTCGTTCCGCCTGGCGTCGTGGCGCAAGCCGGGCGCGGAAGAGCGCATCGTCGGCAACAGTCCGGCGGTCTCCGTGGCGCTCGGGAGCGCGCTCGCAGGTAACGCGGCCGTGGGCACTCCAGTCGTCGTGACGACGCACGCAGGGGCGCTCGGCTGGGAGTGGGTCGCGCTCGTTCGCAAGGGTTCACTCGTGGTGCCGCCGAACGGCGGGTGAGAAGCTTCAGCCTTGTCTCGGCGCAAAATCCCCTGGCTTCGCGTGCTCGCCGTCGCGGCGGCCGTCGCGGTTCTGGCGCCGCCCGCCGTCTACTGGCTCGCAGTGAGCGTGCACCCTCCCGTCACCTCGGACGGTCATCGCGTGATGCCGATCGGCCAAGTCGCCGTTGCCCTCATCGCCGGCGTGGTGCTCACGCTGATCGCCGCTATCCTCGCGGCGCGTCACGGCCGCGGCTGACGCGAGCGGCGCTCTTCAATAGAGCCGAGGTCTCGTCGGCGACAGCAGCGTGCCGGCTTTTTTTCGAATCCACGGGTCGAGGCGCGGGCGGTCCTCCGAACGAAAGAGGATCTCGACGGCTTTGCCCCAGCGGTAGCGCCGCGTGGTGATCCAAATCGGCGCGCCGTCGATCTCGGCGTACGCACATTCGTTCGGGGGCCCGCCCGCGTACTTGTGCGGCAAAACGTAGCAGCGAAAGCCGTCGGACTTCGACAGCGCCTCCGGCAAGAGCGCGGGTTTGCGCCTGGGTTGCGGTAGCCAGCGCTCCGCGTTCTCCGGCGGCGGCGGGTCGGCTTTGGCGAAGAAGGCCGCGAAAACCTGTGAATTCGCGAAGTACAAGGAGTGTCCGTCCCAGAGCACGCCGGGCGCCGGCTCGGCCATGTCGAGCGCGAGTGGCGCGAGCGGCGTCGGAGCGACGGACCCCGGCAAGCTCTTGGCGGGCGCGCGCTCCTTACCGCGCACGAGCTCTTTCAACGCGAGCGCCACGAGCAAGCTCGACAATCGCGGGTGCCCGAAGTGCACGGGCCTGCACTGCGGGCACACGGCGAGCACCGGCGGATCGAGCGGCCCCGCGTCCTCGTCGGTGAAGAGCACCACGCCTTCGCGATCGGGACCGAACACCAACCTACCGCGCTCCGGAAGTTCCCGACGGGCGCGCGCCAAGTCCTTGCCTTGACCGAACCAACCGTCTTCCGGCAACGCGTCGAGGCGCGTCCAGCGCTCGAAGAGGTACGCGAGCTCGTCGTTGCTCGTCTCGATCGACGGCACGGCAAGCGCAACCGAACTTGCCTCGAGGGCCGCGAGCACGCGACGCGGCCGCTCGGGAAGATCAGATGGAAGGACGCGCGGGACCGCTGTCCCGTCCGCGGCGCGGGGCGCAAAGGCACGCGCAATCCGCTCGAGATTCGCGACGGCGTCCGTGAAGGCTTGCTCGGCGACGTCGCCGACGGCGGTGCGCACGTAGACCGGCGCCGAGCGTGCCTCGCACGGCGCGGACCAGCGCCGGCTGCTCGGTACGGCGTGAAGCAGGGCGTGGGTCGCGTCCCGATCGGCTGTCAGAATGCTCGCATTCAAATGTTTGCCTGCCGCGATCAAGACGCGTTGCTCGCCGAGCTTCGCGAGCAAGACGGGACCCTCGGCCTTGCGGGCCGAGAGCGTCCGCACGTCGCGCAGCTTGGCCGCCAGATCGTCGAATTGTGCGTTCGGATAAAGGACCGAGTCCGGAAACGCGCTCACTTCGAGGCTCGTCAGGCTCACCGCGTCGAGCCAGTCGAAAAGATCGGCATGACGCTCGAAGTAGAGCGTCGAGCCCTTGCTCGCGGGAGCGCAGAAGACCCCCCGCGCGACCTCCGCGACACCGGGCGCGAGCGTCGGGAACAGCTTTTTGCGCGCGAGAGCGCTCGCCGGCTTGGCGTCGACCCAGAAACTCTGCAGACGGGGCCACAGGCGCAGCACGAGTGGCAGAACGACCGCCCGCACGTAGCTGGTCCGCTCGCGGACAATCTGGCTCGTGTCGCAGACCACGCCGAGCACGCGGGGCTCGGCGCCGGCGGTCGTCTCGTCGGCAATCTGAAACCCGACTCCGGCTCCGTCGTCGTAGACGACGCGAAATTTCTCCGGCAGATCGCCGCGCGTGAGTTTGGACATCTTCGTGCGATTCCAGGCCGTCACCGTCGCGAACGCACGCTCGCGGCCCCGCTCCAGCGAGGGATGAACGAGAGCGCATTCCTCGTAGAGCTTGGACCACCCGAGCCCCTTCCACAGCGCGACGACGCTCGGACGCGCATCCGGCTCGAGCTCGACTTCGGCGAACGAAGCCCCCGTAGCGCGCGCGAGTCGTTCGCGCAGCGCGCTCGCCTCCGCGAAGATCCGCTCGGGGGTCGTCATGGCCTTCCGGGGGAGCTTACTCCCGGAGCCCGGCGCGGCTTCCCCGGACCAGGGGTCGCACGAAGCGATCGGTGCAAACGCCCGCAACCGCGTCGGGGTACTCTGCGACCATGGCGATCTGGCATGACTCCTTTCCGATCGAGCTCGTGAGACAGCAAAGTCAGAACACGCTGATCTCGCTCTTGGGCATCGAGATCATCGAAGCGGGCGACGAGTACCTGAAAGGCCGCATGCCGGTCGACGAGCGAACCTACCGGCCGGCGCG
>DATJXW010000105.1:0-5280 GCA_035499895.1 Polyangiaceae bacterium | reverse complement strand
AGAACTACCCGATCGTGTGGCTCACGGACTCGGCCGGCGACGTGTACTTCTGCCGCTCGTCGAACTTCAGCAGCATGCTGCCGAGCGTGGGGAATGCGCCTGAAACCTGCGATTTCACACCGCCCGCGGGGTTACCCGACGGCTCTTACGATCTCTACGTGTCCGCGGTCGGAGTGCCGTCGAAGGACCCATTCCCGTTCACGACCGGACAGAGCAGCATGGGTGGGAGCGGCGGCATGGGCGGTACCGCGGGCGGCGCGGGGGCGGGTTCGGGCGCAGGCGGCGCCAGTGTCGGAGGCGGCGGCGGTGCGAGCGCGGGGGCGAGCTCGGCTCCGGGCGGCCGCTCTGGAATGAGCGGAGGCACGACGGGATCGGGCGGGTCGAGCACGCCGGCAATGGCGGGCATGCCGAATACGAGCGGCACGAGTACCGGCGGTATGACGAGCAGCGGCTCGGGCGGCACCAGCGTCATGACGGGGAGCGGCGGCTCGACCGCGTCAGCCGGCACGAGCGGGAGCGGCGATGTTCCCACGACGAGCGGCGGCTCGCTCGGCGCGGGCGCGAGCGGAGGCTCGGCGAACGGCGGGTCCGCGGGCGAACCGGTGAAGAGCTCGAGCGGGTGCTCCTGTCGCGCCGCCACGTCGCAGAACACGAGTGCGTTGCCGCTCGCCGCCGTCGGCGCAGCCATCCTCTTTGGCCGACGGCGCGAGCGGCGGCGCCATGCCCGTCCCTGATCGACGACTCGCAGCGGCGCGGCGGCGAGCGCCCGGTCACGTCGCGCTCTTGCTCGGGTGCGCCGTGCTCGCGGGGTGCGGCGGCAACGCCACTCGCGCGGCCTCGGCCGTGGACGGCGGCGTCGCCGACGAGGTGCCGCTCGAAGATTGGAGCACGGACGCGGGCGCGCCCCCTCAGAGCTACGCGCTCCGCGTGACGGACGTCTCGACCCGGTTCGAGACGGAGGATCACTTCATCGCGTCGGTCGAGATGCAGCTCTCCGGCGAGCCGTTCGCGGAAGCGATGGGGCGCGACCTCGGCGGCTACCAGCGCAACTACGTGTGTCAGGAGAGCGTGTGTTCGCCGAGCATGTACTTCGATCCCGCGCTCCCGCCGGACGACGCGGGCGCGCCGGTCGGACGCGTGGATCTCGCCGGCTTCGCCGCGGCAGTCGAGTCTTACGAATACTCGAAACAGCCGATGAACAACGTCGCCTTCGAGTCCGGCGCCGGCACGTCGCTCCTGTTCGGACCCGTGTTGAACCCCGAACGGCGCACGGGCGCGGACGCACTCGCGCTCGCCCACGACTGGGTGCTGCACATGATCGGCGGCAGCAACGCCGGGGCGTTCATCCCGAGCGATCCGACGGGCGCGCCGCTCGGCTGGCCCGGCTTGTGGCTCACGCTAGAGCCCTTCACGGGGTGGGATCCGGCGATTTCACCGACCAATGCGGGCGGCTGCTCGCTGAGCTCGGACGACACGCACGCCTTCACCTGCGAAGAGTACGAGTGCGACTACACGAGCCTGAACCTGCCGAACCGCGAGTCGCAAGTCGACAAAACGATCGGACCCGGCGCGTCGGGTTGGGTGGATTGGAAGGACGCGCTCTGGACGCTCAACTACTTGCAGGTGATGCACGACCCGCGCGAGGTGCCGGAGCCGCTCGTCGCTCCGACGCAACTCGCGAGCGTCGGCGTGCCGGGCAACGCGGTGACGGCCGGCGTGCACGCGGGAATTTATCTCGGCTCGAGCGACGTCGAAGGCCTGCAGGCGGGCAACTTCATCCAGATCCTCGACAACCAAGCCGAGCAATGGCTGCGGGAGCTCACGACCGCCGACGGCAACACGCTCGACGGCTTCGCGAGTCTCTCGGAGGCGCTCGCGTATTCGGAGACGAGCCCGCTGCGCTGGTTTCCCGCGGCCATCGGCGTGACCGAAGTCGAAGACGCGAGTGGTTTCCCGCGCCCCGACGCGTACGTCATCACGACTTCCGACAGCCGGTTGCTCGATCTCGCGGGACTGCTCGGCGCGTACGCGAGCGCCTACTCGCTCACCGACCAGGCGAACGGCGTCGTCGGGGGCAGCCAGCCCGTGCTCGCCTACTTCGACGGCGACCCTTTTCCCGTCCAAAACCAAATCCCGGACGGCGAGGCCACGCTGCACGATCGCGCGCTCGCGCTGATGCGCGTTCTGGTGGTCGACATGGAGCGCCTGCACCGGGACCCGGCGAGCGGGCTCTTGGTGGATTCGGCGACGTTCGCGCACGGCACGCCCGCGGCCGGCACCGTTCTCTCGACGGACGTTGCCGCCTACGCGCTGCTCGGTCTGCGTACGGCGCGCCGCGCGCTCGATTCCGAGCTCACCCTCTACGGCAACACCACGCCGGACGCCGCTCTCGTTCCGACGCCGCTCGATTCATTCCCGATGGCCGATACGACGACGTTCGGTGAGCATCTCGACGCGCTCATCGCTTCGCTCTCGAGCGCGCTCTACGATCGGCTGACCACTCCGGACGGCGTCGCGTTCGCGGGCATCGACGTGCGCTCGCTCCAGCCGACCGACGACGGCTCGAGCCTCGACGCCCACAGCGCCGCCATCCGCGGACTCCTCCTCGCGTATCTCGCGAGCGGCGCCCCACGGTTCCGCGATCGCGCCGAGCTCGTGTTTGCGCGGCTCGAGCGCTCTTTTTACGATTCCGACGCTCGTCTCTATCGCCCCACGGCCGGCGACCGTTCGGCGGAAGTCACCTTCACGCCGCGACGCTTCGGCCTGCTCCAGGGCGCGCTCCGCGACACGTACGAGCTCGTCGCCGTGTTGCCGCGGAACGCGGGGATGCCGGCCTTGATCGAGGATCGCGTGGGGCGGCTCGACAAGTTGGTCTTGAACGGCTGGGACGACGCGAACGAAGACGGGCTCGTCGATTGGCCGGACGAGTGCGCACGCGTCGGCACCGGACCCGACGGACAGCCGCTCGGACTCGGCGGGTTGCAGATGGCCGAGCGCGCTCTCAGCGGTGAATCGGGCTCGGTCGAGGACAGCACTTTCGGCGGCGCGCCACGCACCATCACGACCGATCGCGAGCACGATTGCGTGCCGGACATCTCCGCGGTCGGCCTGCCTTCGGCCCTCGCGAGCTCGATCACGTTCACGCTCACGCCGCGCTCGCCGACGGGCGCCGGAGGTACGGCGCCGTGAAGCGCTTGCTTTGCGGCTTCGGTTCGGCCGCGCTAGCTTGCGGCGGAGCGCCCGCGCCGAGCCTGCACGCGAGCCCGGTCCCGCTAAGGCAAGCGCATTCGAGCGCCATCGCCGTCACGCCCGATCACGCGCGCCTCCTCGTCGTGAACCCCGACGCGGACAGCGTGAGCGCGCTCGACGTCCAGTCGCATCACTTGCTCTTCGAAACCGCGCTCGGCAACGGCGTGCCCGCGCTCGGCGCCGACGGACGCTTCGAGCCCGGCGTCGGCCCGCGCGCGCTCGCGCTGAATTCGACGGGCAGCGTCGCCTACGTCACGGGGCAACGCTCGGGAGCGGTGTACGCCGTGAATGCCGTTTCCGGCGACGTTTCGGCGCACGCGGTCGTGTGCTCGGAGCCTTTGGGCGTCGTCGTGAGCGCCGACGACGCGGCCCTCTTCGTCGCTTGTTCGGGCGACGACGAGCTCGTCGAGCTCGGAACGAGCGACCTGTCGGTGCTCGCGCGCGTCGCGTGCCCGCGCAAGCCGTGGACGCTCGCGTGGGCGAGCGACGGGAGCCTGCTCGCGACGCACCTGCTCGGTCCGGGTGTGAGCCGCTTCACGACGGAGCCGCTCGCGCCGTCCGAGACGTGGAAGCTCGCGGACGGACCGCCCGTCGGTGATCCTCCGGACGCGACGGAGCCGCACGGCGTCGTGCGCGGGATTTACGACGCGCTCGCGCGGCCGGGCTCGACGGAGACGTGGGTCGCGCAGACGATGCTCGGCACCGACACGCCGCAACCCGAGCTCGATTTCCAGCGCACCGCGTTCCCCGCGCTCTCCATCCTCGCGAGCGACGGCAGCGAAGCGGCTCGCCTCTCGGTGCACACCGAGCCGGGCGACGGCGGCGCGTTCGGCGACATCGTCTCCGGGCCGCGCGCTCTGGCGTTTTCGGACGACGGCGCGCTCGCGTTCGTCGCCGACGCGGACAGCGAAGACGTGCTCATCGTGGACGCGGCGGCGCGCGTCGAGCTCGGCCTCGTGCGGCCGCTGCCCGGTCATTTGCCGGAAGGTGTCGTCTGGGCGGACGGCGAGCTTTACGTGGACGAGCGCAACAGCGGCCACGTCGCGGCGTTCCGGATCGAGCGCGCAGACGGCAGGCTTTCCATCGAACCGGACGGGACGCCGATGCCGACGTTGGTCACCGACCCGATGCCGTCCGATTTGCGCCTCGGTCAACGCCTGTTCTTTTCGGCGAACAGCGACGATCTGCCGATCACGCAAAACCACTGGGTGGCGTGCGCCACCTGTCACCTCGAAGGGCGCAGCGACGCGGTGACGTGGCTCTTTGCGCAAGGTCCGCGCGATACGCCGACGAACGCCGGCGGCCTGCTCGACACCGGCTTCTTGTTTCGCACGGCGGACCGCCGCCGCGTCGAAGACTACTGGCGAACGATCGACGTCGAACAAGGCGGTCATTTCGACATCGACGAGCCGAGCCAAGCGCCGCTCCTCGCCGCGCTCGCCGCGTTCGTGAACCAAGCGCTTCCGGCGCCGGCGCCGCCGACGGTCGACGCGACGCACTCGCTCCGCGACGCCGACCTCGCGGCGCTGCGGGCGCGCGGCGCGGCCGTGTTCGAGGCGACCGGCTGCCCCGCGTGTCACAGCGGCCCGGCAAAAACCGACTCCGGCGCGGAGAACCCCGCGCTCGATTTGAGCGGCCCGGTCGTGTCGTCACCCGCGAGCGGGGGCGTGGTGCTCCACGACGTCGGCACCTGCGTCACGAGCGGCGCCGCGCCCGACGTGGCGCACGAGGACATTGAAGGTAACCCGCGTGACGGCTGCGCGTTCGACACGCCGGCACTGCGCGGGCTCGCGGATTCGGCGCCGTACCTGCACGACGGCAGCGCCGCCACGCTCGCCGACGCCGTCGCCAAGATGCTCGCCGCGCCGGCGGTGAACGGCGGTACGCCGCTGACGCTCAGCGACGCCGATCTCGCCGCGCTCGTCGAATACCTACGCGGACTCTGAGGAGCGCCGCGACGAACAGCGCCGCGAACGCCGCGCGACCCGGCGAGGTCTCGCGCTCGAACGAACACGAGCAGCCGGAGCTCGC
>DATJXW010000104.1:0-7658 GCA_035499895.1 Polyangiaceae bacterium | reverse complement strand
CGCGCGGCGCGGCGAACCGGCGCGCATCTTCGCGAAGCTGAACGCGCTCGTCGATCCGGAGGTCATGCGCGAGCTCTATCGCGCGTCGCGCGCGGGCGTGCCGATCGATCTGCTCGTGCGCGGCACCTGCTGTCTCCGGCCGGGCGTGCCCGGCGTTTCGGAGAACGTGCGGGTGTATTCGCTGCTCGGCCGCTTTCTCGAGCACGAGCGCGTGTATCTCTTCGGCACGGGCGAGACCGAGGAGTTCTATCTCGCTTCGGCGGATTGGATGCCGCGAAACCTCGACCGCCGCGTCGAGGTGCTCTTCCCCATCGAGAGCGGGGCGCTCCGCGCGCGCATCCGGCACGAGGTCATCGAGCCGTTCGAGCTCGACGACTGCCGCGTGTACACGATGGATCGCGAGGGCAAATACCAGCGTAGAAAGCCCGCTCCGGGCGCCGCGTCGATCGACGGTCAGGTCGCGGCGCAGGAACGCGTCGCGGCCGATCGCGTCGCCTCAGTGCGGGGGCGCGTCGAGCGCCTCACGCACCTTGCGCAAGAGGAGATCGGGCGTGATGGGCTTCTGGAGGAAGGCGACTTCCCCCTCGAGCAAGCCGTGTCGGACGACGGCGTCGTCCGTGTAGCCGGACATGTAGAGTAGACGCAGGCCCGGGCGGCGCCTGCGGAGCGCGCTGCCGAGCTCGGGCCCGCCCATCTCGGGCATCACGACGTCGCTCACCAGCAAATCGATGCCTTCGGCGTAACGCTCGGCGACCGAGAGCGCGTCGCCGCCCGAGCGCGCCTCGAGCACGCGATAGCCGGCGCGCGCGAGCACGCGCATGACGACGGCGCGAACCTGGTCGTCGTCCTCCGCGACCAGCACCGTTTCGCCGCGTGACTTGTTGCCGACGGCGGGCAGGCGCGTTTCCGAGTTCGTCCGGCGCTCTTCCGCGCGCGGGAAATAGAGCTTGAACGTCGCGCCGCGTCCGGGCTCGCTGTACGCGAAAATCGAGCCGCCGCTCTGCTTCACGATGCCGAACACGGTCGAGAGACCGAGCCCGGTGCCCTTGCCTTGCTCCTTGGTCGTGAAAAATGGCTCGAAAGCGCGCGCGAGCGTCGCGCGGTCCATCCCGACGCCGGTGTCGCTCACGGCGAGCATCACGTGCGGGCCGGGCTTCACTTCGGGGTGCGTCTCCCCGTAGTCGGTGTCGAGCTCGACGTCGGCCGTCTCGATCGTGAGGCGCCCGCCGCGCGGCATCGCGTCGCGCGCGTTGACGACGAGGTTCAGGATGACCTGCTCGAGCTGGCCCACGTCGACCTTGACGCGACCGAGCGCGGGCCCCGGCACGTAGACGAGCTCGATGTCCTCGCCGATCATGCGGACGAGCATTTCACGCGAGCCGAGCAGGGCGGCGTTCAGATCGATCACGCGCGGCTCGAGCAGCTGGCGCCGCCCGAACGCGAGCAGCTGGCGCGTGAGGCGGCTCGCTCGTTCCGCGGCGAGCTGAATTTCCCCGAGATCGCTCGCGACCTCGGCGCTGTCGTGAAGCGAGCCGAGGGCGAGCGCCGTGGCGCTTTGAATCACGGAGAGCAGGTTGTTGAAATCGTGCGCGACGCCGCCCGCCAGCCTGCCGACGGCTTCCATCTTTTGCGCCTGGCGGAGCTGCTCCTCGGTGTGCTCGACCTTGAGCGCGAGCTCGTCGTGCGACGCCCGCAAGAGGTCCTGCGCGCGCTTCTTGTCGGTGATGTCGATCGAAACGCCGAGCAGGTGCTCCGCCCGCCCGCTCTCGGCGTAGAGCGGGATTTTGCGGGTGTGGAGCCAGCGCTCGCCGTGCTTGGTCCGAATCGGCTCCTCGGGCACGTCGAGGACACCCGAACGCAAGACCTCGCGATCCTTCGTGACGAAGAAGTCCGCCTGCTCTTTCGGGAAGAGATCGTGGTCCGATTTCCCGAAGAGCTCTTCGCGCGTGATGCCGAGGAGCTCTTCGCCCGCCCGGTTGAAGCGCTCGAAGCGCAGGTGCTCGGCGTCCTTCATGAACACCATGGCCGGCATGTTCTCGATGATCGAGTCGAGAAAGCGATTCAGCCGCGTGGCTTCCGTTTCGGCGCGCCGGAGCGCGTCCTGCTCGTCGACGAGCACCGCGACGGCGCGCTCGCCCACCGGCAGCGCGCGCACGAGCACCGAGGTCGCCCCCGCGCCCGTCCAAGTCGTCGCGCCGAAGTCGTGCGGCCGACGGCTCGCGGCAACCTCGAACATCTGCTCGATCCGCCGCGGCTCGGCGCGCGGAAAAAGCTCGTGCATGCTGCGCCCGACGCTCGTCTCGGGGTCGAGCGAAAGCCACTCCGCCGCGGTGCGATTGACGTACACGAGCCGCAGGTTGTGCCCTTCGCGCGGCCCGCTCGGATCGTGCGGTTCCCACACGAGCACCCCGGACGCGATCGCGTCGAGCAGCTCCGCCTGGATTGCCGAATCCACCCGCAAGTTTCTTTTGGTGCGGCGAGCGGCTATGCTCGCGCGCGACGAAAACCGAGCGTATCACGCTCGTAGCGGCTTTTCTGCCGACGTCAAGCCGCGCCGCTGGCCATAGGCAGACGGCGCGAAGGTTTCACGAGCGGTGCCGTGAACCCGCGATCGTCGGAGATTTCACATGCGAGTTTCGGATACGAATTGTCCTCACCCTGCGTACGGTTTCCTCGATGGCCCACTCGGGTGGAACCGCGTGCGGCCGGTTGCCGAGCAGCGCGGGGCTCGGTGTTGCACTCGAGCGCGATTGCGACGAGAAGTAGCCGCCATGCGGCCTGCTTCGGTTCTTTCTCGATTGTCCGTCGTCCTTCCGCTCCTCGCGGGTTGCGCCGCGCCGGCCCAGCCGGCTCCGATCACGCCGTGTCCGGCGCCGCCCCCGGTCACGGCGGCGCCCGTGGCCGTCGCTCCGCCCGCGCCGACCGCGCCGGCCGTCGCGACGAACCCGCTGCCGACGTGCTCGAAGGGGCTCGAGCCGGCGCCCGACGGCCTCTTCGACGACTTCGAGGACGGTACGAGCCAGGTCGCGCTCGAAGGCGGCCGTAACGGCTATTGGTGGATCGCCAAGGCGCCGCACGCGACCGTGGACGTGCCCGGCCCCGAGTTTCGGATCTCCGACGGCGGTCCGGAGGGCTCGAAGCGCGCGGCGCACGTGGCCGGCAAGACCGACGAGCAAGACGAGTGGGGCTTCTCGCTCGGCGGGAACTTCAGCGTCGGCGGCTTTTACGACGCGTCGAAGTACGCCGGCGTGAGCTTCAAAATCAAGGGCACGCCGAAGAGCTTCGTGCGCTTCAAGGTCCACGACGTGAACACGCACCCCGACGGCGGCGTGTGCCACGAGTGCTGGAACGCGTTCGGCAAGACGCTGCAGCTGAACGGCGAGTGGCAGACCTTCGAGCTTTCGTTCGCCGAGCTCCGCCAACTCGACGGCTGGGGCAGCCCGCACCCGCCGAACCTCACGAGCTCGAAGGTGAAGCACCTCGAGTGGGCGGTCGATCAGGGGACGCCGTTCGACTTCTGGATCGACGACGTGAAGCTCTTGGTCTGCAAGTAGCGCCCCGGAGGCGCACGCTCACGGGTCGAGGAGCGCGTGCCGGAGCCCTTCGTTCCAGTTGCCGGCGTAGACGTTCATCGCCTTGAAGCTGCCGCCGTCGTCCCAATACGCCCAACCGATGCCGCGCCGCTCCGCTTCGGTGCGCACGAGCCAGACGTAGTTTTCGCGTGACTGCTGGTCGGCGTTGTCGACCGCGCCGAACTCACCGAGGTAGACGCGCCGCCCGGTCGCCTTCACGTACTTCGTCGCGAAATCGATGTAGTCGAACACGGCCTTCGGGCCCCCCGGGTTCTCCGCGGCCGGCAGCGCGTCGTAGCCCTTGAACCACTCCGCGACCCACTTCTCCTTCGCGGCCTCGGGGAGCGGCGTGACCGGCTCCGCGGGCGGCCCGGGGAAAATCACGCCGCGCGTCTGGAACGGCGGGTCCATCCACGGCGCGCCCTGATGCGTGAAGAGGATGGGCTCGTACATGTGAAACTGAGCGACGACGTTCGGATCCTTCGGCAGGTCGAGCTCCGCCAGGCGACGCGCATTCGCCCAAAAATACGAATCCGCGAACACGATGCGCTTCGGATTCTTCGCGCGGATGATTTTGATCGCTTCGCGGGTGATCGTGTTCAAGAGCTTCGGCTCGAGCTTCTCGGTCGGCTCGTTCAGGATTTCGAACGCCACTTCCGGCGGGCGTTTGGCCAAGTGCTCGGAGAGCTGGCGCCAAATCGCCAAGAGCCGATCCTTGTTCGCGTTCGGGTCTTTGTTCATCGCCTCGAAGTGATGGACGTCGACGATGATCGAGAGGTGGTGCGAGAGCGCCTGATCGATCGCCCAATCCACGCGCTTCAAGAACTCGTCGTTCAACTTGTAGGGCGGCGTTTCCCCCGAGCGCTCCGGCGTGCTGAAGCGCACCGGCAAGCGCACGTGATCGAAGCCGGCCGCCTGCGCCATCTCGAAGTGCTTTTCGGAGAGCATCGCGCCCCACGCCCCCTCGGCCGGCGCGTCCAGACAATTGCCGAGATTGATGCCCTTCATGAAGCCCGGAAGCGGCGCTGATTTCGCGACCAGCTCGGGCCGCGCGAGGTTCTTGTCGAGCGGCGCGGCGACGGGGCCCTTCGGGGCGGGCGGAGCGGGTGGAGGCTCAGGAGCAGGAGCCGGCGCCGCTGCTACGGGCGGGGGCGCCGCCGTGACGGGCGGACAGGGCGGCGGAGCGACCGTCTCGGTCGCCTGGCAAGCGAGGAGCGAGAGACTCAGAGCGAGAGCGGCGGTCCGCGTCGGCGTGAGCATGAGGACCTGCACGCTACCCTCGGGGCGCGGCGCGCGCCATCGCGTTTCGGTGCCTCGGCTCAGGCCGGAGCGGGACTCAGCGTGAGCGCGTGGACCTGAAGCACGCTCTCTTCCGAGGGCACGCCGAGCCGCAACGGAAAGCCGTAGTGACCGGTGCCCCGGTGCACGTACAGACGATCGACGCCGCGCGCCCAGAGGCCGTGGTCCGGCGCGCTCACGAACGCGCGCATGAACGTCCACGGCAAGCCGAGGCTCACGAAGCCGACTTGCCCGCCGTGCGTGTGCCCCGAAAGGACGAGATCGCCCTCGCCGTCCGGCAAGTGCCGAAACGCGCTCGGATCATGCAGGAGGAGGAGCCTGAGCGCGCCCGGTTTGCGCGGGTGCGCGGCCGTCACGCGGGCGAGATGCTCGGCGCGCCCGCGCCACACGAAATCGAGCCCGAGCACCTGAACGTCGCCTGCCGGCGTTCGAAGCTCCGCCGCCTCATCGACCAAGAGCTTGACGCCGTTTTGGGCGAGCGCGCCTTGGACGATGTCGAGCGCCTCGTAGTCGTGATTGCCGAGGCACGCGAAGGTGCGTCCCTCGAGCGCCTTCAGCGGCGCGAGCGCGGTCGCGAGCAGCTCCGCCCGCGAGTGCGACTCCATCGTCAGAAAATCGCCGGTCAGGAGCACGAGGTCCGGCGCGCGTTCCACGGCGCGCTCGCAGATGCGACGCAGCCGCTCCACCGACATGAAGGGCCCGAGGTGCGGGTCGGTGATTTGCACGATCTTGAGCGGGCGGGCGACGCGGAGCGCGCCCGTCGCGTGCCGCTTGAGGCCGGTCACGTTCTCGCCGTCGGCGACGGTGAGATCGATCACTTCTTCACGCGTGGTGAGCGACTGCACGATGCCGACCCCCGCGAACAGAAACGGGAGCCAGGCGCCGTGCGGCGTGAAGCCGAACGCCGCGACGATTGCCCACGGCCACGCGAGGAGCGTCCCCGCGGCGAAAAACGCGGCCGGGACGCTGACGAGCGTCCGGTAGGCGAGCCCCCGGAGCCGCGGGCGAATCAAGACGAGGGCGCTCCCGAACACGGTGGCCTGAAGCAGCGCGACGAGCGGGAACAGGCGACCGAAATAGGGGACGAGCGCGCTCGCGATGAGCACCTGGAGGCCGAGCGTGATGCCCCGGTAAATCGCGTAGGCGCGGCTCCGGAGGGCCCAGCCGGCGCCGACCACGACGAGCCAGGCGGTCCAGGAGGCGACAGCGAACGAGCTCATTCTCTGCCTATGAGGCGCGAGGCGCCGTGACGCAAGTCGCCGCCCGTGCAACGCTCGGTCCCGCATGACGGAGCGCGATATGAGCGGGAAGGTGGTGCTCGTCACGGGCGCGTCGGCGGGTATCGGCGAGGCGCTCGGGCGCGAAGCGGTGCGCCGCGGGGCGAGCGTGGTGCTCGTCGCGAGGCGCGCTGAACGGACGCAGGCCCTCGCGTCGGAGCTCGGTGAACGGGCGCTCGCCGTGGCCGGCGACGTGACGCGCGACGGCGACGTGGCACGGGCGACCGCCGCCGCACGGGAGCGCTTCGGCGGGCTCGACGTGTTGCTCGCGAACGCGGGCTTCGGCGTGTCCGGCAACTTTCTCGACCTCGAGCTCGAGGACTACCGGCGCCAGTTCGAGACCAACGTCTACGGCGTGCTCCGTTCGGTGAAGGAAGCGATGCCGGAACTCGAAAAGCGAGGCGGCGCGATCGGCGTGGTCGGCAGCGTGAACGGCTACGTTTCGATTCCCGGCTGGTCGCCGTATTGCATGAGCAAGCACGCGCTGCGCTCGTTCTGCGCGGCCGTGCGGCTCGAGCTCCGCGCGCGCGGCGTGTCGCTCACGCACCTCGCGCCCGGCTTCATCGACACGGACTTTCGCCGCGTCGACAACGCGAATCGCGTCCACCTCGACGCCGTCGACCCGACGCCGCGCTTTCTCATGATGTCCGCCGAGCGCGCCGCCGCCGAGATGCTCGACGCGACGCTCGCGCGCCGCGCGGAAGCCGTGATCACCGCGCACGGCAAAGCCGCGGTCGGGCTCGCGCGCCACACGCCGCGGCTCGTTTCGGCCGCGCTCGGCCTCGGCAGCAGCGTGACGGAACGACTCTCGAAGCGCCCGCACTGACGCACCGCGCGTCGCCCGCGGCCTCGAAAATCGAGGCGGCTCTAGCCGCCGTGCGCCGCGTGCCGGCGTTCGCTCGTGCTCTCGCGCGAGACGGGCACGCCCCCGCTCCGAACCGGCGAGAGGTCGTGCGGCCACACGCGATCGGCTTCGATGAGCGCCTTGGCCGCGAACACCGCGGCGAGCGCTTCCTCGGACGCTCCCGCGGCGCCGGGCGCTTCCGCTCCCAGATCATGGAGCTCGTCGACGTCGTTCGGCGCGTAGGCTTCGAGCGCCGGCGGCAACGCGCGCAGGATGACGCTGCCCGCCTCGCGCCGAATCCGCACGAGGCCGCCCGCGAGCGGGTTGAACGAGATCGCGCGCCGATCGGCGCTGGTGCTCGGAAGCGCGAGGTCGCGTCCCATCGCGGCGTGCACGGCCTGGACGCCGAGCAGGCCGAGCACCGTCGGCATCAAATCGAGGCTCGAGCAGGGGGCGCCGAACGCGGCATGGTCGAGTCGCGCGAGGAGCGCCGGGCGGCCCGGCGACCACACGACGAGCGGCGTGTGCACGTTTTCGTCGTAGAGCGCCGACGCCGGCATGCGGTCGCCCGCGTGGACTTCGGCGGGGTGACCGTGATCGCCGCTCATCACGACGAGCAGCGGCCGGCGCCCGGGGAGCCGCGCGAGCGTGTCGAGGGCGCGCACG
>DATJXW010000103.1:0-11387 GCA_035499895.1 Polyangiaceae bacterium | reverse complement strand
CGCACCATCGATTTTCTGGTCGCGCTCAATCAGAAGATCCACGAACGCACGCGGTACCTGATTCGCCTCGAGCCCGGCGTGCAGACTCCGGATCAGACGCTCGAGCTCCGCAGCGGATCGTGCCGTGATTCGGCGTGGCTCCTCGTGCAGATCCTGCGGCGTTTGGGCCTCGCGGCGCGTTTCGCGTCGGGCTACCTCATCCAACTCAAAGCCGATCAGAAGTCGCTCGACGGCCCGTCGGGCCCCGAGCAGGACTTCACCGATCTGCACGCGTGGGCGGAGGTGTACCTGCCCGGCGCCGGCTGGATCGGCCTCGACGCGACCTCGGGCTTGCTCACGGCCGAGGGGCACATTCCGCTCGCGTGCACGCCCGACCCGGCGAGCGCGGCGCCGCTGAGCGGCGCTCTCGACGAGTGCGAGTCCGAGCTCGTGCACGAGATGAGCGTGGCGCGCGTGTACGAATCGCCGCGCGTCACGTCGCCGTACTCCGACGCGGAGTGGGCGCGCGTCGAAGCGCTCGGCGAGCGCGTCGATCGCGATCTCGTGCGCAACGACGTGCGTCTGACGATGGGCGGCGAACCGACGTTCGTCTCGATCGACGACATGGACGGCCACGAGTGGAACTTCGGCGCGCTCGGGCCCGACAAGCGCCGGCGCGCGGGCATCCTGTTTCGCCGCCTCGCGGAGCGCTTCGCGCAGGGGCCGCTTTTGCACTACGGCCAGGGCAAATGGTACCCGGGCGAGCAACTCCCGCGCTGGGCGCTCGGTTGCTATTGGCGGAAGGACGGCGATCCGATCTGGGTCGACCAGAAGCGCTACGCCCTCGACGGACAGTACGACGGCGTCACGAGCGACGACGCGCGGCGTTTCGTCGCGCGCCTCGCGGGCCGTCTCGGCGTGGACGGCAAGCACGCGCAGCCCGGCTACGAGGACGCGTACTTCTACATGCTGCGCGAACGGCGGCTGCCGGTGAACGTCGACGTGCTCGACAACCGCATCGAGGACGAACTCGAGCGTGAACGCGTCGCGCGCGTCTTCGAGCGCGGGCTGAAGAGCGTCATCGGCCACGCGCTGCCGATCCGTCCGCTCGGCGGCGGCCGCTGGGAATCGGGGCCGTGGTTCTTGCGGCGCGAGCACCTGTTTCTCGTCCCCGGCGACTCGGCCATGGGTTATCGGCTGCCGGTCGATTCACTGCCGTGGGTCGCGGCGCTCGACTACCCGTACGTGATTCCGCCGGATCCGTTCGCGGAACGCCGGCCGCTGCCGCGGCGCGACGAGCGGCGCGTCTTGCAGCAGCCGGGCGACGGGCGCGAGCGCGGCGACGTCGTGAAGCCGAAGGCGTTCGAATCCTCGGCGAACACGGTGCGGACGGCGCTCTGCGCCGAACCTCGCGACGGCATCCTGCACGTCTTCTTGCCGCCCGTCGCCTACCTCGAGGACTACTTGGATCTCGTCGCCGCGGTCGAGGACACGGCGAAGGATCTCGACCTCCGCGTGCGGGTCGAAGGCTACACGCCGCCGGGCGACGCGCGACTCGAGAAGTTCTCGGTCACGCCCGATCCGGGCGTCATCGAAGTGAACGTCCATCCGTCGTCGACGTTCGCGTCGCTCTCGCACGTGACGACGACGCTCTACGCCGAAGCGCGCGAGTCACGCCTCGGCACGGAGAAGTTCATGCTCGACGGCCGCCACACCGGCACGGGCGGCGGCAACCACGTGACGCTCGGCGCGGCGACGGCCGCCGACAGCCCTTTCCTGCGCCGGCCCGACTTGCTCGCGAGCCTGGTCGGCTATTGGCACGATCATCCGGCGCTTAGCTACCTCTTTTCGGGGCTGTTCATCGGTCCGACGAGCCAGGCGCCGCGCGTCGACGAAGCGCGCCACGAAGCCACGCACGAGCTCGAAATCGCGCTCGGCGTCGCGCGCGAGCTCTCGTCGCGGCCGGTCGCGCCGTGGCTCACCGATCGCGTGTTCCGGCACCTGCTCGCCGACGTGACGGGCAACACGCACCGCACGGAGTTCTGCATCGACAAGCTCTACTCGCCCGACAGCCCGTCGGGCAGGCTCGGCTTGCTCGAGCTTCGCGCGTTCGAGATGCCGCCGCACGCACGCATGAGCATCGTGCAGCAGTTGCTCGTGCGCTCGCTCGTCTCGACCTTTTGGGAGCGGCCGTACCACGCGAAGGTCCCGCGCTGGGGCACGAGCCTCCACGATCGCTTCATGCTGCCGCACTTCGTCGAGCAGGATTTCGGCGACGTCCTCCGCGATCTCGCCGAGCGCGGCTACGCGTTCGATCGCCGCTGGTTCGACGCGCACCTCGAGTTTCGCTTCCCGCTCGTCGGCAACCTCGTGAAGGACAGCGTCGAGCTCGAGCTCCGGCGCGCGCTCGAGCCGTGGCACGTCTTGCCCGAGGAGACGGACGCGAGCGGAGGCACCACGCGCGCCGTCGACTCGTCGCTCGAGCGCCTGCAGGTGAAGCTCCGCGGCGCCGTGCCCGGACGCCACTTCGTCTCGTGCAACGGCGCGCTGGTTCCGCTGCATCCGACGGGGACGCAAGGTGAGTCCGTCGCCGGCGTGCGCTTCCGTGGCTGGCGTCTGCCGTCGTCCTTGCACCCGACCTTGCCCGTGAACGCGCCGCTCGTCTTCTCGCTGATCGACGCGTGGACCGAGCGCGCGCTCGGCGGTTGCACGTTCCACGTGAGCCACCCGGGCGGCCGTGCTTACGACACGTTCCCCGTGAACGCGATGGAAGCCGAGTCCCGCCGCGGCGCGCTTTTTTCGCCGCTCGGGCACGCACACGGCGCGACGAGTCCGAAGGGCCTCGCGCGGCTCGAGAACCCGGACTTCCCCTTCACGCTCGACTTGCGCCGGACCCACGCGTGATATCGTCACGGACATGCGACGGCCGCCCTTCGCGCGCATTGCACTCGGCCTCGGCCTGATGACGCTCGCTTGCGCATCGAGTCCGAAGCCTTCCGCCGACGCCACGCAAAAGGCGATGTCGAGCGCGGCCGCGCGCATGGAGGGCGGCTGGACGCTCGTCGAATTCCAGCCGGCGCAACCGCTCGAGCCGATGCTTCAGAATCTCCTGAACGCTCAGTTGAACCAGCTCACCGTCACGTTCCACGCCGGCACGATGAGCGTCCAGGGCGTCGGGGTGGACGCGGAGCGCGCCTTCAACGTCACGACGGCCGCGAACGACGAATTCTCGGCGACGCTGACCGACCCGACGAACGTCGTGTACCAGGTGAACGCAATCTTCGACGGGCCCGACGTCGACTTCACGTCGGTCACCGATCCGTGGCGTGGCCGCGGTAAACTTCGACGCGCGCGGTGACAATGAGTCAGTCGAGCGCGCCTTCCTTTCCCGAGGGGTTCCGCTATTCGCCGCGGCCTCCCGCCTACGACGAAGCGTTCACCGTGGACGGTGAGCCGCGCCCGAGCCACGAACAGCTCTGGCATGGGCTCGAGAAGCTCGGCGCCGGTGAAATCTCGAAGCGCGGCGAGCAGGGCAAGCGCCTCATCCGCGAAAACGGCGTCACCTACAACGTGTACGGCGACCCACGCGGGATGGATCGCCCGTGGGTGCTCGATCCGATTCCGCTCGTGCTCGGCGCGAGCGAGTGGGCGAGTCTCGCCCGCGGGCTCGACCAGCGCGCGCGGCTCTTGAACGCGCTGCTCGCGGATCTGTACGGCAAGCAGGAGACACTGCACGAGGGACTCGTGCCGACCGAGCTGGTGCTCGGCTGTCCCGCGTTCTTGCGGCCGCTCCACGGCGCGGAACCGCCGGGCGGCGTGTTCCTGCACCTTTACGCCGCCGACCTCGCGCGCGCGCCGGACGGAAGCTTCTGGGTGTTGGGGGATCGCACGCAGGCGCCCTCGGGGGCGGGCTACGCGCTCGAGAACCGCATCGTCGTGTCGCGCCTGCTCCCGCAGCTCTTTCGGGATTGCAAGGTCGAGCGGCTCGCGCCCTTTTTCAGCGCGCTCCGTGATTCCTTGGCGAGCCTCGCGCCGCGCGGGCGCGATCAGCCGCGCGTCGTGCTGCTCACGCCGGGCGCCTACAACGAGACGTACTTCGAGCACGCGTACCTCGCGCGCTACCTCGGCTACTCGCTCGTCGAAGGCGCCGATCTCACCGTGCGCGATCAAACGGTGTACCTGAAGACGCTCGGCGGGCTCGAGCGCGTCGACGTGATCTTGCGGCGCATGGACGACGGCTTCTGCGATCCGCTGAGCTTGCGCAGCGACTCGTCGCTCGGCATCGCGGGGCTCGTGCGCGCCGCGCGGCGCGGCAACGTGACCATCGCGAACGCGCTCGGCTCCGGTCTCGTCGAGTCGCCCGCGCTGCTCGCGTTCCTGCCGGCGCTCTGCCAGCGCTTGCTCGGTGAGGCGCTCGCGCTGCCGTCCGTCGCGACGTGGTGGTGCGGCGACGAGACCGCGCTCCGTTACGTCATCGATCATCTGCCCGAGCTCGTGATCAAACCCGCCTTTTTCGGCCCGACCGCCCCGGAGCCCGTCTTCGGCGGCGCGCTCTCGGTCGAGGATCGCGCCGAGCTCGCGCTGCGCATTCAGGCGCATCCGGCCGCGTTCGTCGGGCAAGAGCAGGTGGCGCTCTCGACCGCGCCCGTGTGGATCGGCGACGCCGTGCAACCGCGCCACGCATCGCTCCGCGCGTTCGTCGCACGCGCCGGCGAGAGCTACGTCGCGCTGCCGGGCGGCCTCACGCGCGTGTCGAGCTCCAAGAATTCGCTCGTCGTGTCGATGCAGCGCGGCGGCGGGAGCAAGGACACCTGGGTGCTCGCGAGCGGCCTGCCGAGCTCGCTCTCGCTGCTTCGCCCGGCGGGCGGCAAGATCGAGATCGTCCGCACCGGCCCCGATCTTCCGAGCCGCGTCGCCGACAACCTCTTTTGGCTCGGGCGCTACGCGGAGCGCTCCGAAGGCACGGCGCGCTTGCTCCGCAGCGTCATCATGCGCCTGACCGACGACGCCTACGGCGCGCGCAGCCCCGAGCTCGCGGTCCTGCTCCACGCGCTCGAAGTGACGACCGAGGTGACGGAAGGCACGCTCACGGGCGGCCAAGGTCCGGGCCGGCTCGAGCGTCGTCTGTTCGAGCTCCTCGTCGCGTCCGACCACCGCACGCTCCGCGCCACCATCGAAGCGTCGTTCCGTGCCGGCGCCATGGCGCGCGATCGTCTGTCGGCGGACACGTGGCGCGTCCTCACCCAGCTGAACGATCAGGTGCTCGAGTTCGAGCTCCGCCAGCGTCTCGAGCTGCAAGAGGGGCTCGAGTCGTTGAACCGGCTGATGGTCGGCTTCTCGGCGTGGAGCGGCCTCGTGATGGAGAACATGACGCACGGCCCGGGCTGGCGCTTCGCGGATCTCGGCCGGCGCATCGAGCGCGCGTACCACGTCGCTCGGCTCGTCCGCAGCACGTTGGTGGAAGCGGACTCCCCCGCGACGTTCGAGGGCATCCTCGAGGTGGCGGACAGCACCATCACCTATCGCTCGCGTTATCGCGGTTTCATCGCGTTCGAGCCGGTGCTCGACCTCGTCTTGACGGACGAGACGAACCCGCGCTCAGTCGCGTTCCAGCTCGTCGCCATCAATCAACACCTCGCCGAGCTGCCTCGTCCCGAGCGCGGCGTCGGGCTCTCGCCGGCCGCGCGCATCGCGCTGCGCGCGCTCACGAGCGTGCGCCTCGCCGACTTCACGACGCTCGGCCGCGTCTCGGCCGCCGGGCGGCGTGAAAAGCTCGACGAGCTCCTCGCCGGGCTCGAAGCGGACCTGCCGCTCTTCGCCGAACAACTGACCCTCTCCTACCTCGCCCACGCCGAAACGTCCGTCTCGCTCGGCACGATGGAAGACAAGGGCGTCTAACGCCCGGCGCGCCACGCCGCGCGCGCGACCGCGAGCATCCAAGCAACGAGCGAGAGCGCCGCGAGCTTTTGCAGCGCCGGCAACCACCAGAGGCAGCCGGCGTGCGTCACGAGCGCGAAGGCATAGCCGGCGGCGTCGGCGAAGCCGGCCGCGAGCGTGATCGCGCCGAGCCATGCAACGCCGCGTAAGGAGCGCGCACGTGACCGCTCGCGCCAAAGACCGACGACGCCGAGCGTCACCGCGACGAGCCCGGGAATGGTCGCGCTGAAGACGGCGCCCGCGTGCAGCGTCGGTCCGGACCGTGACGGCAACCACGCGAGCACGATGGTCGCGAACGCCGAGACGATGCCGAGAGTCCGTATCGACCGCCGTTCTCCGGCGAGCCGCGCGAGCAACCAGAAGAACGGCGCCGACGCGCACGCGAAGCTCGCGAACGCGGCCTCGGCGAAGGCAGCCGAACGCGTGTTGTCCTCGCCGCGTCCGGTGACGGGCGCGGTGAGGTCGCAGAAGTAATTGCCCCAGAAGCGGTAACTCGTCGCATGCGGCTCGCAATACGTGCCGCCCGGGTAGACGAGCGCCGCGAGCGCGGTGAGCGCGACGAAGCCGAGAATCGCGGCGGCGAGCCCGATCGAGGCGACACGGACGAGGTAGGCCCGCTGCATGACGTCGAAACGCACCTCGAAAGCTCGCTCTTCCTGCTCGGCAACCTCGCAGCGTTCGGCGCCGCCGCCATGATGCCGACAAAATGCGGCGAATTTTGCTAGAACACGGGGTCTCATGGTCTACCGCGTGAGCCACCTCACGAGCTACCGCTACGCCCAGGCCGTCTCCATCTGTCACAACGAAGCGCGGCTCACTCCGCGCACGACGAGCCACCAGCGTTTGCTCCGCAGCCAGCTGCTCGTCGAGCCGGTCGTCGCCACGCACGATCGCGGCGTCGACTATTTCGGTAACGGCGTGCACTGGTTCTCGCTGCAGGAGGCGCACACCCACCTCGACGTGACGGCGGTGAGCGAAGTCGACGTGACGCCGTTCCAGGCGCCGGCGCTCGCGCTGAGCGGCGCTTGGGAACAAGTGCGCGACCGCGTGTGCGAGGACCGCTCCGCCGAGGGACTCACGGCCTACGAGTTCGTGTTCGAGTCGCCGCACGTGCGCTTCGACACCGACCTCGTCGCGTACGCGCAACCGTCCTTTCCGCGCGGGCGCCCCTTGCTCGAAGCCGTCCTCGACCTCACGAAGCGCATTCACAAGGAGTTTCAATACCAGCCCGGCTCGACCACCGTGGCGACGCCGCTCCGCGAGGTCTTACGCGCGCGCCGCGGCGTGTGTCAGGACTTCGCGCACCTGCAAATCGGCATGCTGCGCTCGCTCGGGCTCTCCGCCCGCTACGTGTCCGGCTACGTGTACAACCAACCGCGCGAAGGCGAGAAGAAGCTCACCGGCGCGGACGCGTCGCATGCGTGGGTCGGCGTGTACTGTCCCGACTTCGGCTACGTCGACTTCGATCCGACGAACGGGGTGATCCCGTCCGACGAACACGTGACGCTCGCCTGGGGGCGCGACTTCAGCGACGCGAGCCCGCTCAAGGGCGTGATTTTGGGTGGGGGTGAGCACACGGTGAGCGTCGCGGTCGACGTGTCGCGCGTCTAATTCAGGCTGATTTCATGCCGAAGCGTGAAATCATCCTCGGCGACAACGCCGAGGTGCTGAAGACGCTGCCGTCCGGCTTCGCCGAGCTCGTGTACATCGACCCGCCGTTCAACAGCGGTCGCACGCAGCGCCGCACGCGCCTCCGCGTCACCTCGGACGAGCGCGCGACGCGGCGCGGGTTCGGCGGCCGCGCCTATCGCGTCGAAGAGGTCGGCGAGAGCAGCTATCCGGATTCGTTCGACGACTACGGCGCGTTCCTCATGCCGCGCATCGAAGCGAGCCTGCGCTGCCTCACCGCGGACGGAAGCTTGTTCGTCCACCTCGACGCGCGCGAAGTGCACTACGTGAAGGTGGCGCTCGATCGCCTGCTCGGCCGCGGTTCGTTCATGAACGAGATCATTTGGGCGTACGACTTCGGCGGCCGCCCCAAAACGCGCTGGCCGAGCAAGCACGACAGCATCCTCTGGTACGCGAAAAACCCGAAAAAATACGTCTTCGAGTACGACGCGATCGATCGCATTCCGTACATGGCGCCGGGGCTCGTCGGCCCCGAAAAGGCCGCGCGCGGCAAGACGCCGACGGACGTGTGGTGGCAAACCATCGTGCCGACCAACGGCCGCGAGAAGACCGGCTACGCCACGCAAAAGCCGCTCGCCGTGCTCGAGCGCATCGTCCGCGTGCACACGCGCCCGGGCGCGACGGTGCTCGACTTCTTCGCCGGCAGCGGCACGACGGGCGAGGCCGCGGCGCGCCACGGGCGCGGCTTCGTGCTCGTCGATCAAAGCCGCGCGGCGGCGAACGTGATGGCGGCGCGGCTCGCGGGCTACGAGCCGAAGCTCGTCGGGTTCGAGCGCGAGCCGACGAGAGCTACGCGACGCGCTCGCCCTCGCGCACGATGACTTCGGAGCCGAGCGCGACGTACGCGGAACGCGGTCGAGCGGAGAGCACGCGTCCCCAGTCCTCGCCGTACAGATCGGCGCCGGGTCCGAAAAAGCCCGCATTCTCGGTGGTCCAGACGCGCCACGGCGGGTGCTCGACCGCGTACTCGAGCGTCGAGCCGTCGCGCTGACGCGTGTACCCGTAATAGTGCTCGGTGACGAAGGACGCCTCCGTGTCCGGCTCGAGCCGGAGCGCGGGCCCGTCGACGCTCGCTTCCACCGCGTACGAGCTACCGCGATGGCGCCACGCATAACACGCGTAGCCGCCGTGCTCCGGGTCCATGGAGACGTCGTGCGCCATCGGAACGGCCATGTACGGCTCGTTGTAGAAGTAGCGAGCCACCGCCGCGAGCGCCGCGCGCGGCACGAGCTCGCGCACGAAGACGACGGCGCGCCTGAGCTGCCCGTCCTTGTCGGCGCGCGTGACGTAAAACCGCAGATTCACCTCTTCGAACACGCGATGTCCCGGCACCGCGACGCCTTTGAGGCGCGTGTCGGTGAACATGAATCCGACGACGCTCACCAGCAATTCGCCGCCCAGACGGTCGAGTTCCGTACCGCGCGGGACGAGCGGCGCGAGCATCCGCGTCGGCACCGTGTAGTTCAAGAGCACCAAATGCTCCCACCGTGCCGTCAAGAACGCGCGGGACGGTGCGGGCATGGCAGAACGACAACTCTACACCAAACGCTTCCCCATGCTCACCCGTTCCTCCACCTGGTACCCGAGTTCCTTATAGAACGCGACCACCCCGATGTTTAGAACGCGACCACCCCGATGTTGTCCGTAAGAACCTGAAGGTTGATTTTCGGACAGCCACGCGCGAGGAGCTCGCGTTCGACGGCGGCCATCAAACGTGTGGCGATGCCGCGACGGCGCGCCGCCGGAGCGACCGCCAAGTGGTAAATCCAGCCGCGCACGCCGTCGTAACCACCGACGACCGTGCCGACGACACGAGCTCCTTCTCGCGCCACGAGCACGAGCTCCGGATCGTGCGCGAGCTTGCGCACAAGGTAGGCGCGCGGCTCGTTCGACGGGTGATACGCCCCGAACGCCTCGGTCCAAAGCGCGACGACTTCGTCTTCGTCGCGTGCTTCGAAGCGCCCGATCACGACTGCCTCTGCGGCGCTCATTTTCGCGACGCTTTTGCCGCGTGCTTCGGCTTCTTCGGCGCGGCGCGCTTCGGCTTCTTCGGCGCGGCGCGCTTCGACGCTCCGCCGCTCGCCCGCGGCGTGGCGCGCGCCGGTTTCGCGCTCGGACGCGCGTGGCGGGGCTCGTACACACCGAGCTTGCCGCCGCCGGGCAGCGTCAGGGTCGTGAGCAGGCCCCAGCGCTGTTCGGACACCGGCGAGCAGCGGATGCCGTGCTTCGCGACCGTGGCGATGAACGCGTTCACGTCATCGCACATGAGATAGAGCTCGTGCGAGTTCTTGCTCGCGGGGTGCACGGCGACTTCCGCAGGCGGCAACGCGAAGATGAGCCAGCCGCCGCCCGCGTCCACGTGCGAGAGCCCGAGCGTGCGCTGCAGAAAGGCGCGGTCGGCGTCCGGCTTCTTGCTGTAGAGGATGACGTGCGCGCCGTTGATCATGATGGTCGCGTGTATCACGCCGGCGGACGGGCAAAAGCGCTCAAGCGCCGCCGGCGCGCACGGCCCCGATGAATGCGCGCCAGACTTCGTCCGGCTGCCAGAGCCTCTGGACGTGGGCGTCCGCGCGTTCGCGCGACCAACCCCAGTGCGCCTCACCGAACAAGGCGACGAAGCACGAGACACGATAGTTCGCCGCGCAGTGCGCGAACACGCGCCGCCCCGCCGCGTCGAGCAGCGTGCGCTCGAAGCGACGGAAGTCGTTCGCGGCGGGCGCCTTGAAGTCGACGGGGATGTGCCGGTAGTCGAGGCCGAGCGCCGAGACCGAGCCGGCTTCGTCGGGCAGGCAGTAGCGCGGATCGAGCAAGCCGAGGTTCACGACGAGCTCGAAGCCGCCCGCGGCGATGGCAGCGAGCTCCTCTTGCTTCGGCTGCCCCGCCGTCGCGAGCCAGTCGTTCACGGCGAGGTAGTTCTTGATGTCCGCGAGCGCCACGGGGGAAACGTGGAGCGGACGACCCGAAACGGCCAGACCCCGCGGCGCGGGCCCGTTTTACTGCTGTTGCTGCTGCTGCTGTTGCTCGAGCTGTCGCAGGTTCAACTTGCGTTCGGCTTGCACGGGCCCGTCACGAAAGCTCGGTACGTCGAAGGACCCGGGTGAAAACGGCGCCAGAGACGCGAGGTCGTCGTCGAGGCGATTCATCGTCACCTTGACCGAAATGCGCTCCTCGGCGTCGCCGCGGTAGACGCCGCGGTTCGGCGGCACGTCCGCGTAGCTGCGACCGACCGCGACGGCGACGTGGCCCTCGCCGGCGAGCTCGCCGTGCGTCGGATCGACGCCGACCCAACCGAGCGACGGCAAGTACGCCTCGCACCACGCGTGCGTCTCGAGCTCGCGCGGCGTCTCCCGGTAGAGGTAGCCGGAGACGTAGCGCGCCGGAATGCCCACCATGCGCAAGAGCGCAAGCCCGACGTGCGAAAAGTCTTGGCAGACGCCCTGCCCGAGGTCGAGCGCGTCCGAGACGGTCGTCGTGCTCGAGGTCACGCCTTTCTTGTACTCGAGCCGATCACGCAGGCGCGTCGTCACGAGCAGGATGGCGTCGGCCGCGCGCGTGCAGCGGAACAAGCCGACCTGCTCCGCGAACTGGACGAGGCGGGAGTCGCGCTGCACCGGACCCAAAAACCCCAAAAAATCCTGAAATCGCGGGTTCAAATCGGCGAGCGGCAGCTTGTCGGCGGCCTCGGCGAGCGCGACGAGCTTCGGATGCGTCTCGACGGTCGCGCCCGCGAGGATCACGACGCGGTCGTGGAACGCGGCGATCGTGAAGTGGTGCGCTTGGTT
>DATJXW010000102.1:0-37580 GCA_035499895.1 Polyangiaceae bacterium | reverse complement strand
CGTTCGCGACGAGCATCTACAACAACGTCGCTTTCGGCTTGAAACTGAACCGCTTCAAGGGCGACTACGCCGAGCGCATCGAAAAGGCGCTGCGCGGCGCAGCGCTCTGGGACGAGGTGAAGGACAAGCTCCACTCGAGCGGCCTCGCGCTCTCGGGCGGGCAGCAGCAACGCCTCTGCATCGCGCGCGCCATCGCGGTCGAACCCGATTTGCTGTTGATGGACGAGCCGTGCTCCGCGCTCGATCCGATCGCCACGCGCCGCGTGGAAGAGCTCATGCTCGAGCTCAAGCAGAGCTACACGATCGCGATCGTCACGCACAACCTGCAGCAAGCGCAGCGTGTCGCGGATCGCACCGCGTTCTTCTTTGTCGACACGTCGGGCGGCGGCCGCACCGGCTACCTCATCGAATATCGTCCGACGCAGGATCTCTTCGGCGATCCGAAGGAAGAGCAGACGCGCGCGTACATCCGCGGCGAGTTCAGCTGATCGCGCGCCGAGCCGGCGCGCTCAGTCGATCACCATTTCTTCGGGCAAGAGTCGGCGCTTGATGCCGACGAGGCGCGCCACGTCCGCCATGAAGAGCGCCGGTTCCTTCGCGTAAACGAGCTGGCGGCTGCGCAGCACGAGGTCCACGAGCGTCGTCAGGAGCTCGTCGTAGGAGACGCGCCCCTCGCTGAGCGCCTGCACGTCGCCGAACGGCCAGGCGCGTTTCAGGCCCTCGCGGAGCCGCGCTTCGTCGCGAATCAGCTCTTCCCACGGCACGACCGGCACGTTGAGGCGCCCGCCCGCGCTCGAAAGCAAGAGCACGAGCGACACGGCGAGGAACATGAAATCGGTGACTTTGTCTTTGGTCGAATGCACCGGAGCGTACGCGTCGAGGTCGATGCCCTTGAGCTGGCCGCGCCGGCTCATCATCAAGTTGCCGTTCTTGAGATCGTTCACGGCGTAGCTCATCGAGTGGACCTCCATCAGGCAGAGCAGGATGCTGCTCATGAGATCGAGGATCATCGCGGGCGAGAGCTGATGCGTGAACGGGAGGGCGATGCGCTGGCGGCGCCAGAGCTGACTGCTCCGCTGGCTGACGGCGCGCTCGTATTCCTCGGCGCCTTCTTCGACCGAGCGGCGGGGCGGCGGGCGCGAGACGCTCGCGTGCTCGGTGCCGGTCACGCCGATCAAGTTGTCGAGCGTGTCGCCTTCGACGAGCTGGAGCACGTGGTAGGTGTAACGTTCGCCGCGAAGCTTGCCGCTGTCGTAGAGGCGGATGAGGTGCACGGCCGGCGCGAGATCACGGCCGACCACCATCGCCTGCTCGGCCTGCATGATCGCAGCCCTCTTCTTGCCTTGGATGCGATCGACCTTGAGCGCGAGGTGCGACGGGTAGCGCGGATTGTGATCGTTCAAGACCTCGTAGACGCGGCCGAACTCCCCGATGCCGAGCTGGCGCAGCAGCGTGAAGCCGAGATCGCCGAAGGGTCCGACCACGGCCTTCCACGCGTCGAGATCTTCGCCGCTCTGCACGCCGTAGGCGCCGAGGCGCGGCTTCGGCGTCTTCACCTCGCGGCCCCTGCGCTCGAACGGCATCGGCTGCATCGCCGCCGGGATCTCGGGCATCGCGCCCGACAGACTCAGGCGCAGGTAGAGATCGTCGAGGTACTCGCGTGTCGCGATCTTCGCTTCGTTCGCGTAGCTCGCGTAGGGGTCGCCGCGCGACATGAAGCCGAGCGTGGAGAGCAGGCGGAAGTACGCGTGATCTTCCTCGAGTCGGGCCGCGGGGATGCCGAGCGACTCGGCGATCTGGTTTTCGTAAATCTGGCCCGCCGGGCTCCGGACCAAGATGCCCGTGCGACGCCCGTCGTAAAGCACGCTGAGCGTCACGTACGTGAGCTTCGCGAACACGTCGATCTTGGCGGCGTAGCGGTCGAGCGGCGCCGGCGGGTACGCGAGCTCGGACGCGAGCCGCGAAACCAGCGGCCAATACACGCCGACGCGCTGGTCGGCGGGGAGCCAGGTGCCCCCGTGCACGGTCTCCTGCACGAAATGGGCGAGCCGCGAATGGAGCACGATGCGCAAATCGGGCCCCTGATTTTCGCTCTCGTGCGCGGACTCGCGGGTGCCGTCGCTCGGCAAGCGCACGCTGAGGAGCACGTTCAGCGTCTGGTTCGGCCCCTGCATCGCGCCGAACAAGAGCTCCTCGAAGGCGGCGAGGACGTGCGGCTTCGATTCGAGCCGCTGCCGCACGGCGCGCAACCCCTCGTCGAGGATGCCCGCGAGCCACCCGGATTGCTCATTTTCGGCCTCGAACGCCACGAGCTTCATGCCGCGGTGGCGATGAACGCGCACGCGGATGTCCGGTTCGTAACGATCCGAATACGGCAGCGTCAGGTACTGGACCCACTCCTCGGGCTCGGCGCTGAACACGGTCGTCGAGAGCTCGGTCCGAACCCCGCCTTGCGCGAAGCTTCGATTCTGCCCGCGGCGACTCGGCGGCGAGCGCGCCGGCATGCGGCCGCTCCAAGTCTCGAACGCGGCTCGGACGGCTTGACGCGCCGCCTCCTCTTTCTTTCCGACCATTCTCGCGCGTAAAACCTACCACCGACCGCGACCGGCTCAGCTCCGGATCTTCGCGGCCGCCCGCCGCTCCTCGCGCTCGCTCGGGGGTCGCGGCCCGATGCGGCGGATGCGCACGACCGCCGCCTCGAGCACGGCGGCGGCCGGCGTTTCCAGGGAAATCAGCCGCAGCAGGCGGGAACAGGCGTCTTCGGCCTGCAGCCACGCGGCCCGGTGCCCGAGCGTGTCCGGCCTGCTCTTTTTTGCCAGCCGGAGGGCGTTGGCGAGCTGCTTGCCGATCTGGGCGAGCTCGTCGAGATCCCGTTTCGACGCAAATTCCCGCTTGCGAGCGGCGTAGAGGGCGCGCGCGATGCCGAGGAGGTCGCGCACGGCTTCTTCGGGGAGCGGGTCGGAGCGGGTCACGGGCGGGACCGGCGACGCTACTCCCTCTCTCTTCGCGGGAAAAGGGTGGTAGGCACGGTGGAATGGCACGAGCGCCCAGCAGCCGCGGCAACGACGCGACGCGTCCCCCGGCCCGTTCCCCGTCGGCCAAGGCGGGGCACGGCAAGCGCAATGCGGCCCAGGTCGTCGCCGCCTCCATTCGCACGCATTGGCGACGAACGCGCGACGAACTCATGAAAGTTTGCGGACCGCGCCTCGACGAGCACGTCCACGACCTCCGCGTCGCGCTCCGGCGCCTGCTCTCGGCGCTCGAGATCGCCGAGTGCCTCGACGTGCGGCTTCCCGCGAAGACGCAAAAATCCCTCGAACGCTTGTTGCGCTCGCTGTCGCCGCTGCGCGATCTCGAAGTGCAGAAGCAGACGCTCGAGCGCCTGGGCGAGGATCACCCGGAGCTCCTGCCGGTCGCCGAGCGCCTTGCGCAGCGCCGCGCGGCGCTCGCGCGGCGTCTCGCTCAAAAACTCGACGATTTCGCGCCGGAGCTCGTCGAACGGGCGCTCGATCACGGCGCCCAGCAGCTCGAGGCCGAGACTTCCGTGCCCGAGGTCGCGCGCATCCTCGTGCTCGCGGCCATCGTGCGCCGTTACACGAAATTCGACCGGCGCCGGCGCGCCGTCGCGGGCGACGACCGGCATGCTCTCCACGCCGTGCGCGTGGCGTTCAAGAAGTACCGCTACGCGGTCGAGGTCGCGCTGCCGCTCCTCCCGCGCGAGGCCGAGCGCGCGCTTTCGGCGATGAAGCTCTTCCAGGACGAGCTCGGAGCGATTCAGGACGCCGGCGTGCTCATCGACACGCTCTCGGGCGTCAAGCCGTCGCACCGGGGACCGAACCCCACGCAGGCGTTGCTCGGCGCACTCAAACAAGCGCAACGGCGGCGCATCGAGGCGACGACGATCGCGCTCGGGGCGCAGGTCACCGCCGTTCCCCCCGCCTTCAGCGAAATTTTCGGCTGACCGGCGCCGGCGCCGTCCGCGTCACTTGAGCGAGTCGAAGATGGTTTGCGCCATCTGCAGGTGATCGGCGACGCGCGGCCGCAGGTTCACGAGCATCTCGCGCAGCTCCTCGCTGCGCACGGCGGGCATGAGCTGCCCGTCGATGGTGTCGAGAACTTGACGATGCGCGTCGATCTGGCTCCGCATGTACTGCTTGTCGAAGCTCGCGCCGTCGTTCTTGCCGAGTTCGTTCTCGACGCTCGTCGCGTTCACGCGAAGCTCGGTCATGAGCTGACTCTCCGTCGGGCGGAGATTCAGCTGCGTGTCGAGGTCGTCGACGTCTCTCACGGCCTGGCCGTGCTGGGCGATCATCATCTCGGCGAAGTGCTTGACCGCCGGGTCATGCGCCTTCAAAGCGGCGATCTTCCCCTCGTCGATCTCGGCGATGTTCGCCGCACGCACGATGGCCGCGATCTGTCCGTCGCTGAGACCCTGACTCGCGTCCGTTCGAGTCGCGTCCGCCGCGCTGCCGGACGCCGGAGTGCTCGCCGGCATGCTCGTCCCGGATGCCGGCGTCATGGTCGCCTCGTAACCGGACGGAGAGCGAGCCTGCTCTTCGTGACTGCAAGCCGCGAGCACGAGCGCGAGCGGCAGCGACAAAACGAACGCCTGAGAGAGTATGGGGGAACGCATGACTGACCTCGTGTGAGCTCAACTGATCGAATGGCTCGCGAACACGCGCTTCACGGCCTGCGCCACCGTTCGGAGCGTCCGCTCCCAGTGGCCGTCGTCCCGCGTGCTCGGCGAGCCGCCGTACTCGCCCGCGCCCGACCGGAGACGAAAGCCCGGCACGGTAGGCGCGTCGGTGAACTCCTCTTCGGAGGGTAAGAACACCGACGGTTCGGTGTCCTCGAATTCGTCGATATCCGCGAGATTGTCGGGATCCCACGACTCGGTGGAGTGCGACCTCGGCCTCGGAACGATATCGGCGCACATCTGCGAAACTCCTGGGGCGGGGCTGCGTACACCCCACGTGAAGCAACTTCCGTGCAACGTCTCCGCGACTCCCTGGGCGATTTGGGCCCGATTGGGGGGTGGAGCGGCGAGGCGAAGCGCCCCGAGAGAGGGGAAATGCGTCGTACCGAGCCCGCGTCCTCCGGCGCGCGGCGTTCCGGTGTCGTCGCAGCACTGGCACATCGCGTGCACCGAGGCGAGCTAACCGACGAGGCGATTCAGAAGACCATGAGAACCTTTCGATGTGCGTGCGGTGAACGCGTCTTCTTCGACAACACTCAGTGCCTCGCGTGCGGGCGCGAGCTCGGCTTTTTTTCCGAAGCGGGCACGGTGGTCGGGCTCGAGCCCGCCGTCGACGGCGTCCACGCGACTCCGTACGGACCCTGCCGCAAATGCGAGAACTACGCGGCTCGCGGCGTGTGCAACTGGCTCGTCCCCATCGACTCGGACGAGACGCTCTGTCGCGCGTGCCGCTTGAATCACGTCGTGCCCGACCTTTCGAACTCGGAGAACCTCGCGCTCTGGGGCGAGGTCGAAAAGGCGAAGCGCCGGCTCATCTACACGCTCGACCAGCTGCGCCTCCCGGTCGTCTCGCAACGCGACGATCCGGAGAACGGGCTCGCCTTCGACATCGCGGCCGACACCGGCGCCCGGCGCGTGCTCACCGGTCACGCCGACGGTCTCATCACGCTCAATCTCGGCGAAGCCGATGCGCTCACGCGCGAACGCGTCCGCATCGCCTTCAAGGAACGCTACCGCACGCTGCTCGGCCATTTTCGCCATGAAATCGGCCATTATTTTTGGGAGCGACTCGTGCGCGACGGCGACAAGCTCGAGCTCTTTCGCGCCCATTTCGGCGACGAGACGCGCGACTACTCGGCTTGCCTCGCCGCGCACCACGCGAAGGCGCCGGACAGCACCTGGAGCACCGACTTCATCACCGCCTACGCGAGCTCCCACCCTTGGGAAGATTGGGCCGAGACGTTCGCGCACTATCTCTTGATGCTCGACACGCTCGACACCTCGCGCGAGTTCGGTTTTGCGAACGCACAGGCGCCCGACCTCGGCGTCCCCGGCAGCACCGACTTCGATCTCATGATCGACGCGTGGAGCGAGCTCAGCGTGGCGCTCAACGCCGTGAGCCGCAGCATGGGGCTCCCCGACCTGTATCCGTTCGCGATTTCACCCGTGGTGCGGGACAAGCTCGAGGCGGTGCACCGCATCGTGCGCGAGGCGCGCGCCGCGGCCGTGCGCGGCAAGAGCACGCCGCCGCCCCCGCTCGAAGAGCCGCTCGGCGAGGAGCCGTCTCGGACTCGCATCGCGGTCTGACGGCGCCGAAGTTCAGGCGGGCGTCGCGAGCGCGCGCTCGATCGCGGCCGGGTCGGCCGGCTTGACCAGGAAATGATCGAAGCCGGCGGCGGCCGCGTGCCGGCGCGTCTCGTGATCGGAGTAGCCGGTGAGCGCAACGAGCCGCATGTCGGCGCCCCACGCGCTCGCGCGGAGGCGCCGCGCCACCTCGTAACCGTCCACGACGGGCAACCCGAGATCCACGAACGCCACGGCGACCGGCGATTCACTCGCGTGCTTGATGGCTTCCTCGGCCGTGGCGGCGGGCAAGGGCTCGTGCCCGAGCGCGGCGACGAGCTCACCGAGGACGTCGCGAACGTCGTCGTCGTCCTCGACGATCAGCACGCGCCGGTGCGAACCGCTCGGCGGCACCCCTTCGCGCTCGCTCGTTCCCATGGCGCACTCTACCTCAGTCGCGCGCCGGGCGCTTCGCTCCGAAGCTCCACAGCCATAGTCAAAAAAGCTGACCTCCGAGCAAATATGCCCCGACGGGATGCGCGTCGGGTGACCAGGCCACGTCACCTCGTACGACGAACGATTCACCCGCCGTGACGCGCGCGCCGAGTCCGACGCCGAGCTTCATCCCCAGCGTTTTCCCGTCGAGTTCGGCCGAGCTCGGGAGCCCGCTGAAGACGCGTCCGGTGTCGACGAAGGCCGTGAGACCGAACAAGTTTCGCTTTTGGAACGCGCGAAACGCGAAGAGCTCGCTCCGGAGCTCGAGATTCGTGAAGGCTTTCACGCTGCCGAAATAGCGGCCGGCCGGCACTCCCCGCAGGCCTTTGCCGCCGCCGACCGCGAAGGTGTCGTCACTGAAGTTTTGGATCGAACGAGCGAGTTCGTAAAACGGCGGTGAGCCCTCGAGCACGTCGACGACGCCGCGCGCGGCGAAGGTCAAACGATTCGGCACGAGCGTGACGAAGCCGCGCAAGGCCAGATTCACGCGAATCCATGCGTAGTGGAAGCGGCCGAAACCACCCGGAGCGAGATCGACGCGGAGCGTGTGATATTGCCCGCGGTGCGAGGAAACCTCGCTGTCGCGTGAGTCCCAACCGACGCCGTACGAAAACTTCGCGACATCGAGCCCCTGATCGGTGCGCATGAACGCGCGCGTTCGCGCGTCCGGGGACCGTTCGTCGCGCGCGACGCTGCCGCCGGCGGGATAGGTCGCCTGCACGTGCTGCTCGGCGAGACCCCAGAGCAAGAGCGCGTGTCCGAGGTGGAGTGTCGCGTTCGCGGCGATGATCGAATGCGAGAGCTTGTACTGGTAGTACAGATCCGAGTCCGAACGGCCGCGGTCGATCTTCGAAGCGTTGCCGAGTCCGTAGTAATAAAGGGTGGGTTCGTAGGTGTAACCGCCGCGCGCCTCGACGTGCAGCCCTTCGAGCCACGCGTGGGGCACGACCAAGAGCACGTAGTCGTCGAGGTAACCGAGGTGCGCGCCGCCGCCGAATTTGAACGCGATCGCCCCCGCGCTCTCCAGGCGCCAGACGTACGGCTTCACGCCGGGCATCACGTGCGCGAGCGAGGTGAGATAACCGCCGCCGACGCCCACGTCGCTGTCGCCGCCCACGATCGGAACGATCGTGAATTCGGGATCGTCGTGCTTGTCGGCCGCGACCGCCGTTTCGACCGAGCCGAGGAGCACCCAGGCCGAAACGAAGGCGACGAACGCGATGCGTGCGAGCCTCACTCGTCGAGCCCGACGATGGCCTCGGGCGACATCACGACGAACGCGAACGATTGGACGAGGTAGAGCGACACCTTGTCCGCGTCGTGCGCGAGGTAGCCGATCGCGGCGTCCTGGCCGACGCTCAGCTGGTAGTCCTCGCCGCGCAACGAGAGAACGACGCCGCCGCGGAGCACCCGTGAATGGAGCACCTGCCCGCCCACGAGCTCGCGCAGCTGGCGGAGCGGCGGGTATTCGGGCGCGGACGCGAGCCGGCGGTACGCGGCGTTGCCGAGCACGACCGCATACGGTCCTTTGACCGTCGCTTCGTCGAGCACGAGCAGCGCGCGAGTGACCGCGTCGATGGTCGAGGCCACGTCGCCGCCGAGCGGGATGCGCGGATGCGACGACTCGGCGAGCACCCCGCGAATCCCCGCCGCTTCGATGCCGTAGAAGATGGCGCGATCCTCGAGCTCGGCGAGGGTGCGCGCCGCCGTGAGCGCGGCGTCGTCGTCGAGATCGGGCGCGCCCCGCTCGCGCGCATCGAACGCCGAACGCGGCAACTCGAACGGGACGCGTGCCTCGATGAGCGGCAGGACCGCGCGCTGCCCGGCGGAAATTCCCGGACCCACGTCGCACGGCACGAGCTCGCCGAGATTCAGCGCGGAGAAACCGAGTCCGTGAGGGCCGTCGAAGTCCACGATGCGCCGTCCGACGAAGTGCTCCTCGAGCACCTCCTTCACGTCCGCTTCGAGCTTCGCCCACACTGCGGGCGCGATCGGGGCCGGTCCGGGTCCGGTGATCACGACTTGTGTCCTTTGAGCGAGCCGACGCCGAGACCGCGCCCCGCATCGGCGCCGAGCGCACCCGCGGCTCCCTTCGCCGGTCCGGTGTCAGGGAGCTCGACGCCGAGCGTGCGATCGGTGAACGCGATCTTCGCGAGACGCTCGGCGAACGACGGCTTCCTCCGCCGAAGCCATTCGACGAGCATCGACGCGTGTTCGAACTCCTCGTCGCGGTTGTGCGTGAGGATGCGCTTGAGGTCGGGGTCTTTGCAGCTCGTGAGCCGCTGCTGGTACCAGTCGGCCGCCTCGAACTCCTCTTTGACGCTGGTCAACGCGCGATGAAGGTCACGCGTTTCGTCGTCGAGCTCCGCGACCGGCTCGTGGTATTCGCTCATGGCCCTCGAGCCCATGCAGTCGACGTGCCAGCCGTCTTCGTGGACGAAACGCGGGGTTCGCGACTCGGCCAGCGGAGCGGCGACGGGGCACCGTGTCAGGGTGTGGCATTTCGATGCGCGATGGGCTGGCGGTCGAGCCAGTTGTCGCCGACGAAAAGCACGACGCGCGTCTCGCCCGGCCGCACCCGCACGCCGAGGTTCGCCAAGCCGGTCGAGACCAGAAACGCACCGACCGGCCCTTGCTTCGTCATCGACAGCACGCCGTGCGCCCGAGCGATGCCCGCCTGCGCCCGCACGAGCTCGAGCCGCGACACGTCGCCGAGGCTGAACGCTGCCTTGGCGTCGAGTGATTTCAGCCCGAGCAAGGTGCTCTCGAGCCGCCGCGCGAAAGGTGAGTCCACGGCGAGCGGCATGAGCGCGTTCGCGTCGTCGGCGTGAAGCTCGACGGTGCCGTGCGCGCTCTCTCGGTCCTTCGTGCCGAACTCGACGTCATTGCTGGTGAGCTCCGCCGCGAAGGGGCGGGTCGCGCGCTCGTCCACGGCGAAGCTCGTTCCGGTCAGATCGAGCCGGACCTTGTCGAACTTCACGCCGTCGTTCTCGCGGTTGGCGACGAAATGGGTGTCGAGCTTGGCATTGCCGCCGAGCTTCACCTTGCCCGCGGTCAGCCCGAGGTTCGGCGCGAGCGCGTGCGCGGTTCCGGTCCAGCCGCCCTTCGCGTCGCGCTGCGCTTGGAGCGAGGCGAGGGCGTGACCCGAGAGCGTGGGCGCGTCGGGCGCGACGCCGGAGAACCAGCCGAGATCCGGCACCTTCAAATCGAGCGGCGCGAGGTCCGCGCCGACGATGCGAAGCGGCGCCGTCAGATCGGGCGTCACGTCGAGGCGCGCGTCGACGTGCTCGAGACTCGGCGACTCATGGCCGCGCGTCGCGCCCAGAATCGTCAGGCGCGGCGCCCGAAATCCGAGCTCCATCGGCGGGTGTTCGGCTCCGGTGGGCACGTGCAGGCGGTATTCGGCGGCCCCTTCGACGCGAAAGTGCTCGTTGCCGAGCGAGCCCGCGGGACTTCGAATCGCGATGTCCGTCCCCGGCGCCACGACGCCTCGCTCGAGCTTCGCGGCAAGCTCCACATTGCCGCTCCCCGTCGCGGAGAGTCCGGCCCGCGGCACGAGATACGCGTCCAAAAACGCGAGGTCCGTCCCCGCGAGCGTGCCGCGCGCGTCGGCGTGGATCTTGTGGAACGGGTCGAGCCCCTCGAGCTTGCGTGGATCGCTGCCTTCGACGCGGCACGCGATCGAGAGGTCGGCGTGTGCCGCCACCGTGGTGTTACCGAGCGTGACCTTGCCGCCGTGAAGCTCGAGCGACGCCGGGTACACCTCGTACCAGCGCGCCGGCTGCACGTGAAAATTGCCGCGCGCGATGCCGCCGCCCTGGTAGCGATATTCGAGAATCCAGACTTCCTTGACGTGAGCGGTGATGTTTTCGATGCGCACGTCCCAAAGGTGATACTGGCTGTCCGGGATCTCCCTCGGGTGCGGCCCCACGT
Source organism: Polyangiaceae bacterium (assembly GCA_035499895.1). Lineage (GTDB taxonomy): Bacteria > Myxococcota_A > Polyangia > Polyangiales > Polyangiaceae > PMG-095. The sequence goes on along the minus strand of DATJXW010000102.1, from coordinate 26,893 downwards.
AGAGCGGCGGATCCGCAAAGCCTTCGATCGGCGGATACGCCGCCAAGCGAGGAGCTTCGAGCCCCACGCGGCTCACTTTGTGGCGCATGCGGTAGGACACGGCGTCCGCGTCGAGGCGGACGACGTGAAAGCGCCGGAGCGCGAGCTCGTGCAGGCTGAGATCGAGCGAGCCCCGCTCGACGCCGACGAGAAACTGCACGTTGTAGTCCTGGAACCGCACGCTCAGGTTCTTCACCACGACGTGTCCGGGCCACGGGCTGTACGCCCAATCGTACTTCAGGCGCATGTCGTCGTTGGTCGCGAAGGAGCGCACCAAGGGCGTGAGGAGCGCGACGTTCGCGAGCGTGAGGTAAGCGAACTCGAGCGCCAGGAGTACCGCCAGCAGGCGCCACGTCACCGCCCACACGTGCGGCAGACTTCTTCCAATCCTGCCGCTCTTCGTCGCCTCGTCGCTCGTCGTCACTCAGGCGAGCGGTAGCAAACACCGAGCCACGCCGAACGCCTCGCAACGAACGCGCGCGCGTCGTCTCATTCCGCGCCGCTCGTGGCGCGCTGCCTCGCCCGCGCGCGCGTGGCCTGCTCGTAAACACCCGGGGTTACTTGTCCGCGTCGTTTCCTCTCGGCGGTACATGAATTGCACCGAAACGTGGGTTGACGCCGTGTCGAGCCGAGACCCGCACCCGCCCGAGCTGCATGCGTGGAGCCCGCGAAAATACGGAGACCGCGCCTATGCCGCGATGTTCGAGCGCGTGCTCTGGCCCGTGTGGGACGCCGCGATCCGCCGACGTGAAACCCGCAAGCACCTCATGTATCTCGAAAGGAGCCAGTGGCTCGCGCCCGAGCTCCGCCAAAAGGACGAGCTTACCGCACTCATTTCACTCCTGACGCACGCGGGACGGAACGTGCCCTACTACCGCGAGCTCTTTCGCGCGCACCGTTTCGACCCGCGCGACGTGAGAGCCGCTTCGGATCTCGAGGTGCTCCCCGTCCTCACGCGCGAGATCATTCGCGAGCGCTACGAAGATCTCGTCGACCCCGCACACCGCGGCAAGAATCTGAAGAAGGGCACGAGCGGCTCGACCGGGAACCCACTGAAGTTCGAGTATTCGCCGGCGAGCGAATGCTGGCGCCAGGCGGTGAAAATTCGCGGCTACGGCTGGGCCGGTTACCGCCCGGGCAAGAAGACCTTTTACTATTGGGCGGCGGTCTCGTCGGCGGCGCCGACCCTCAAAATTCGCCTCGATCGCGCGTTCCGGCGCGAGACGTTCGTCGACTCGATGCGGCAGGACGCACGGGCGCGCGAGGCCGCGCTCGCGGCGCTCCGGCGCGCTCGGCCCGACATCATCGTCTGCTACACGCAATCCTGCGCGCAGTTCGCGCGCTGGATCGTCGATCGCGGACTTCGCGATTGGGACGACATCCCGGTGATTTGCGGCGCGGAAGCGGTGCTGCTCGGCGACCGGGCGGTGCTCGAGCGCGCCTTCGGCCCCGCCATTTTCGAGACCTACGGCTCGCGCGAGACGATGCTCATGGCGGCCGAGTGCGAGGCGCACGCGGGCATGCACCTTTCCGAAGAGAACCTCGTGCTCGAGGTGATGAAGGACCGACGGCGAGCGCTCCCCGGCGAAGCGGGCGACGTGGTCGTGACCGATCTGCACAATTACGGCATGCCGATGATCCGCTACGTGAACGGCGACGTGGCGCGTCTCGCGAGTCACGAGCCGTGCGCGTGCGGGCGCGGCCTCGCGCGGCTCGAGCGCGTCGACGGCCGGCGCGCCGACACGATGATCGACCGCGAGGGGAACGCCGTACCGGGCATCGTTTTCCACGTGCTGTTCAGCGACGCGCGGCGCGAGCTCGTGCGGCAATTTCAGGCCGTCCAGAACGTGCGCGGCGAGGTCACGCTCAAGGTCGTGCGCGGGCGGGATTTCGCGGAGGACGCCTTCGAGCACGTCACCGGGCGCTTCGCCTATTACCTTCGCGGGTTGCCGTTCCGCATCGAATTTCACGACGCGATCGAGCCGCATCACCGCAGCGGAAAGCTCCAGACCATCATCGTCGAGCGGAACCCGCCCGACGCCGCTTGCGCCCCAGCAGCGCCAAGCCGATGAGCGCGCCCGCGAACGAACCCGGCGCACCACGGTCGCTCGGGGACGAGCTCACGCTGCAACCGGGGCTCAAGTCGGGCACGTCGAGCGTCGCCGGCTGACCCGCGGCGCTCGACGCCGTGACGCTTCCCGGCGCGCCGCCCGACCCCGACGTCCCGGCGCTGCCGAAGCTCGTCACGCTCCCGCTCGACGTCCCGCCGTTCGCCGCGCTGCTCGTCGTACCGCCCGAAACGGAAGCGCTCGGCTCGCCCGCTTGGCCCATGCCGCCTTCACCGAAGCCGCCTTCACCCGCGGAGTCGTCGTTCGTCGGGCGAGCGCTCGTTCCCCCCGTTCCGCCCTTGCCGCCGGCGCCCGTGGAGCCGCCTCCCGTCGTCATCGGGGGCATCATTTGAGCCCCGTCGTCGGTGACGGTGCAGTCGGCGGCGAGCGCCACGACGAGCGGCGAGCCGTCGTAGCCGCCCTTCGAGCCCGTGTGCGGCGTCACGGTCACGCGGCAGTTCGTGCCGTCTTTCGCGGCGGCCACGTCGCTCTTGCCCGAGGTGTCGACCGGCGCGTCGACGACGACGTGGACCGCGCTCGCCGGAGCGTCGTACACGAGCGAGCTCGCGCGGGTTCCGTCCACGGCTCCGTTCGTCACCACCGCGACGGCGCCGCTCGCCCGCGGAATCACGACGCCACGGTAGCCGTCGCCGCTCAGGACGTCGTGCGCGCCCGTCGCGCCGGCCCGCGCCGACACCACGTGGAGCGCCATCGCCGACGGCCCGTCCACGTCGATGCGGTACTCGCTGCCCGCCGGCAGTCGCGACACGTCGCACGTGTGATCCGAGGACGGACACTCCGACGCCTGCGGCATCTCGCGCACGCTCGGCGCGCCGCTCGAGGACCAGACGTGCTCGACCGACAGCGCGGAAGCGCCGAGCGTCGCCTGCGCGAGATCGCCCTTCAGGGCCAAATCTCCGGGCGTTCGCACGCGGAGGTGCAGTCCGCGCGAGGCGTCGCCCGTGACCACGCGGTCGACGAGCACGACCTCGCCGTCGCCGCCGTCCGGCACGAGCACGAAGTCGCGCAGGGCCACGCTCACGTCGCTCGGGTAGTCGTCCGAGCGAAACTGGTCGGCGTAGTCGCAGCGCGCGACGGCGATGCCGGAGCTCGATTGACGCTCCCACACGAGCGCGGTCGTTTTCCCCCAGTTGCCTTGGCTCGGCGAGTAGCCGTCGGGCAGGATGTTCGAGTCGACGGCGGGCGCATTGCTCGTGAGCGTCGAGAGCGTGCCGTAGGGCGACGGATCGACGACCAGGTCGTCGGCGCCGCGGGTGAGCACGAAGTTGCCGGCGTCATTGTGCTCGTGGTCGTCGACCAAGCGGTGGGTGCACTGAAAGACGCTCCACACGGCCTGGTCGGTCCAGTCGCCGCGCGCGTACCAGTTGCCGGCGCCCTTGCCGAGGTAGTTCGTCGGCAGATCGCTCGGCAGCGCGGCGGCGCTGCCCGCCTGCGCGAGCGCGACGGCGTCGAAGAGCGGATTGTCGTTTTCGAGCGCGAGGTCCTGGTTGAGCTCGCGGGCCCAAGATTTGGCCTGATCGCTCGCAGGAGCGGCGAGCGCGGCCAAGAGCGGCCCGTTGTCGACCGTCTGTTCGGGCGTGTCGTCCTGCGTGTCGCCGCCGACGAAGGCTTGGCGCGTGGCCGGGGTGAGGCCGTTCGCGAAGCGGAGGACGAGCGCATTCGCCCACGTGTCCGCATTCGCCACCGCATTGCCGTTGTCGATCATCGCGCGCGCGGCGAAGCCGAGCTCGAGCACGCTGAGCGGCCCGTACTCCCACCCTTCCGGCCAGTCACCGCCCTCGAGCACGCCGCCCGGCGCGAGCGCCGGAATCAAATCCTTGCCCCAGATGGTGTCGTGCACGGTGGCCCAGTGCGTGTCGCCGGCACTGCCCGCTTCGCCCGCCTCGGCGATCGCGATGAGCGTTGCAGCAAAAGCGTAACCAGCCTCGTAGTTCGCGCCCGGCATGTCCTTCAGGTAGCCGCCGCTCGTGTAGTAGGTCACCCAGGCGTCGAAGCGTTCACGCGCGTGCGCGAGCAAGTCGCTGCTCACGCCCGGCGCGTCGTGGAGCCAGTCGTAGGCGACGGCCGAATACGGCGCGAAGGTGCGCATCGCATAACCGGTGTCGTGCGTGACGACGTCGTCGCCCCCCGCCCCGTCGCCGACCGTCTGGTAGTCGTCGAGCAGCACATTCCAGTATTTTATGGCTGTTCCGAGGTCATCCGCGCTGCCCGACGCGATCCACGACACGAGGCAGCCGGAGAGCGTCGTCACGAACTCGAACCCTTGCCAGCCGCCGTCGGAATAGTCGGAGGGACTGCTGCGCGCCGCCGAACAGCGCGCCGCGCCGCGTTCGACCGGACTGTCCTTCACTCCTGCTTGAGCCTTCAGGCCCGAGACCGTGTCGCTGTCGAGCCAAAGTCGCGGATGCGCGCCCGACGGAGCGGCACTCGAAACGTGACTGAGGGTCGTGATGAAAGCGGAGGCGGCACCGAGGGCAAAAGTCCGTCGGAGGGTACGCGGCATCCCGTGGCATCTAGCATCGAGCGTCGCGTTACGCCGTTCTCACCCATCACGAATGACTCTGTCAGCGACGTGTCAGAAGCTGACGCGTCGCGTTGGTTCGCGTCGGCACGCGGCTTGTATGAGCAAGCGAGGTGACCAAGCTCGTACTCGCTCTTATCGCTTCTCACGCGCTCGCGCTCCCCTCGTGCGGCGAGGGACTCGACGCCGGCTTTTATGGGCAACCCGACGGCACGAAGGGCTCCGCGACGGCGGAGGACACGACGCCCTCGAGCGCCGATAAAGACTCACCTGAGGCCGAATGCCCCGCGCCCAATTCCGGGCAAAATGCCTCGATTTCGTGGCTCTCGCAGTTCGAAGAAGACCTCGCGACGAACCCCTCGAGCGTCGCCGTCGACGCGCAGGATGACGCCTACCTGACGACGCTCACCGGCGGCACGCGCAAGCTCGCCGCCGACGGCACGCTCGTTTGGAGCAAGCCTTTCGGAACGCTCGTCGCGGTGAGCGACACGGGCGACGTCGTCGTGAGCGGCTCGTTCACCGGGACGCTCACGCTCGACGGCACCGTGCTCACGTCGGCGGGCGGCAGCGACGTCTTCGTCGCGCGGCTCGACGCGAACGGCAACGTCGTGCGCGCCGTCGCGCTCGGCGGAAGCGGCGACGAAACGGTCACGAGCCTCGTCGTCGATCACGCGGGGCGAGCCGTCGTCTCGGGCTCCGGTCTCGGCACCGTGGCGCTCGATCAGACCGACGCCCCGGCGTGGCGCGTCGACTACTTCGGGGCGCTCGGGACGGACGCGGCGAACGACGTGCTCGTGACGGGCGCGCTCGTCGGCGGCACTAATTTCGGCGGCGGAACGCTCACGAGCGCGGGCGGCAAGGACGTCTTCGTGGTGAAGCTCGACCAGGCGGGCGACCATCAATGGAGCGCCCGCTACGGCGACGCGGGGGCGAATCAGCTCGGGCAGGCCATCGCGTCGGATTTCGACGGCGACGTGTTCGTCGCGGGCGTTTTCGACGGCAGCCTCGACTTCGGCACCGGCGCGCTCGCGCTGGCGCATTGCCCCTCGGAAGCCTGGTGCAACGAGTCGGGCTTCGTCGCGAAGCTCGACCCGACCGGCGTCGCGCTCTGGAGCGTGGCGCGCGGCCCGATGCGGGCGGTCGCGGGCCTCGCCGCGACGGCATCGGGCAACGTCGTCGTCTCGGGCGCGACCCCCGGCGACGCCGACCCCTACCGCATCCCGATCCTCTTCGCGCTCGACCCCACCGGACAGGCGCTCTGGCAACGCACGGAGTGGCCCGAGACCGGGCTCGGCGCCGGCCGCGGCGTGGCGGTGGGCAGCTGCGGCTCGGTGCTGTGGTCGGTCGGGGCGGAGCCCACCCTCGACTCGAACGAGCGCGCTTATCTCGCGAAGCTCACTCCTTAATCTCGCCCATTTCGCATTTCGTCAACTATTCGAAGAACTCGGAAGGATCGGCTCCAGCGAGCCCCCTCGAAAGGTCACCATGTGCGGCATCGTCGGCTACCTCGGAAAGCGTGAAGCAACTCCCATCCTTCTCGATTGCCTGAAGCGGCTCGAATACCGCGGCTACGACAGCGCGGGCGTCGGCCTGCTCTTGCCGACGGGCGCCGAGGTGCACCGCTCGACCGAGCGCCTCACGGGGCTCGAAACCAAGCTGAATCGGCTGAACGGCCATGCGCTCGCCGCCCGCGTGGGCATCGGCCACACGCGCTGGGCGACGCACGGTCGGCCCACGGAATCGAACGCCCATCCGCACACGAGCCACGACGGCAAGGTGCTCGTGGTGCATAACGGCATCTTCGAGAACTTCGTCGAGCTCCGCGCCGAGCTCTCGTCCTACGGCATGGCGCCGAAGACGCAGACCGACACGGAGTGTTTCCCGCTGCTCGTCTCGCTCCTCATGCGCGAGGGCTACGGTTTCGAGGCCGCGTTTCGCGCCGCGACGCGCCGGGTCGAGGGCAAATTCGCCATCGCGTGCCTCCACGCCGATCACCCCGAGAAGATGTTGCTCGCGCGTTCCGGGCCGACGCTCGTGGTCGGCGTCGGCGAGAAAGAGTACTTCGTCGCGTCCGACGTCGCGCCCCTGCTCACGCACACGCGCGACATCGTGTTTTTGGAGGACGGCGACATGGGCGTGCTCACGCCCGACGGCCTGTCGATCCTCGACGACGACGAGGTCTCGGTCGTGCGCAGCGTTTCGCGCATCGATCTCGACCCGTCGGCGGCCGAGCTCGACGGGCACGCGCACTACATGCACAAGGAGATTTTCGAGCAGCCGCAAGCGCTCGCGCGGACGCTCGTCGGGCATCTGAACGGCGACGATCTGAAGCTCTCCCTGCCGGTTTCGGCGGACGGGTTCCGCCGCGCCGAACGGCTGTCGATCCTGGCCTGCGGCACCTCGTGGCACGCGGGGCTCGTCGGCAAGTTCCTGGTGGAAAAGCTCGCACGGCTGCCGGTCGAGGTCGATTACGCGTCCGAGTACCGCTACCGCTCGCCGATCGTGAACGACCGCACGCTCGCGCTCGCCATCACGCAGAGCGGCGAGACGGCCGACACGCTCGGTGCGCTCGCGGAGGCGTCGGCGCTCGGCGCGACCACGCTCGCGATTTGCAACGCCAAGGGCTCGCAGATCACGCGCGTCGCGCAGGGCACGCTGCTCACGCAAGCCGGACCGGAGATCGGCGTCGCTTCCACGAAGGCCTTCACCACGCAGGTGCTCCTGCTCACGCTGCTCGCGATGGAAGCGGGCATGGCGCGCGGCACGCTCACGCACGAGGGCGCCGATCAGCTGCTCGCCGCTTTGCGCGCCTTGCCGGCGCAGGTGGAGCGCGTGCTCGCGCTCGAACCGGCCATCGCCGAGGTAGCCGAGCGCTGGCACGAGGCGCACGACGCGCTCTATCTCGGCCGCGGTCCGCTCTATCCGATTGCGCTCGAAGGCGCGCTCAAGCTCAAGGAAATCTCGTACATTCACGCCGAGGGCTACCCGGCCGGCGAGCTCAAGCACGGCCCCATCGCGCTCATCGACGCGCGCATGCCGGTCGTCGCGCTCATGCCGCGCGACGAGCACCGCGAGCGCACGCTCTCGAATTTGCAGGAGACCATCGCGCGTGACGGCAACGTGATCGCGTTCGTGACCCAGGGCGACAACGCGCTCGAAGGGCTCGCGAACGCCGTCTTCGAGCTGCCGGTGACGCACCCCATCGTCGCGCCGATCCTCTACTCGATCCCGCTCCAGATCCTCGCGTATCACATCGCCGTCGCGCGCGGCTGCGACGTGGATCGACCGCGAAATCTGGCGAAATCGGTCACCGTCGAATAGGCCGCGCGGGCGCGACGCGCGAACGAGGGCGCCGCGGGGTCGCGCGGCTCGCGGCTTTACGAGCGAGGCGTCGTAAGGGAGGATGCGCCCCTTTCGATGTTCGCGACCCTGATCCGCCGCCGTCCGCACGCCTTCGCGCTCGCGGCCATCGTCCTCGCGAGCCTCCTGTTCGAGCTTTACGTCTCGAGCCGCTGTTCGCTCTGGCTCGACGAGGTCAATACGTACCGCGACGTCCGGCTGCCCTGGCCCCAAGTGCTCGCGGGCGCGGAACTCCAGCACCCGCCGTTGGTGTTCGTGCTGGTCAAGCTCGTGGTCGCGTGTTTCGGCCTGTCGGCGCTCAGCCTGCGCGTCGTTTCGCTCCTTTCGGGCTGCGCGCTGCTCGTCACGGTCGATGCGCTCTGCCGGGAGCTCGGCTTCGCCCCGCGCCGCGCGCTCCTCGTCGTCGGGTCGGTCGCGCTGGCCCCGTTCTTCACCGAGCACGCGGCCGAAGCGCGCCACTACATGCTCTTTCCGGCCGCCGGCGCGCTCGCGTTCTGGTGCGTGCTCCGCGCCGTCCGCGAACCCACGCGCGTCGGTTACCTCGCCGGGTTCGCCGCGAGCGCGTCGGTCATGGGCATGACGCACTACTTCGGCCTGGCTTACGCCGGCGCGCTCTTCGGGGTCGTGCTCGTCTCGGTCGTGCCGCGCTACCGGACCTCCGAGCTCACGCGCCGGCAAACCGTGCTTGCCGGGCTCGCTCTCAGCGCGTTCCTGGCGATTTTTTGTTGGTTTCTCCGCGATGCCGTCGCGCTCGCACGCTTCTATGCGCGCCCGGGCATGGCCGAAGACACGCTGCCGTGGCGCGAGCTCTTGCGCGAGATGATCGACGAATTCTCGCTCACGGGCGCGACGCCCGGGGCGGCGGAGCTCGAGATCCCGCTCGCGGCGGCGGGCCTCGTCTTGCTCGCGCGGCCCCTCCCCGGCATCGTGCGCGTCGTTCCCGCGGCGCTGGCGTTCGGCCCCTGCGTGCTCGCGCTCTTCATCAGCTCAGGGCACTTCGTGGCGCCGCGTTACCTCGCGCCGTCGTGGGTGCTCTACCATCTCGGCGCCGTGACGGCGCTCTTCGCGCTCGGCGATCGGCTCGCGCGCGTTGCGGCTCGAAGCCGCCCGAAGCTCCTCGAGCCTGTCGCGTGGGCGCCGCTGCTCTTGGCGATGCTGACCCGCGTGGGTTCGTACCCGCGCGAATTCGGCGTCGGCGAAGAGGACTATCGCGGACTTCAGAGCTACTTTCTCGAGCACTTCAAAGCAGACACCGCGCTCGTCGGCTTCAAGGGGCTCTTCGCCGAGCGCATCATGGATGTGTACGACATCGGCAGCCGGCCGATTTGGCTCGAGAGATTCAAGCCGCGACCCGGCGTGAACCGCTACGTCGTCGCGGAGTTCGAGGTGCGGATGCCCGATCGCCAAGCCACGCTCGAAGGGCTCGTGCGTCGGCAGTTCGGCCTGTCCGCCGCCGAGTGGCACGCAATTCCGACGCTCGATTTGCCGCACACCGAGCTGCAGGTTCCCGTCGTCGCGCGACTCTTGGTGTTGGAGGGCGGCAAAGTCCGCCTGCCGGGGCGAAAACACGGGCACCACCACGGACGGCGACCGGACGCGCCGCCCGAAGAGTAGGCGGCGCTCACCAGGTCACGGCTTGCGAGCCGGCCAAGAAGCGCCAGAGCCCGACGACCGCGGCCGCGTTCAGCACCACGAACGTCCTCGCGACGACGCCCACGCGCCCCGCGCGCGGACCGAGCAGCGCGAGCGCGTAGAAGAGCAGTTGCAGGAGCCAGACGGAGCGCCAGCCGAGCGCCGCGGCCGCGCCGAGACGCGCGTCGAAGGCGAGCACGCCGGACATCCAAAAAAGGAGCACGAGCGCCCACGGACACGCGAGACGCAAGAGCTTGTGCGAGACGAGCTCGAACCAAACGCCGTTTTTGCCGGGCAGGAGCAGCCACGGCATTTTCGCGAGCAGCTGGTAGTTGCCGGCGAGCGTCCGCACCTTGCGCCCGAACTCGCGCTCGTCGTCGCACGCTTCGTCGTACGCGACCGCTTCCGGCGACAGCACCGTGCGCTTCTGCGAGCGCACGAGCGAGAGCGGCACGAACATGTCGTCGAGCAGGACGTCGGCGGGGAGCTCGTCGAAGTCGCCGCGACGGACCGCGTACAGACTGCCGCTCACGCCGACCATCGAACCGCGACGCGCCTCGCACGAGCGGATGAAGTACTCGTAACGCCAGTAGGCGCTCGGACCCGTCTCGCCGGCGAGCACGAGCGTGCCCGAGACGCAGCCGACCTCCGGATCGGCGAGCGGTTCGAGCAACGCGCGGAGCGCCGGCGGAGCGAGCCGTTGCCGCACGTCCGTCATCAAGAGGACGTCGCCTCTGGCTTCGCGCCGGAGGAGATTGAGCGCGCTCGGCTTGCCGGAGCGGCGAGGCAGGGAAAAAACACGAATGCGCGTGTCGCGCTCGGCGAGCGCCCGCGCGCGCTCTTCGGTGCCGTCGGTCGAGCCGTCCGAGCACAGCAAGATTTCGATTTTTTCGCGCGGGTAAGCCAGGCCGTCGAGGCTTCTGAGCTTCTCTTCGAGGTAACGCTCGCCGTCGTGAACGGCGATGCAGACGCTCACCGTGGGCTCGAAGTCCGAACGCCGCGCGACGCCGCGCGGCGCGAGACGCGACCAGAGAAGCGCGAGCAGCGGGTACCCCGCGTACGTGTAGATGAGGAGCGCGAGCGCGCCGAACGCCGCGAGCGTCATGCGCCTGCGGCCGCGACGGCCAGGCGCGGCTTGCGCTGCACGCCGCTCGTGACCTGTTGGTAGATCTCTTCGTAGCGTTCGGCCATTTGCGCGAGCGAATAACGCCGCAGCACCGCTTCGCGGCCCGCTTGTCCGAGCTTCAGCCCGGCCGTCGGCTGATTGGCGAGTGAAACGAGCTCGCGCACGAGCCCGCGTTCGTCTTCGGGCGGCACGAGCATGCCGTTCACCCCGGATTCGACGAGATCCGGAATGCCGCCGACCGCCGTGCTCACGACCGGGACGCCCGTGGCCATCGCCTCGAGCAGCACGAGCGGCAAGCCTTCCGTGCGCGAGCTCAAGACGAACGCGTCCATGGCGGCGAGGTACGGCGCGACGTCCGAGCGGGCGCCGATGAGATGCACGAACTCGGCGCGCCACGTTTCCGCCCGGGCCCGCTCGAGCGCCGCGCGCTCCGGCCCGTCGCCGACGACGACGAGCTGCCGCCGTTCGTCGAGGAGCGGCGCCATCGCGCGAATGAGCAGCGCCTGATCCTTCTCGGGCGCGAGCCGCCCGACCGTGCCGACGAGCCAGGCGCCCGAGGGAATGCCGAGCTCGGCGCGAACACGCGCGCGCGCTTCCGGATCCGGCTTGAAGCGCGTCACGTCGATGCCGTTCGGAACCACGTGGATGCGCGACGGGTCGCACTCGGCGCGCTCGGCGGCCACCTGCGCGAGGAGCGGCGTCACCGCCACGTAAGCGTCGACGAGCGTCGCCGCCGTGCGGCGGAGCCAGAGCCGGCGCGTCTGGTCGGGATTCATGCCGTGCTTGGTGTGGACGCTCTTGCAGCGGGCGAGGCCGGCCGCGGGCGCGCCGTAGATCATGGCGTGCGGGTTGTGGGTGTGCGCGATGTCGGCGCCCGCTCCGCCGAGCACCGTCGCGAGCCGAACCGGCAGCGACGCATCGACCCCCGCGTGCTTCGGCACGGTCTCGGCTTCGATGCCGGCCGCCCGAAATAGCTCGCCGAGCGGACCTTCGCCGTCGGGAGCGAGCGACACGGCGAGCACGCGGTGGCCGCGCCGTTTTTGCCAGCTGGCAAGCTCGAGCGCCATGCGCTCTTGCCCGCCCACGCCGAACGACGAGAGGACGTGCACCACGGTGAGCGCGCTCATCGGCCGACTCCTCGCAGCATGATCCACGGTGTTTTGAGCAAAATGAGAAGCTCCATGCGCAAGAAGGTCCAGAAGTGCTCGAGCGAGGCGACGTACGCCAGATCGAAGAGCAGCTTCGTGCGCATGTCGTCGGCGAGCGAACCCTCTGCCTCGTCGAAGCGATAGGGATTCACGAGCGTCGCGTCGAGCGCCGCCACCTCGCTGCCCGCCGGGGCGCGCCCGGAATAGGTGAGCGAAACCTGCGCGAGCCCCGTGATGCCCGGCTTCGTTCCGCGCAGCCGCTCTTCGAAAAACGGGATCGCGTAGGCGAGATTCTCGAGCAGCTCGGGTCGCTCCGGACGCGGACCGACGACGCTCATGTCGCCGATGAGCACGTTCCAGAGCTGGGGCAGCTCGTCGAGCCGCGTCTTGCGCAGGAAACGGCCGACGCGCGTGATGCGGGGATCGTTCTCTTCCGCGAGCACCGCGCCGGTGAGCTTCTCGGCGTCGACGCGCATGGACCGGAATTTGATCATCTGAAAGCGGCTGAAATGAAGATGACCGTTTGCCCGCCGCGCCTCGAGCATCGACGCACGCCACTGGCGGTAAAAGATGGGACCCTTGGAATCCAAGCGAACCGCGAGCGCGATCAACCCGAAGAGCGGCGCGCCGAAGAAGAGTCCGAGCCCCGCGATCAGAACGTCGATGGCGCGCTTCGTGAAACGGACGGCGATGCCCCGCGGCCACGCCTCGACGGGCACCGAGACCGCCACTTCTTGAGGGATCTGATACGATGCTGAAGCGAGTCGGACTGAGGAAGGAACTGCCATGATTCGCCTTTCGGTACCGGGCACCCTGCGCTATCGCGACGTCGTCCTGCGCGTGGTTGCATCGGCGTGTCGCCTGCTGCGACCGCAACGAGCAGCGAAGCAAGAAACAAGCCGCGAGGGTGAAGGAGCGGACTTCGATGACAAGGTCGTCTCGGCCGTCGGCGAGGCATTCAACAACGTGGCAATTCACGCCTACCGAGGCCGTTCGGCGGGCGCGGTCGAGCTCGAGCTCGACGTCGCGGACGACGCCGTGACGATCCGCATCTCCGACACCGGGACGAGCTACGACCCGACGCGCACGCCGACGCCCGTCCTCGATGCGCTGCCGGACTCCGGCATGGGCCTTTACATCATGCGCACGTGCATGGACCAGGTGAGCTATCGCCCGGGCAGCCCACCCGGCGAGCCCAACGTGCTCACGATGAGCAAACGCTACCCGGCGCGGGCATAACGCCCGCAGGCGAGCTCGAGCGCGCGCGCGAACTCGCCCGCGAGGTGCCGGCGGTCGAAGCGCTCGGTGTCGAGCGGGCGCTCGGCGTGCTCGAGCGTCCCTGCCACGAACGCGCGCAGCAAGCGCTCGAGCGCGGCGGCGACCGCCGGAGCGTCGCCGGGCGGAACGACGTCACCCAAGCGGTGCCGGCGCACCAAGCGAGCGAGCGCTCCCTCGGGAGTGAGAACCAAGGCGCGCCGCCCGAGTCGCATGATCTCGAAAATTTTCGCCGGGTAAATGCGCTCGGACCCGGGCAAATCGGCCAGCAAGCACAGCGGGACGTGGCTCTCGGCCAGCAAGCGCAGCGCTTCGGCGTGCGGCAAGTAGCCGAACCGGCGCACGCCGAGCGCGTCGGCGTCCTCGAAAGCGTCGGCTTCGGTCTCGACGATGCGTCCGACGAAGCGCGTCTCGAGACGCCGAGCGAGCACCGGCTCGCGCTCGTGAAGCAGGCGTACGCCCGACAAGAAACCGCGCGCGCTCGTCAGCCGGAACACCGTGCCCGTGTAGGTCAAAAGGCAGCGGTCGCTCGGTGGCGACGGAAGGACGTCGGGGAAGTCCGCCGGATCGTAGCCGTTCGGAATCGCGAGCGTGCGCTCCGGGTCGAGAAAATCGAAGCGCGCGAGCAGGTTCTCGCGAAACTCCTCGGTCGCGGTCGTGACGACGCTCGCACGGCGTAGGATCGCGCGTTCGAGCCGTTCGGCGGCGCGCGCCGAGCCGGACATCTCGTAAACCGAGCTCGTCGTCGTCCACTCGTCACGGTAGTCGAGGACGTACGGCGTGTGCCGTAGCCGGTCGGCGAGCGGCGCGAGCAGGAACTGCGAGAACGGAGGGCCGCTGATGAGCACCACGTCCTCGCGTTCACCCCGCAAACGCCGGAGGAGCGAGCGCGCGGCGCCCGGTAACCAGAGCACCTGCGGATCGGGCACGAGCAGCTCGCGGCCGAACCTGGAAACGGCGCGGAGCGGCCGCGCCGCGAATTTTTTCGGCGCGTCCGCGTGCGCGCGCCAGGCGAGATCTTTCGCGGAATAGCTCGGCTCGAGCGTCGGAGCGCGCAGGACCGCGACTTCCTTCGGCACCTCCGCGAGGAGCGACGCGTCCATCACGGGCACCGACGGCCGGGCGACCGTGAGGACGCTCGGCAAGACGTCGTGCTCGGGCAAATACTTCACGAGCTTCAGCATGCGCTGCACGCCGGCGCCGCCGACCGGCGGAAACGCGTACGCGACGACGAGTACTTTGAGGGTCATGGCGCTCCGCAGTGCGACGCGTTCGCACGCACGAAGCCGCCCGTGTTCGCGGCGAAGGACCCCGCGTCCGAAGGCGTCACGCTGAGGTTACACGCCGCATCGACGGCCACGCCGTAACGGCGGCCCGGCGTGAGTCCGGCGACGACCACGCTCTCCATCGGCCCACCGAGCGCGACGCGCCCTGCCCCCTCGCCCGACGCGAAGAGTACGGCCACCGCGCGTGCGCCGCGCACCGCCGCGCCACGGAGGTGGTCGCCCGCGAGCGTGCGCGCGTCCGGCGGCCTGCTCGCTGCCGGACCCACGCTGATCGCGTGCAAAAAGCCGCGTTCTCGCGTCCCGGTCGGGCTCTCGACTTCGAGACGCCAGGTCGGACCCCACGTCTTGTTGGCACGGTGCGAGCCCTCGCCCGACGGCGTCGGCTCGCGAGGCGCGCCGTGCCGGGCGCCGCTCGGCTCGAGCGTACGCACGTCGACGCGAGAGGCGCCGATGACCGCGCTCGCGAGGTCGCCGTCGAGCGTGGGTAGCTGCGTGAGGTGCGCCGCCCACGTCACCTTCACGTCCGGCTCGTCGAGCGCGACGCGATCGTCGACGAACAGGAGATCGGGCCGCACGAAGACGAGGCTTCGCACGGCGCTCTCGATCGTGCGCGTCTTGCAGCCGTCGCGCGCGCACTTCGGAGCGTACGCTTCGCCGATGTCGCCGACGGCGACCATGACCGCCCCGTCGTCACCGAACCGCGTGGTCTTCACGCGGTCGCCTCCCCAAACTCCTTGGTTCGGCGGGTACGTGAGGTGCCGGCCCCCGTCGTCGATGAGCAGCGTGTTGTGATTGATGGTGGCCGAACCTTCGGCGTCGCCGGCGTCGATGAGTAGCCCGTCCGAGCCGCGAAACAGCTCGAAATGACCCTGATCGGCGTCCTGGTGATCCTCGGCGAGCCACGGGCCTGCCTGGAACGAAACCCACGTCGCCCCGGGCGACCAATCGCTGCGCGCGAACGTCAGGCCCTCGCCGTCGAGGTGAAGGCTCGTCTTCTGCGGGTCGCGCGGGGATTGTTCGGGGGCGCCCGGCCGTTCCGCCAAGAGCCCCACCCAGGCCTGTTCGCGCCGGAGCGGAGGCAGCGCATGGCGTACGAGCCAGCGTCCCTCGGCCGCGCGCGCGTCACCGATTCCGTCGAGCGCAAGGTCGACCGCCGAGACCGCGAGCGCCGAAGGGACCACCGGATGCTCGCCTTGCGTGCCGCCGTCGTACACGGTGCGCTGGTCGGGCAAGAGCGCGTGCGTGTGGTGCGCGATGGTGTCGGCGAGCCAGGGGAGCTTGCGCGCGATGTCGACGTGCGCGCCCGTTCGAAACGCCTCCGCCACGAGCGCGACCTCGGCCGTCGTGTACTCGCCGTATTGATACCCCTCGGGCCAGCCGCCGCCCCGAAGCTCGTCGCGGAACGCGGGCAAAGCGCGCGTCGAAAGCTCGTTCCGCGCCGTCTCGAGCCAGCGATCGCCGAGCGGAGATTCGCCCGCGGCGGCGAGCCCGGCGAACGCGAGTGTCGTGAGATAACCCCAGTAGTAATTCGCGATCGGCGTGTCGTGGAGGTAGCCGTCGGTCGCGTACCAGGCGAGCCACTTGTCGAGCCGGGCGAGCGCGCGTTCGCGGAGCGCCTGGTCGAAACCGGGCGCTCCGCGCAACCAATCGTAGGCGAGCGCGGTGTAGGCGCCGAACGTCCGGATGCCGTAGCCCGAGTCGTAACGGATCACCTCGTCGCCGCCCTGTCCGTCGCCGACGCGCAAGCGATCGTCGAGGAGCGCGCCGAGGTAGCGGAGCGCGCAGGCCGCGTACTTCGCGTCGCCCGTCGCGTGCCAGACGAGCGCGCAGTCGGCGACCGCGTCCGCCCATTCGAACCCCTGGTAGCCGGAGTCGACCGGTTTGTCGGCAGCCTCGTCGGCGCGGGCGAGCACGAACCGATAAGCCTGCGTCCCTGCGCGTGCCGCGTCGCGAAGCCGAGCGAGCGCCGGCGCGTCGAGCAAAAGACGGTGCGTGCCGTCGGCCGTCCCCGTCACCTTCACGTTGTCCCGGTCGAGTCCGCCGACGGGAGTGCGAGCCACGGGCTCATGCTCGCGCTCGCGCGACGAGATGCGGTGCAACCCGAGCCGAACGCACGCCGCGGCGAGCATCAGGATACTGCCGATCACGATGGCCAAGCGCAGGTGTCGCATGCTTCGTCCTTTCAAGCCTGCGCGGCGTGCGTGTAGAGGTACACGGCCGCGATGATGACGACGTCGATGAGGCCGACGGCGAGCGCGTCGAAGAAGCGGAAGCGCACGCGAAACCACGGCGCGTGCGCGCGGACCGCCGAGTAGAGCGCGCCCGCGAGCCCGATGTAGATCCAGAGGACGTAGTGATAGGCGAACGACAGGAAGAAGATGCCGACGACGAGGCCGGCGAAGGCGGCGAGGTACGCCGTCGCCCAGCGCCTCGCGACCGCGGCGTCGTCGTCGGGCTCGCCGCGGCGCGGCCGCGGGAAGCGCCGCAGCACTTCGACCGGAATTTTGGCCGAGACGTAGACGATGGCCGTGAAGAGCAACATGCCCGGCAGCCCGAGCTCGGCGAGCGTCAGTAGGTACGAATTGTGGGCGGTCATGTAGTGAAACTCGCCGAAGCGACCGAGGCCGACGCCGGTGAGCGGATGAGAGCGCCAGATCGAAAGCGCCTCGGCCCAACAATCGATGCGCTCGACGGTCGAGCTCGTCGCCTCCGCGCCGCTGCGCCCGCCGAGCACGAGGAGCGGGAGCGCGAGCACTCCACCGACCGCGAGTCCGCCGAAGCCGAAGCGCTTGACGAAGAAGACCGCGAGCACGGCCAAGAAGACGAGCTGCCCGCCGCGCGACTCGGTGAGCACGGCGCAGCAGCCCACGAGCCCGAGCGTGAGCGCCACGAGTAAGCCCTGTTTGACGGATTTTCGGCGCCGGCCGAACGCGAACGCGAGCGGCAGGCCCGCGCCGCCCGCGAGCGCGAGCTCGTTCGGGTCCTGCAACGTCCCGCGGTAGCGCACGCGGCCCTGGCCGATCGACGTGGTGCCGAAGAGGCCGATGCGTTCGCACATGTATTCGGCTTCGGGCTCGGCGTCGCCCTGGTAACAGCTACGCGCCGTTTCGCACGGGCGGCCGTCGGGGGTGCCGGAGGCCGTGTCGGACGCGGTCGTCTCGTCGATCACGACGCAGCCGTTGCTCGCGAAGCCTTGCTCCGTCCCGACCCCGCAGACGAAGAGCACCACGGCGAGCACCGTCCCCGACACGATCTCGAGCGCGCGGAAGGACTGCACGGCGTGAGCGATGCCGAAATACAGCGTGACGCACACCGCGAGCGTCGTCATCGACTTGATCGCCGTGCTCGGGTCGTAAACGACGGCCGTCACCGACGCGAAGACGAAAAACACGACCACCAGCCAGAACTGTGGTGTTTTGCGCCAGCGCAGATTGCCAGTCCGTAAATCGATGATCATGCCCAAGAGCCACAATCCGAAGAACAGATAGAGGAAGGGCACGGCCCGAAAAGGACCAAGAAACTCCTGTGGGCGCACGTAAATTAAAAATACGAGCCCGATGATTCCGGGTATGGCGAACATGGTATTTCGTGTTTAGGTATTGACCGATGCGAACCTCACGTAACACTCGAATCTGGACAATGATGCTCGGAGCGGCGCTCGCTTCGGCGGCGTGCGCCGCGAACAGCGGCCACCTCGTGGCCCCGAACCCCAACGACGATCCGCGCCGCGAGCCCTACGTGATCGGCCCGTCCGACGTGGTGACGGTCACCGTATGGAAGGACCCGGGGCTCTCGACCGAAGCCGCCGTGCGTCCCGACGGCACCATCACGATGCCCGTCGTCGGCGAGATTCGCGCCGCCGGCCGCACCATCGCGGACCTGCAACGTGAAGCGCAGCAGCGCGTGGCCACGCTGGTGAAGGACGCGGTCGTCACCGTATCGGTGTCGGAAGTGAACAGCTATCGCTTCACGGTGGCCGGCAACGTCGAACACCCCGGGCTCTTCACCTCGCGCTACTACCTCACCGTGTCCGAAGCGATCGCCCTCGCGGGGGGACCGAATCGCTACGCCTCGACCCACGACGTCGTGGTCGTGCGCCCGGGCGCGAGCGGCCCGCAACGCATCGCCATCGACTACGACCACATTCTTTCGGGCAAAAACCCCGAGCAAGACATCGTGCTCAAGGCCGGCGACGCCGTGCGGGTGCCCTGAGCCGTGGCGCTCGCTCGTGACGCCGCACGCGGCGCCCTGTTCTCGATTTCTTCCGGCATGGGTGCGCGTGCGGTGGGCCTCGTCAGCACCCTGCTGCTCGCGCGCTTCCTGTCGCCGCGTGAGTACGGCGAGGTGTCGGTCGCCGCCGTGCTCGTCATGACCGCGACGCAGCTCTCGACGCTCGGCCTCGGCCAGTACCTCATCGCCGAGCCGACGGCCGATCGCAACACTGCGTTCCACGTCACCGTGTTTCACTTCTTCTCCGGCATCGTCGCGCTCGCGCTCGTCGTCTTCGGCGGCGGGCTCCTCGGCGGCGCCGTCGACGCGCCGCACCTCACGCGCTTCTTGCCGGGGCTCGTCGCCGCCGCGCTTTGCGATCGCGTGGCCTACGTGCCCGAGCGACTGCTCGTCCGCGATCTGCGCTTCGGCACGCTGAGCGGCGCCCGCAGCGCCGCCGAGCTCGCGTACAGCGCGTCGAGCGTCCTTTTCGCAGCGCTCGGCTGGGGCGCCATGGCGGTCGTCGCCGGCAACGTCGCCCGCTCGGCCCTGCGCGGCACGCTCTTTCTTTTCGCCGTCAAACGGCGTGATTGGCTCGAGCCCGGTTCGCTCAGCCGCGACAAGACGCGCACGCTCTTCGCGTTCGGCGTGCCGATGGCGCTCGGAGCGTCGTGCCAGTTCGCGTCGCGCCGCTGGGACAACCTGCTCGTCTCCCACTTCTTCGGACCCGGCCCCGCCGGCGCGTACAATCTCGCTTACAACTTGGCCGACGTGCCCGCGATCCAGGTCGGCGAGCAGATCGGCGACGTGCTCTTGCCGTCCTTCGCGCGCCTCGAGCCGAGCCGGCGCGCCCCGGCGCTCTTGCGCTCGATGGCGCTCCTCGGTCTCGTGGTGTTTCCGCTGGCGGTCGGCCTCGGCGCCGTCGCTCCGACGCTCGTGAGCGTGCTCTTCGATCAGCGCTGGCGCTCGATCGGTCCGATGCTCGTCCTCTTGTCGGCGCTCTCGGTCACGCGCCCGGTGGGCTGGACGGTCGCCTCGTACCTGCAGGCGCTGCAGCGGCCGGGACTCATTCTCTGGCTCGAGCTCTTGAAGCTCGTCGGTCTCATGGGCGGCATCGCCACCTTCGGGCGCGTGAGCCCGCTTTGGACCTGCGGCGCCGTCGGGTTCGCGTTCGCGTTGCACGCCCTCGCGTCGCTCGTCGTCGTGGCTCGCGTCGAGGCGCTGCCGCTCAAGGCGTCGATCGGGAGCCTCCTGCCCGCGCTCGGCGCCTGCGTCCCGATGGTCGCCGCGGTGCTGGCTCTGCGCGCCGGGCTCGCCGCCTGGGGCGAGCCGAAACCCTGGGTCTCGCTCGCCCTGCAGGTCATTGCCGGGGCGCTCGCTTACGCGGGCGGCGCGTGGCTCGTCGCGCGCCGCCCGACCGAGGATCTCCTCGCGCGCCTGTTCGACGCCGTGCGTTCGCGCGGTACGGCCGCGTGACGCGACGGGGGTCTCACTCCGCACAGCGAAACCCGAGTGCGGAGCCCTGATCGGTCAGATCGTACCAATCGCGCTTCGAGGCGCGCTGCCACACCGACTCGCTCTTGTACCCACCGCCGCGACCCCCGTAGCGCGTCCCGCTGTCCGGGCCGGTCGGATTGTCGGTCGGCGACATCGCGTAGTAGGCCGCGTCGTAGTAGTCCGCGACCATCTCGACGACGTTCCCGGCCATGTCGAGCGCACCGTAAGGGCTCGCGCCGTCCGGCAACGAACCGACCGGCATGAGCATGTCGCCGCAACCGGACATGTTCGTGAGCGAACAATCGGGGTCGCCGTTGCCCCAGGGGTACTTCAACGCGTCGGTGCCGCGCGCGGCTTTTTCCCACTCCGCTTCCGTCGGAAGACGCTTGCCGGCCCACGCGCAAAAACTCTTGGCCTGATCCCAGGTCACGCAAGTCGCCGGTAGGTTCGTCTGCGAGCAATCCCAGGGACAATTGGGCGCGGTGCAAGAGCCGGCGGCGAGGCACGCGGCGTACTGGTCCTGCGTCACCTCGGTCACGTCGATCGAAAAATCGTCGAGGTTGACCTCGTGTTGCGGGTTCTCGTCGTCGCTGCACTCGTCGTCGACGTCGGCGTTGCAGCCCATCATGAAAGAGCCCGCCGGCACGTCGACGACGTCACCCGGCGAGGCGTCGCTCATGCACACGCTGTCGCCTTCCATCCCGGCCGTTGCACTGCTGCCTCCCGTGCCCGACCCGGCCGAGCCGCCGCTGCCGCCCGCGCCGCCGCTCGCCGCGGGGGTGTCGTTCGTAGAACTGCAACCGAGCACCAAAAACAACAACGCACCCGCGAACCACGTGTTCTTCGAGAGCGCCCGCCTACGGTAACTGAGCTCCTCAATCATGGTGCCGGCGCGACGCAATCAACGTGCCACCGGCGTTGCGTACGAAATTCGTTCGCTGGCATGCGGCGTGCACTTCGTCCCCCTCGTGCAGCTCTCAGCGCATCCCATCGAACGAGCCATGGCGCCGCGTGTTTTTCGGCGACTCGGCTCCTTCCGCGTCGTGGCTGAATGTCACGGCGCGGACGCTTACCGTGGCGGAGACTTCTACTGCGCCAGCTTGGGCGAGGCAGGCCGCCTCGCTGTGGTGATCGGCGACGCGTGCGGGCACGGCGTCGAAGGCGCACGCTTGGTGTCGCGCCTCCTGCCCGACATGCTGCGGCTCGCGGCGCCCGGCACGGGCCCGGGCCGCTTGCTCGGCACCTTCAATCGTCGCGTCGCGGCGCAAATGCCGCTCGATCGCTTCGTCACCGCGGCGTCGGTCGAGATCGATCCGGCGCTGCGGCAGGTGACGATCGCGAACGCCGGTCACGTGCCCGCCCTGCTCCGGCGCGCGAACGGGCAGGTGACGCTGATCGGCCGCACCACGGCGCCCGCGCTCGGCTTGCTGGATCACTGCATCTATCCGGAAGAGCGCCACACCCTGAGCCCGGGCGACGTGCTCGTGTTCATGACGGACGGCGTGCTCGAAGCGATCGAGAGCGACCTCGTGAGCATGCCGACGCTCTGCTCGGTGCTCGCGCAAGCGCCGGCGGGAAGCCGCGCGGTCCACGACTGCATCCTCGAGCGTTTGCGCGCGTGTCGCGCGGAGCGCCCCGTCGACGATCGGACGCTCGTCAGCGTCGAGCTGCTCGCGCAGCCGGCGACGACACGACTCGCGAGCTGAACGGCCACGAACTCGGACGAGTGATGCGAGTTTTAGTCCTCACCAAGATCTTCCCGAACAGCGTCGAGCCGCTGTCGTCGCCCTTCAATCGTCAGCAATTCGCGGCGCTCGCGCGCTCGTGCGACGTCGAGGTGCTCGCGACGATTCCTTGGTTTCCGGGCGCCACGCTCGCGAAGCGCTGGTCGACGGCGGGGCGCCTGGCGCAGGTGCCGAGCGACGAGCGCATCGACGGGCTCCCCGTGCGGCATCCGCGCTTCGTCTACCTGCCGAAGCTCGCGCAAGGTTGGTCGGGGCCGCTCTACGCGGCTTCGCTCGCACCCGCGGTGCTGCGCTATCGCGGGCGCGTCGACGTGGTGCTCGGTTCCTGGGCCTATCCGGACGGCTACGCGGCGGTGACGCTCGCGGAGCTGCTCGGGGTTCCGGCGGTCATCAAAGTGCACGGCTCGGATCTGAACGTGCTCGCGAAGCGCAAGGGACCGCGGCGGCGCATGGAGTGGGCGTTTCGGCGAGCGGCGCGCGTGGTCGCGGTGAGCCGGCCGCTCGCCAAGATCGCCGCGGAGCTCGGCGCCGCGCGCGCCAACGTCGACGTCGTCCCGAACGGCATCGACCGCAACCTGTTTCATCCTCGCGACCGCGAGGCCGCTCGCCGAGCGCTCGGCCTGCCCCTCGACGGGCAGGTCGTGCTCTACGTCGGCCACGTCGCGGCGGCGAAAGGCGCGCTCGATTTGGTGCGGGCGTTCGCCATGGCCGGCGAACGTCTGCGCGGGACGCGGCTCGTGCTGGTCGGCGACGGCGCCGATTTCGTCGAGTGCGGGCGGCTCGCGGAGACGCTGCGGGTCGATGCGACGCTCGTCGGCGCCGAACCGCACGAGCGCATCCCGCTCTGGCTCGCCGCGTGCGACCTGCTCGCGCTGCCGAGCTGGAACGAGGGCATTCCGAACGTCGTGCTCGAGGCGCTCGCGAGCGGGCGCCGTGTCGTCGCGACCCACGTCGGCGGCATCCCCGACGTGGTGTCGTCGGACGAGCTCGGCGAGCTCGTCGCGCCGCGCGACCCGGCAGCGCTCGCCGCGGCGCTCGAGCGTGCCGTGGCCACGCCCTACGATCCGATGCGCGTCTCGAGCGCGCTGCCGACGCCGAGCTGGGAGGGCAGCGCGGAGCTCTTGCACCGGAGCTTGCTCGCCGCGCTCGAAGCGCGCGCGCGAGCTTCCTTCGTCAACACCATCACCGAAACGCAGGCGGTCTAACGATGAGCATGGACGCAGATCTCTTTCGACTTCGAGGCGCCGCGGCGCCGGACGCGAAGACTTCGCTCAAGGCGCGCGGTCGCCGCGGTGCGAAAGCGCTCGCGGAGGCCCTGTTGCCGACTTCGCTCGTGGCTTGGCGCGAGCCGGGCACGCATCGCGGACAAGGCGGGGCCGGCCGTGTGGCGCTCACCTTCGACGACGGGCCGACCGAGCTCACGCGCGACTACCTCGCCGTGCTCGAGCGGTACGGCGTCCGCGCGACCTTCTTCCTGGTCGGCGAGCTCTGCGCGCGGCATCCCGAGCTCGTCCAGGCGATCCACCGCGCGGGTCACGAGCTCGCGGGGCACGGCTACACCCACCGTCGCTTCACGCATCTCGGTCCGCGCGCCCTCGTCGACGAGCTCGAACGGACGCGCAAGCTCTTGCCGGGCGCCGCGGGCGAGCGGCGCGTCGTGCGACCGCCGCACGGTTCCGTCTCGCTCACCTCGACCGTGGCGGCTGCGTCGGCGGGCTACACCACCGTGCTCTGGTCCTACGACTCGAACGACTGGGCCACGCACCGCGCGGACGAAGTCGCCGCGACCTTCGCCGAACATCCGGTCGATCCGGGCGAAATCGTGCTGTTCCACGAAGGACAGACCTGGACGCTCGACGCGCTGCCGCGCGTGATCGAGCGCCTGCTCGAGGCGGGTCATGAGCTCACCACGACGGGTGATTTGCTTGGCCGCTAGTCTCGCCGCCTGCGCGACCTTCGCGTGCGGCAAGGGGCCGCCCGTGCAGGTGCTCGGCGACTCGACGCGGCTCCGCGCGGGCGAGCCGTCGCCGGCCAAGTCCCCGTTTTTCGACGGGGAGCGCGTGCATTTGCGGGGCGTGCGCGGCGAGACGCTCGGGCTCGAGGTGCGCCTCGGGGACGAGCACGAGCGGCGGGTCTCCATCGAGCTCGGCGGCGGCATCGGAGTGACGAGCTTCGCGGTGGGTGCGCTCGACGTGAAGGAGCCCTCGACCGACATGTACGGCCCGAGCACGGGCCGCGGTCGCTACCCGGACGTGCTCACGGCCGTCCAAGGCGCGGTGACGAGCTCCGAGCTCGCCTATTTCGACCTCGCGATCCCCCTGACGGCCGAGCCCGGCCGCTACACGGGCGTCCTCCACGTCGGTGAGCGCGCGCTCCCACTCACGCTCGACGTGAGCCGCGCCCGGATCGACCTCGAACACGCGCCGCTCGTCTGGGTCTTCTACGCGCCCCGCGAGCTCGCCCGCGTGCACGGCGTGCCCGACGACGACTCGTCCGCCGAGCTCGCGGTGGAGGCGCGCTACTACGAGCTCTTTCGGGCGCACGGCGCGCTGCTCGCCTCGGATCTGTCGCCCACTCGGACCGCGGCGCGTCGCGCCTTCATGCGCGACGTGAAGTATTGGCCGGTCGCGGTCGACACCTCGAGTGACGACGCCATCGCGCGCGACACGCGCGCCTTCATCGACGCCTTTCGCGGCACCGGCGTCACGCCCTTCACGATCCCCGTGGACGAGCCGAAGACGCGCGCGCAGAAGGAGCGCGCCCGGCACATCGCCGACGTCATCGGGGCGGCCGGCGGCGGGCGACCGCTCTTGCTCCGCGCCGTGACCGACGAGCGCGACCCGATTTACGGCGACGCCATCGACGTCTACTTCTCGCCCCGCAATCTGCCGGCCGTGGCGGCCGAGCGGCGCGGCACGGGCGAGCGCTTCTGGACCTACAACGGGCGGCCGCCGGCGGCCGGCAGCATGATCCTCGACACCGAGGGCACCGCGCTCCGCACGTGGGGCTGGATCGCCGAAAAGTACGGCGTCGATCTCTGGTACGCGTGGGAAGGGCTCTACTTTTCCGATCGCTACAACGACGGTAAGCCCACCGACACGCTGCACGACCCCGTCACGTTCGACGAGCGCACGAAGAACGGGGGAACGGACTTCGGCAACGGCGACGGCGTGCTCGCGTATCCGGGCGCGCTCCCGTCGCTGCGGCTCAAAGCGCTCCGCCGCGGACTCGAGGATCGCTTGCTGCTCCGCGAGCTCGAGCGCTGCGGCGGGAGCGAAGCCGCGCGTCAGCTGATGGACCGGATGGTGCCGCGGGCCCTCGGTGAAGCGAGCGGGAAAGCGAGTTGGTCGCTGACGGAACCCGCGTGGGAGAGCGCGCGCGAGGAGCTCATCGACGACGTGGAGGCGGCCTGTCGTGACTGAACCGGGTTGGCTCGGCATGGAACGGCCGCTCTCGGATCTGTTCCGGCAATCGCTCCGCTTCGTGCGCGCGGGGCTCAAGGCGCCGCTCTGGTTCGGCCTCGGCGCGCTCGGGCTCGCCGCGCTGCTCGGCTTCGGCGCGACGCTCTACGAACGCAGCTTCACGCCGCGGGTCGTCTTGCGCGTCATCGAAGCCGACCGCGACCCCGGCAGCATGCCCGAGCTCAAGCGACGCCTCGGCGACTACGTGCGCGAAGGCGTGTTCACGAGCGAACCGCTGCTCGACCTCGTGCGGCGCTATCACCTGTACCCGAAGCTCGCGGGGAACCCGCGCCGCGCGGTGGAAGCGTTCCGGCGCGATCTCGACGTCGACGTGTACCAGAACTACTTCGTCGAGCAGCGGAGCGAGAACGAGGCGCCGCGCTCGGCCCGCGTCGCGGTGAGCTACCGTTCGACCGATCGGGACACCGCGCTCGCCGTGACGCGTGACCTCGGCGCGCTCGTCATCATCCGCATGACGGCGGAGCGCGAAGCCCAGGCCAAGCGGGCCTCCGAATCGGCGAAGGCCGGCGCCGAGACGCTCGAACAGGCGCTCCTCACGCGGCTCGCCCGCATCGCCGAAAAGCAGCACGAGGTCGCGAGCGGCGCCACGCCGGACCCTTCGACACAGGTCGAGCTCGTGAGCTTGCTCGGCTCGGTGCCGGCGCTCGAGCTCGAGGTGGACGCGGCCGAACGGCGCGCGGCGACGCTCGACCTCGGCGCCGATCTCGAGGCGCGCGGCATCGGCCTGCGCTTCGACATCGCCGAGGACGCCGACGCGCCGCTCTTCGACCGGCGCTCGCGGCTGCGCCTGCTCGGCCTCGGAGGTTCGTTCGTTCTGGGTCTGCCGCTCGTGTTGCTCACGGTCGGCGCTTTCAACACCGCACGAGGTACCGTCTGATGTCCGCTTCACCGCCACCCTACGCGCGCGACGACGAAGGGCACGAGCTCGAGAATCTCGGGAGCTTTCTCCGGCGCACGCTGCACGCCTGGCCGATCACGTTGCTTTGCGTCTCGCTCGCGGCGTTCGCGTGCTGCGCCTTCATCTATTTCCGCCATCCCTCCTACCGGTCGGAGACGGTCATTCTCTACTCGGCGGGCGTCCGCCAGACCGACGCGACCGAGCAAGACGACAATCCGCGCAACGCGAGCACGCGGCTGAAGGAGCTCTTGATGTCGCGGCCGAAGCTCGAAGCCGTCGTGCGCGAATTCGGGCTCTACCCCGACACGCGCGCCAAGTACGGCATCGGCGACGCGGTCGACGAGCTGAAACGGCACGTCGAGTTCCGCGCTCCGGGCGGCGACACGTTCAGCATCGCTTTCGTCGGCAGCTCGCCGAGCGAGGCGCAGCGCGTGACGCAGGCGCTCGGCAAGCTCGTGATCGAGGGCGACTCCGAGCTCCGGAAGACGCAAGCCGAACAGGCGCGCGACTTTCTCACGACCGAGCGAGCGAACACGGCGAAGGACC
>DATJXW010000101.1:0-18105 GCA_035499895.1 Polyangiaceae bacterium | reverse complement strand
CCGCGCACGGCCCGTTAGCCGCGCGCGCCCGCTCAGAACAGCCGCTCGTGCACGTAGATGCGATCGCCCGCTTGGAGCGGCACGTCGGGCGCTTTGCCCTCGGTGATCGCGTCGACGCTGATGGTCACCGTCTTGGTGCCCGCGCCGATTTTGCGCGTGAGCGTGACGTTGTCGTCGTTGGCGATCTGGCTGAGACCGCCGGCGAGCGAAATGGCCTGCATCAGCGTGAGGCCGGGCGTGAGCGCGAAGCTGCCGGGCTTGGCGACCTGACCGAGCAGGATCACCGTGCGGCTGTGGTACTCCTTCACCTGCACGACGACGGTCGGATTCGTGAGGATCTTGTCGTCGATGAGCTTCTGCCGAACGACACGCGCGATCTCCTGCGGCTCGAGCCCGGCGACCTCCACCGTCTGCACGTACGGCAAATCCGCCGTGCCGTCGGAGGCGACCTGGTACTCGGCGGGCAGATCCTTCTCCGACACGATCTGCAGCGTGAAGATGTCGCCGGGGCCGACGACCGTCTTCTCCGACGGGGGCGGCAGGTACGTCGCGCGCGGCGCCGAATGCGACGCGCAACCCGGCGCGACGCCGAGTGACGAAGCGAACGCGAGCGCTACGGCGATCGCCGTGAGCCTCCCCGAACCGCCTAACCTCGGGCCGCGTATCACCAGAAGAGCCGCAGGCCGAGGTAGGCCTGAATGCGCTGGTACTCGAGGTCGTCGTAGAGCGGCTGCCCTGCCGCGTTCGTTCCGACGAGCAAGCCGTACTGACCGGCACCGGTATTCGGCCCCTTGCCGATCGCGCGGTCGTAGAGGAACGTGCCGTTCAGCGCGAACGTATCGCTGAAGCGATACTCCATGAAGACGCTCGCATCGACGTGGTCCTGCGTGAACGCACCGTTGCCCGGCGTGCTCGCGGGGAAGTCGTAGATCGAGAAGCCGCCCTGAGCCTGCGCGACGAACACGCCGCCCAAGAACCAGTCGAAGCTCAGGTACGGACGGTCGCGCGTGTAGAACGTGCCGAGATAGCTGTTCGTCGCGTCCCGCAGGTAGCCGACGGCGATGGACGAAAGACCCGTCTGCGCCGAGTCGCTGTCCGGCCCCGGCATCACGAAGTACTTGAGCTCGGCCTGGCCGACCCAACCGTCGTAGTTCTGCCCGGCGGTCGCCTTGTTGTGATCGTAGAACGTGCTGTTCCAGCCCGCCATCACGAGGAAGGCGAGCCGGTTCGTGACGAGCCCGCTGAAGCCGAGGCGCGCTTGGAGATCGTCACCGTTCGGCTGCGGCGCATCGGCGTGCGTGTAGCGCACGAACGTGTAGCGCGCGTCGTACAAGAAGCCGCTGCGCGGGAGGATGCGCCAGCGGCCGTTCGTCAAGATGCTCTGCTGCGTGTTCTGATCGACGCGGTACGGGTTGTCCTCGAAGTAGCTGTACGCCGCTTCGTAACCGACACGCCACTCGAAGAGACCGCCGCCCGGACGCCACGACACGCCCGCTCCGCCGCGAACCTCTCCGCGATCGAACGTGTGATCGGTGCCCGGCAAGTTGCTCGGCTCGCCGTTGCGTACGAAGTCGCCGTAGAGGTCGGCGCCGAACGGCCGTTGCCGCGCGATGTTCACCTTGCCGCCCACGCCGAGGTCGAAGTTCCGCTCCTTCGACACCTCTTCGGACCCGAAGAGCTCGCTGTACGACGCGAACGCGTTCGCGGTGACCTCGACCATCGGCGCGGAGCCCGGGTTCTCGGCGCCGCGCTCGCTATGCCGCTCGGTCACCGTCTCGAGCGTGACGGAAGGCGTGACGCGTAGACGCCATGCGTTAGCGACCGCCGGATCGATGATCTGAGAGTTGTGCTCGTCGGAACGCTGGAAAAAGTTCGAGTCGTATCCGAACTCCGTGGAGATCCCAGGATGAAACTCGAAGCGACCTGCGCGAAGACCGATGCCTTCGCCGTATCGTCGATCCTCGAGCCAAGGTTGTGCAGCGGAGGCAGCGCTCGTGACGAGCAATAAGCTCAACGACGCTGCAACTGTCAGCCGGACGTTCATGCTCGTCGCCCTGTGCCCGTTTGGAAGGAGAGAAGTAGAAAACCGCGAAACGACTGCGGTCTACATACTACATGTCGGGCATGGTTGGACTAGCTACGGTTTCCGGAGGCGGGCTCGCAACGGGAGCCTCGGTCGTGGTCGGCGCGTTCGTCTGCGGCTGCGTCGGGTCGACGTTGGGAACGCCAACGACCTCTACCGTGACAGCGGACTCGCCGACGAACCCGGTCTCTTCACCGATGCACTGATTCGACTCGCTCACGAGCGTAGCGACACGATCTTTCAACACCAACACGACGGTGTACTGATGACGCGAGCGTTCGAGATCGTTCGCGCTCGCGGCGCTCTCCAGACCGCCCACCCGGTCGGTGGCGGTGCGGATCGCCAGATCGATCTGGTTCAGCTTGTCGTTGAGGCAGAGCGCCTTCACGACGTCCTTCTGCTCGCGCGCGACGGTGAGCTCACGGCGCACGACCTGCGCGCTCGAGTCCATCATGGGCAAGAGGGCTTTCGCCGACGCGACCATCTGCGCGGCCGTCGTCGGATCCGCCTGCGGAGTGGTCGGCGGCGACGCAGGCGCCGCACCTTCCTGCGCGTAAGCCACGCCGAAAACGCCCACCACCGCAATCATGGCAACGAGTCCCCGAACTAGACCGCCCGTCTTCATGGATTCAAGCCCTCCGAGTTGGTGGGGAGCGCGAGGAGTATAGAAATCGGTGCGAGAGCTGTCAACGTAGCGAAATCGGCCGGGTTGTCCGCCAAACCGCCGCGACATGCGGTGTTTTTGCGTACGCGCTTTCGGCTCACGATCATTCGATGCAAGGAGTCGTCCGCGCGTTCACGCGGCCGATCGGCCGACTATTGCTTCACGAAAGTTACTGGCACCTGCACCACCGCAGCGCCTCCCTCCGGCGGATCGAACTGCGCGTGCTTCGCTCGCGCCGTCACGCAATCGACGACGCCGGGCGGCAAATTACCTGAAGGCGTGGCCTGAACGTTCGCCACTTCACCGCCCGGGCCGACCTTGATCGCGAGACGCACGCTGCCCTGAGCGTCCGGATTTTGATCGAGGCCCTTCTGGAAGCACGCGCGAAACGCGGGGCGCATTGCCGCGATCACGCGCGCAGCGTTGCTAATCGACCCACCCGCGACGCTCGAGCTCACGCCGGGCATCGCTGCCTTCGGACCCGACACTTTCGCGGTCTGACCCGAGCCCTCGGTGCCACCGCTGCGACCGGTGTTCGCGAGGCCGCCGAGACCACCGCCCTGCTCGCCCGGCCGCAACGTGCCGCCGCCGCCGCGTGAAAGTCCGAGCGGATCGCTGCCGGAGCCGACGGCCTTGTCGCTCGCCGCCGCCGCGTCGAGCGCGCCCATCGCTACCTCGCTCCTGCTGAGCACGCCTTCCGTCGCCGGACCGCTCGTGTTGAGCGCGGCGAGCGTCTCGAGCATCACGCGTTCCGTCTGTTCGATGAGCGACGCTTTTTCGGCGGCGCTCACTTTGCCGGTGTCTTGCTTGGTCGCGGGGGCCGTGTTGGTCGGCGCCTTGTCGGGCGTCTTTTCCGGCGCTTTCTCCGGCGTCTTGTCGGCTTGCTCCTCGGTCGGCTTCTCTTCGAGCGG
Source organism: Polyangiaceae bacterium (assembly GCA_035499895.1). GTDB lineage: Bacteria > Myxococcota_A > Polyangia > Polyangiales > Polyangiaceae > PMG-095. The sequence continues at coordinate 14,447 of DATJXW010000101.1, read as the reverse complement.
AGGCGGCGCCGGCAGCGACTTCAACGAGTCGACGAGGTTCGCGACGCTGACTTCGTCGTCGATCACCGGATCGAGCCAGTCCGAGTAAATCGAACCGAGCGCGAGGAAGTGAATCAAAAACGACAATGCCGCGATCATCGTCGTGTTCCAGTCGATGCCGCTCGCGCCGCGCAAGACGGCGACGGGCAGCTGCGGCTTCGGCTGAATCGGCGGCGGCGCGACGAACTGGAAGAGGAAGGTCACGTCGCCCACGACGACCTTGCCGCGCGAGTCCTCCGTGAGTCGCACCTGGTAGGCGCCTTGCGGCGTGCGCCGGGCCTGGCCGCGGAGCACGTTCAGATCCGAGATGCCGGTCGGCAGCGCCACGCGCCCCGACATGCCGTCGAGGAAATTCAGGTGGTAGTCGTTACCGACGAGCTCGAAGAGGCGGAACGTCGGGGGGAGATTGCCGCTGCCGACGACGAAGAGGTTCTTCTCGTTCGGGCCGACGGTGACGTGGACGCGCTGCTTGATGATGCGCTCCTCCGTCACGCGCCCCGCCTGCACCACGCCGATGCGGAGAACCTTCGGGCCCGTCGCGGCGACGGCCCGCATCACGGCCGTCATTTGTCCAGGACGCTGAGAGGGTGTCGAACCTGGGGTAAGTCCCTGAGTCATCGCGCCGCTCGATCTCCTTGGAGCTACGACAGTAGGTCCGGTCGTCCCGTTCCCGTCGAATGATTCTAGCCTGAGCCTCTCGCGAGGGTCTACTCGCGTGCGGCCGTCTTGGCCGCCTCACGCCAGCGCCGCCGGAGCTCGGCAGCCTGCTCTTTGGCCTGCCGGCCGAACGTGGAGCACACCGCCATGCCCGTGAAGCCCGCGGCGAACTCGACGAGGCCGCCCGCGAGCCCGTTTCGGCCTCCACCGATTCCTTTCGCCAGGCTCGTCACGGCGAGCGCCGTTCCCGACGCGAGCGAGATGCGCGCGAGCGAGCGCGGCCAAAGCTCGGCGAGCAGGAGGTGTCGTCCCGCCTCGGCGAGCTCGTCGGCGAACGCCTCGCGTGCAACGTTTTTGTCGGCCTCGTTCCTGAGCTGCTCGAAGCGCGCGGCAAGCTCGGCGCGCGACGGCGGCGCGACACGCGCGAGCGCCCGCACCTTGCGCAACGACAGCGCGATGCACGCGCCCGCCGTGAGGCACGCGGTCACGGGGAGCGCGAGCGCGACGAACGTGTCCAACGCGCTCGTCGGCTCAGAACGGATCGTGCGAGATGGACTTCTCGATGCGATCGACGAACGGCTGCTTGAGCTCGGCGAGCGTGAGCTTCGGTTGAATGCGGCTCACGTCGACCGCGGCGATCGGCTTCTGCACGCGACCGACGATCGTCACCTCGCTGATGGTGATGATGCGCCCCTTCTTCTGCTGGGCGAGCGCGGGGCCCGCGACGCAGAGGACGCCGAAAGCGACGGGGAGCAGATGACGCACGCGCATGGCTTACCTCACTTCTTTCCCGGAGTTTTCTTGGCGGCGGCCGCCGGCGGCTCGTCGGGGAACGCGGCGCTCGCGCCGCCCGCGGCCGGTTTGGCCGGTGCGGCAGCGGGCGCGGCGGAGGCAGCCGGAGCCGAGGACGCCGCGGGCGCGCTCGAGGTCGCGGCGGCGGGCTTCGCGCCCGTGGCGGGCTTCGCCGCGGCGGGAGTCGCGGCCGCGTCGCCGCTCGTGTCGCTGCCGCCGGCGTCGAGCATCGCCTTCTTGGCCTTGGCGCGCGTGATGAGCTCGTCGGTGTCGTCGTTCGACCCCGCCTGCCGCGGCCGCATCTTCTTGTACTGCTCGAGCTCGCTGATCGCGGTGTCCGTCGCTTGCGACGGCGTCGAGCCCGGCACGTTGTCGGAGAAGAGGTAGAGCAATCCGAGATCGTAATGGACCTGCGCGAGCTGCGCGTCCGCCTTCTGCACCCACTCGAGCTCGCGCTTGGCCTCACCCGTCTTGCCGAGCAAGCGGTACGCGTCACCGAGGTTCAGGTGGGCGAGCACGTTGTTGTTGTCGTAGCGCACCGCCCCTTCGAGCAGCGGCGCCGCGTCGGTCGCGTTGCCCGACTCGAGCATGTACGCCGCGAGCTGGACGCGTGCCTCCACGAGATCCGGCCGGAGCTGAAGAGCCTTCTGGAATTCGTCGATCGCCGCCGGGCGATTGCCCTGCTCCTTCAGGATCAAGCCGCGCAGGAGGCGCGCTTCGGCGTTGTTCTTGTCGCGCGGCGGGTTTTCGGGGCCGTAGCCGTCGAGGATCGCCCGCAGCGTGTAGAGCGCGAGATCGAGACGCCGGGCGCGATAGTGATCGCGGGCGAGCGCGATCATCGCGGGCGCGTAGTCCGGATTCTTCTTGAGCGCCTCCTGCGCGTAGCGTTGCGCGGACGCCGAGTCGCCCTGGATCGACTTCACCTCGCCGAGCGCCGCCGACACGGCCGCGCTCTTCGGCATCGCGGTCGCGCGTCCGTTCAGGTAGTCGACCGCTTGGTCGGCCTTGCCGCTCCGCGCGAGCAGCACCGCGTAGGCGAAGATCGCGGGCTCGTAATCGGGGACGATCACGGTCGCCTGCCGGTAGCTCGAGAGCGCGTTCGAGATCTCGTTCAGCCGCTCCTGCACGACCCCGAGCGAGTAGTAAGCCTGGTACGCCTTCGAGTCGGCCTGCGTCGCCCGCGTGAACTGCGTGCGGGCGCCCGCGAGATCGCCCGTTTTGAAGGCGTTCATGCCGGCGTTGTAGGCTTGCTGCGCGGAGGCGTTCAAGGTCGGGCGCTGCGACGCGCCCTCGCCCGTCGGCCGGTCGGAGATGCCCGACTGAACGCCGTTGCCGGTCGCGGCGGACGGCGCCGCTTCCTCGGCGGGGGGCGGCGCGGGCGCGGCCGCGGGCGGAGGCTGGTTGCTCGCGCAGCCGCTCGCGAACGCGAGCACGGCGAGCGCGAACGATCCGGAACGCGCGAGCGTCACGGCGCACCTCCGACGGCGACCGGCAGCGGCTCCGGCAAGCCGACGGGCGGCGGGGTCGAAACCTGGCCGGGACGCATGCGCTGGAACATGCCCTCGGTGTAGTTGAGGTCCTTCACCGACGCGGTGAACTGCTTCATCTTCGCCTCGCCGATGACCTCGGTCATGAAGGCGAGCCGGCGGATCGCGCGCAAGACGCCCGGGTTCGAGACGTTGTAGCGCTTGGCGAGCACGATGCTCGTGCCGTAGCGGTCGATCATGATCTTGTCGGCGCTGTCGAGCTCCTGGTCGCGCTTGTTCCGCCAGGCTTGCTGCACGTTCACGCGCACGTCGTCCGCCTTCGCCTGCAGGTCCGCGTCGTCGCTGTTCTCGGCGCGCTTCAAGAGCGCTTCCGTCTTCGCGTCGAACATCTTGAGCGCCGGCGGACGCACGTTGTAGAGGCCGGTGCGGAGCGAGTCGTAGAGCGAGCCCTGGCGCGAGATGGCCGCGATCGTCCACTCGGGCGAGACGTAGGCGTCGATCACGTGCTGGAGCTTGTCGAACCAGCCCTTCGCGACGCCGGCATCGGCCGTGTACTGCTTGATCACTTCGACGGTCGTGCCGTGATAGCGGTGGTGGCCCGTCTCGTAGTCGAACTGCTGCTCGATCTGTTGATCGAGCATGACGAACTCGCCTTCGGCGGCCATCTTCGCTTCCGGTGAGCCGAGCGCCGTGTTCTTCCCGCCCTCGCGCGGGGCGATGCGCTGCCAGCGATCGAACGCCGCGATCGTGTTCTGCCACGACTTGTTCGTCTCACCCGACTGCACGGCCTGACGCGTGACGGCGCCCCAGTAGGCCGCCTGCACCACGAACTGTGCCGCGGGTTCGCGGTTCTTGTTCGCCTCGTAATAGTCGTCCATCGCGCGCTGCGCGGTCTTGCGGGCGGCCGCGTTCGCGCCGGTGTCGGGGCTGTAGCGATCCCACTTCTTGAGCGCCGCGGAGGCGACGGTGAAGTCCGCCTCGGCGACGTCCTTCGGCGACGCGCCGAGCTTCTCGTAGTTGGCGCGCGCGCGGGCCATGCCCGTCTGGTCGCCGAGGCTCGCGTACAGGCTCAGCGCTTGCTTCGCCGCCTCGCGCCGATCGTCCTCTTTGAAGCGCTGCGTGTTGCTGATCTTGTCGAAGGTGTCCGCCGCCTTCGGGTAGTTGAAGAAGAGCACGTAGGAGCCCGCGAGCGCGTCGTCGGCGCTCTTCAGGTACTTCACGCGCGTCTCGTATTTCTCCGGGTTCGGCGCGACGGGCGGGGTCGCCTTCGGGTCGCCCTTCTGGATCTTGTCGAGCGTCGCTTCACTGCCGTACTTGGCGATGAAGAGCTCGTACATCTCGATCGCCTTGTCGTACTCGCCGACCTGCTTGTAGGCGTACGCGCCGTTCATCGCCGCTTCGGGCGCCTCGTCGCGATCGGGAGCCGCGTCGAGCGCCACCTTGTAGGCCGCGGCAGCCTCGCGCCACTTCTTCGTGCGCGCCGGGCCGTCCGGCATCTTCTCGGCGTCCTCGAAGAGCTTGCGCGCGTCGAGGTACGCCACGCCCTGGACCACGGGCTTCCTGAGGTTTTCCTCGGCGCGCCGCGTCTCCTCGTTCACGGCGCAGCTCTTGCCCTCGGCGAGCTTGCGGCTCTCGTCGGCGTTGTTCTCGAGCGCCGCCATGCTGATGAGCTTTTCCCAGGCTTTGTAGCCCCACTCGTCCTTGCCGCAGTGCTGATCGTAAATCGGCTTGAAGCGCGCGCGCGCCTTGTCGAACTCGCCGTAGAGGAAGTAGTCGTCCGCGGCCTGGAACGCGTAGAGCATCCCGTTCTTCTGCGGGTCGCGATCCATCGGCAGCGCCTCGTTGTACTCGTCGCGCGCCTTGACCGCCGCGAGCACGGGCGCCGGCAGCTCCTCGCGCACGACCGTCGCGTGATCGCCCTCGCCCGTCTCCTTCACCTTGTCGCGCTTCTCGATGCCTTCCCTGCCGCCCGACTGAGCGAACTTGCGGTTCTCGTCCTCGAGCACCTTGTCGGCGAGCGTGACCACGTAATAGGCCGCCGGCTGGAGGTACTTGTCGTCTTCGTTCGAGTCGCGAACGTCGACGGCCGCCTCGCGGGCGCGCGTCACCTCGTCGCTCGAGGGCGAGCGGTCGAGCGCCACCTGCAACACGACGACCCAGTAACGCGCGTCCGCCAGCCAAAAACGGCTCTCGTACGCGTCGATGGCCGTCGGATCCTGCTCGAGGTACCCCGCCCACGCCGCGTCGGCGAGCCGGTACTCGGCGATCGCCTTCTCGATCAAGCCGCGCTGCTCGCTCTCGTTCGAGAGCTCGGTCGCTCGCTGGTAGTAGCCGCGCGCGAAGTTCGTGTGGTCGGCGGCGGCCTTCTTGAGCCCGTTGTGCACGAGCGTCTCGGCCGTCTGGAGCGCTTCGGGGTCGTCCTTGTTCGCTTCGACCCACGGCGTGTTCGCGCCGACGTACTGCGAGAGTCGCGTGCGCGCCTCGAGCGCCTTCGCGCCGTACTCGGCCTTCGCCGCCGAACCGTCCGGCGCGAGGCGCGAGAGCTCGTCGTAGAGCTCGGCCACCTTGTTTTGCATCACCGGCGCGTCGCGGTTCAGCGGGAACTTACGCAGCGTGAGCTCGAGCATCGCGACCGCGTTGCGGTTCTGCGTGATCTCGATGAATTCCTGCGCGAGCGACTTGTAGATCTCGACCGTCCACTTTTGATCCTGCGGGATGATCTTCGGATCCTGGACGCGGTCGATGGCGACGGCCATCTTCTGCTCGGCGACGAGCGGGTCGGTCTCCGTGTCGAGCACGTCGCTCCGCGGGATGTACGGATCCTGCGGGGGCGGCCCCGCGAAGTCCACGTACGTGAGCGAACCGGCGATGTACGTGTACGCCTCCGCGCGGAAGTCCGCGCCGGGGTCGCCCGTCTTCGCTTCCTGCTCGTCCGCGTAGTGGAGCAGGTGCACGAACTCGTCGACGGCCGCGTGGTAGCGCTGCTGCTTGAAGTAGCTCCACGCGAGCTTGTAGAGCGACACCCCGTAAATCGGCGGCTTCTTGTATTCGAGCGAGTGCTCGTAGGCGCTGACGGCGCGGTTCAGGTTGTAGGGCCCGCCCTTCGGATCGATCTGATCGAAGTGATAATTGCCGATCTGCCACCAGATTTCGGCGATGTAGCGCGGGTCCTCGCCGGGCGCGGTCTCCTGCGGGATCGGCGTGCAGCCCTCGTACGGATCGACGAACTTGATCTCGTCGGTGTCGGAGCTCGTCTTCGTCGCGGTCTTCGCTGCCTTCGCCGACTTCGCGTTCGCGTTCGTCTTGCCGGACGTGTGCCGGGCGAGCGTCTTGTCCTGATCGATCGGCGTCGGGTGCCGATTGCCCCAATCGTCCCAGAACTTCGCGTCGTGATCCTGCGGCTCCGACTCGACGGCGAGCTTGCTCGCGTCCTTCGGATCGTCGGCGATCTTGAAATGGTTCTGGCACACGAGCACGCGCCAGGCCTGTTGGCCCTCGTCGATGCGCCCGGAGTCGGTGAGGACGTGGCCGAGGTAGTAATGGACGGCCGCGATCTCTTCGTACTTCGGGTATTCGCGGATGAGGCGGCGGTAGAGCGCGATGGCGGGCTCGAGCCCTTGTGCGATGTCCGTGTCGCTGTGCTCGCGCGCGCGCTCCTCGTACAGGGCGGCGAGGCGGAACATGGCGTCCGGCGACGCCTTCGGGTCGGAGTTCGCGCCGCTGTAATGCGCGACGAAATCCTCGAGTCGCGTGATCGCTTCGTTGCGCGCGTTCTCGAGGCCGTATTTCTCGACCTGGATGTCGCGATCGAGCGCGGCGAGCGTCTGCTTGCGGCGGCTCTCGTAGTGGTGCCGCACGATCATCGTGAGCAGGCGGCGGTAGTCCTTCGAGTCCTTCTCGTACTGCCGCACCTCGTCGCTCATGGCCTGGAACGCCTTGAGCTGCGCGGGCGTCGGGTTCGGTCGCGGCGCGACGACGGCGTGGGTGCGTCCCGGCAACGAAGAACCGCCGGCGCTCGTGGAGAGCGTCGTGCTCGCGCTCGGGGCGGGCGAAGTGACCGCCGCCGCGCTCGCGGAAGCGACCGGCGTCGCGCTCGGGGCGGGCGGCGCGCTCGCCGCCGCTGCGTCGGACGCGGACGCCGAGGCACTCGCCGCCGCGGCCGTCTTCTTCGAGACGGCCTTGGCCGAGGGCTTCTTCGCCGGCTTGGCCGAGGCCGCGGCGCTCACGGCCGGCGCCGTCTGTGATCCTGCCGGGGCGCCGATCGCCAGCACCCCGAGCGCCCAGAGCCCACCGTACGCGACCGACGACGAAAGCCGTCTCACTGGTCTTCCTCCGCGTCTTCGAGCACCTCTCGGAGCTCGTCGTTCAGCATCTGCTCTTCGCGCGCGCGTTCGCGCTGCAACGTCCGCACGCGGAGCGCTTGCTCCTCGCGCTCCTCCCACGCCTCTTGCACGATGCCGACGTCGGCGCGCAAAACGATGCTCTTCAGCCGCTCGCGCACGGCGCCGAACGCCTTCATCGCCACTTCACCCACGAGCACCCGTGCTTCCTGGTCGACCTGATCGAGCGCGACGGCTCGCGTCTCCACCGACGCGAGCTCGTCGGAGATCTTGCCGCGCAGCACGTCGGCCTGCGCCGTCGCCTGCCGTTCGAGCTCGGCGCGGTTCCCCTCGAGCCTGAGGTCGATCGCGTCCGCGCGCGCGAGAATAGGCTGGATCGAGCGCGCGTAGTCGGCGGCGTCGGCGTCCTGCCCGGCGGCGCACAGGGCCGCCTCGCGATTCAGGAGGTCGCGGAAACGCCGGCGGGCCGTGTCGTCGTCGATGTAGCGCTGATCGCCGAAGCCGGACTGAACCTTGCCGTTCTCGATCGCTTCCCGATACTGCGCGATGCGCTGCTCGTAGCCCGCGAGGTCGCGCTCGTTGGCCTCGATCTCGAGACGGAAGCGCTCGCGCGTCGCCGCGTCGGCGGTGACGCCGAGCTTGTCACCCTGCTCGAGGGTGCGCTTGAGCGCGTTCACCATGGCGCGCAGCTTGTCGGCCTCGACCGTCAGCTGCTGGAGCGACTGCGACACGGTGTTCCACTGCCGCACGCCGGCGTCGTCGCGCTGCGCGAACTCGGCGGACGTGACGGGCGAGCCGAGCAGCTGCTTCATGAGCGAGCGCCGTTCTTGCCGCACGGACGCGAGCTCGCCGCCCACGTCGCTCGCCTTTTCGTCGATGCCCTGCGCGAGGCTCACGCGCGCCTTGCTGAGCTTGTTCTCCAGGCTGATCGCGTGCTCGAGCGCGGCGTGGATTTCCGGGAACGCCTTGGCGCGCGTCGGCACGGCGAGCACGCCGTTCAGCCGCGAAGCGAGCCGCCGGCTCTGCTTCACGAGCTCGCGCGAGCGGTTCACGTCGTCGATGACGACGAAGACGTTCTCGTCCTCGGCCTGTTCGCGCGCCCACTGGAGCGCGAGCGGCGGCAGCTTGTCGTCGGTCTGCACGTCGGGGTCCGCCGTCAGCCGGTCGTAGTAGGAGGCCGGATCGGCCGTGGTCGTGATGAAGTGATCGACCTGATCGCGGATCGGATCGAAGCGGCCGCGCACCGAGCGATAGAGCGTGAGCGCCTTGTCGAACTCGCCCGAGCGGAGCAGGAGATCGGCGCGGAGGAGCGAGCCGTCCGCGATGTCGAGGTTGTTCGGGTCGGTGATGCTCAGCACCTCGAGCGCCCGCTGCGCGCGCTCGTAGTCGCCGACGCGCACGTACACCCACGCGAGCTCGTTCAACATGGTCGAGAACTCGGGGGACTGGCGCGAGACGTGGCTGTACGCTTCGGCGGCCTCGGGGTACGCCTCCGCCTCGTAACAGAGGCGTCCGACGGCCATCCACGCGAGGTCGACCGCGTGCTTCTGCTCGGGCGTCGTCGCCGGCATGCGCGCGACGCGACGGAACTGATCGATCGCCGCGCCGTAGCGCTGCGTGCCGGTGAGCTGCGGGTTCTTGTTCTCGAGCGCTTCCTTCGTGAGGATCACGCCGAGCAGGTACTGGCCCTGGAGCGCGAATTCGGAGCCGGGCGGCACCGCCGCGACGGCGGTCTGCGCGTCGCTGAGCGCGCGGCGCGCGTAGAGCGCCTTCGCCCGGGCGTACGCGAGCGAGCCGTTCGAATCGGTGACGGGCAGCGACGAGAGGCGCGTGAAGACGTAGTCGAGGCTGTCGAGATCGTTCGTGCGGAGCGCGATGTCGACGAGGCGGCTGAGCGAGCGGCCGGCGTACGCCTGGTACGCGGACTGCGACGCCTTGTCGAAGATCTCGCGGTAGTGGCGGCGGGCGGACGAATACTGCGACGACTGGAAATACGCCTCGCTGATGAGGAACGTCGCGTCGGCGCACGCGTCGTCCGGCACCTCGCCGCGGGTGTAGAGCTCGAGCACCTTGCTCAGGGTTTCGACCGCGCGGTCGTAGTCGCCCGTGCGGAGCAGCAGCTCCCCGGCCGCGACGCGCTGAGCCGGCGTCGGTGGAATGTAGCGAAAGCGGCTCGTGTCCGGGCCTTTGGTGGCGTCCGCCTCGACGGCACGGATGCTCATCTCGGCGCGACCGCGAATGGCGTCGGCGTCGGCGAAGGCGGGTGTGGCCCAGCCCGCGATCGCCAACCCCAGCGCGAGCGCGGAGGTCGGCAGGGCTCGCATCACTTCGCCCCAGCCCCGACCGAAATGCTGCCGGAAACGTTCGCCTTCACGGGCGCGGCGGGCGTCGCTTCGGGATGCCCCTCGTCACCCGACGAGCTCACCGTCTGTTGCCAGCGGATTGCGGGACGCTCCTCGAGCGGCGTCGTCACGTCGCCCTTTTCCCAGACGATGGCGTCGAGCTTGATCGCCTTGCCCTCCGTGACGGTGAACGAATGCGTCGCCGGCACGTTGAACTTGTAGCCGCGCAGGTACGAGAACACGCCGTAACCGTGTCCGCGGAGCTTCAACACCACCTGCAGCGTGTGATCGCCGGGCGGAATCGAGCCGCTGAAGATCGGGATCTGCTTCTGCTCGGCGAGCGCGCCCGTGTCGTCCTGCTTGTTGAACTGAACGGAGCCGTCGAGAACGAAGGTCGCGCCCGTCAGGTGGAAGGCGTTACTGAGCTCGTTACGGAAGTTGATTTCGGCGCGCGCCCCGCCGACGCCGCCGGAGAGAATGGTGTCGGAGAGCAGGCTCAACCGCGTGTGGCTACGCCGGATTTGCTCTTTGAGCTCGTCCACGCGCTGCTCGAGATCCCGAAGTCGTACGACGTAGGTCGAGCCGTCCATGGCTTCCGGGGCCGCGGGCGCGGCGGCGGCCGTGGTGCTCGGAGCCGGCGTCGGTGCGGCGGCGGTTGCCGGCGGCGAGGGCGCGAGGCTCGTGTTCGGTTGCACCGTGGTGGTCGCCGGGGCCGCCGTCGTCGCCGGCGGAGCGCTCGCGGGCGGCGTCGGTGTCGCGGTCGTGACGGCGCTCGCGGTCGTGGCGGGTTGCGCGGCTTTGGCCGTCGCGGTGGCCTTGGCGGAGCCCGTGGCTTTGACGGTCTGCCCCTGGGCTTGTCCTCCGAGCGATACGGCCGCGATGGCGACCAGCGACAGAGCGAGAAGCGAGCGTTTCATGTTCCCTCGTTCATTGCCTCGGCGCGGGCTGGATGATCCAACCTCACCGGCTCTTTCCACCGTGATGAGTTCGCGGTCCGCATACTTGCGCCTCCCGAGGCGGACGGAAAGAGAATCCTCACTCCGAACTCGTCGGGCGCTCACTTTCTCTTGTGGCAACCTGACCATCGAGTGGAGCAAAGCTCCACGCTCGCACGACGTCCAAGATGGGCCGACCGCCCGGAACATCAGGTACCCATTGGATTTTACTTGGGTCTTGCTGCTCGCGGGCGCCGGGCGTACTTCTCGAATCAGGCGCCACGGACGGAGACCGAACCCAGCGCTCGGACGTTCAAGCACGTGATGGGTGAGCTCGACGCTCGGGCCCACCCGTCCGGCGGGTTCGACTCTCACGCCCGGCGGCTGCCGCACGTGCTCTCAATGCCGGCGGTCCAAGGCGACGCATCCGACGAAACATTGATGGTCCGCTACCAGCGCGGCGACCGCGGGGCGTTCACCGAGCTCGTGCGCCGCCATCATCGCCCGCTCTACAACTTCGTGCTCCGTCAATTGAGACAACCAACCGTCGCCGAAGAGGTCACGCAAGAGGTGTTCTTGCGCGTCGTGCAGAAGGCGAGCGAGTTCAAGCTCGAGGCGCGCTTCTCCACCTGGACGTACGCCATCGCGCGGAACCTCTGCGTGGACCAGCTGCGCAAGGCGGCGCACCGCCGTCACCCGTCGCTCGACCAGCCGCTCGGGCCGGCCGACGACGCGCGCTCGCTCGGCGACGTCGTCGCGAGCGAGGAGCCGCGCGGCGACGCCGAGCGCGGCACGACGACGAACCAGATGCGCGCCGTTTTGATCCGAGCGGTCGAGACGCTGCCCGACGATCAGCGCGAGGTGTACCTCTTGCGCGAGATCGGCAACCTGTCGTTCAAGGAGATCGCCGAGGTGACGGGCGTCGCCGAAAATACGGCCAAGAGCCGCATGCGTTACGCCCTCGATCGCCTGCGCACGAGCCTTTCCGACTACGAGGAGTACGCCCGTGCGCTCCGCTGACCGAGCGTGCTGCACGGCGGCCCGCGCCTGCACGAGGGCTCGCGCCGGCGCGAGGAGGTGCTCCGATGGATTGTGAGCGCTTCGATCGCATCGTGCTCGACCTCCTCTACGACGAGCTCGACGAGCTCACGGCCGCGGCGGCGCGCCGTCACCTCGAACATTGCTCGCGCTGCCGCGGCATCCTCGCGGGCCTGCGCGCGACGCGCGAAGTCGGCGCGCTGCCGCTCGTCGATCCGCCCGACGGGCTCGAGCTCCGCATCATCGAAGCCGAGCGCCAAGTGCGCGGTCACCTGCCGCTCCGGCAGCGGGCGGGGCGCGCGGTCTCGGTGCTCGCGGGTTACGCGATGCGCCCGCAGCTCGCGATGGCCGCGACGCTGCTCTTGCTCATCGGCGTCGGCCTCATCTTCTTCCGCGGCAAGCCGGGCGATCGCGACACGGTTTCGGTGACGGAGCGCGGCGTCGCCGAGACGGATCCGGAAACGGTGACCGTGCTCCCGAAGGGCGCCGCGCGCGACATCGGAGTCGACGCGCACGGAGCGCTCGCCTCGGCGGCGCCGGTCGCCGCCGAACGCAAGGAAGCCGCGCCCGCAGCCGCACCGAGGCCCGCTTTTGCGGCGAGCCCGCCGCCCGCCGCGACCGCCGCCGGCGACTCGGCGAGCGACGACGGCAGCGGCCCCGACGCGATTTATCAAGCCGCGCTCGCCGCGTATCACGCTGGCCGTTACAAAGAGGCGCGCCAGCAGTTCGAGGGCGTGGTCGCTCGCGGCGGCGCGCGCGCGCCCGACGCCGCGCTCTACGCCGCGCAGGCCGCGAAGAACGGCGACGGCTGCGGGACCGCGGCGCCGCTCTTCGACCAGGTGTCGCAGCGGTACCCCGGCACGCGCGCCGGCTACGAGTCCACGTGGCAAGCCGCCGGCTGCTACGAAGTGCTGGGCGATCTCGAGAAGGCGCGCCGCAGTTACCAGGCGCTGCTCGACGACACGACGTACGCCCCGCGCGCTCGCGCCGCGCTCGCGCAGCTCGACAAAGTGGACGCGCCGGCGCAGGTCGCCGCGCGCTCCGTGCCGAAGGCCAAACGCACGGACGGCTTCGAGGCGGGCTCCCAGCCCTCGGCCGCGCCGAGCTCGCCGGCCAACGCTTCGCAGAAACAAGCGGCGCCGGCCAAGCCGAACGCCCTCGACAACGCGGCGTTCTGAGCGCCCGGCGCGCTCAGCTCACCATCGCCGCGTTCGTGCCGGCTTCGCCCACGTCGACGTCGGCCGAAGCGACCACCTCGAGCTCGCCTTGCGGCGGCTCGAACGGCGCGCGCCCGACCTGCACCGAGCCGAGGCTCGGGAAAATCGGCGCGAAGAGATACTGCTTCGCGAAGTACCACCAGAGATTGTGCTTCACGACGAGGCGCGGATCGATCTTCGGCGCAAGCTCACGATGCACGGCTTTGAGCTTGCTCCAGTGCGTGCCCGCGTTTTCGTGGTGCGCGGCGTGGTAGCCGTTGTTGAAGAGCAGGAAGTTCAACCACGCGCCTTCCCAGCTCCGCGAATGATTGTGCTTCGACCAGGGGTCGGTGTGCACGTGCTGCTCGTAGTTGAAGAGCATGATCGTCCAGAGCGCGAAGAACGCCGGCACGACGCACGCGAGCACGTACACGTAGAGACCGACCTTGACGCCGTGGAGCGCCACCGCGAGGGCGAGGAGCACGACGTGGCTCGCGATGAACACCGTGTACTGCGAGACGATGCGGCGATGGAGCGCGGGGTTCTGCTCGCGCGCCTTCTTGATGAACGCGCGGATCGGGTAGCCCTGGTAGTAGCTCGAGACGAAGAAGTAGGTCGCCGCGACCCAGGCCGTCCGCTTGTTCGTGAAGCGCCAGGTGATGGTCGCGTCCCCCGCTCGGTTCACGAACTTGTGATGGTTCAGGTTGTGAGTCGGGATCCACGCGAAGACGGGGTACCCGTAGAACGTCGAGATGACGTGACCGAAGACTTGGTTCGCGCCCTTCGAAGCGAACGTCGGGCAGTGGTTGTGGTTGTGCGCGATGACGCCGCACGTGAGCGCGAAGTAGCAGCTCAGCCACCAGAGGTACTTGACGAGGTCGGGCCGCGCGAACTGAACCCCCACGGTCAGCATCGTCAGCCCGACCCAGAGCAGGGTGCGATAATCAGCGGAAAAACGAGGACGCATGAGGCACGGCCGCGAGCGGCCGGCTACCTTCTGGCAAAAATTCGGCCGGTTGGCAAGCTGGGCGCGTGGCTGCCGCGCCGAGAACGGCTCAGTTCGTCGAGCTTCGCACGTACGCGATGGTGCGAACGACGCCGACCAAGCGCTCGCGGCTGTCGCGATTGAGATCGATGAAGCGGATGCCCATGCCGGGGTTCGGGTTGCTCGCCAGCATGCGAATGGGATTCACCCACTGCACCTGGCCCGTGAGCACGAGCGGATCGTGGCTGCCGGGCGGAGCGAACTTGAGCGTGACGCGCGTGCCCACCTCGAGCGGCTCGTTCGTGCGCACGAAGATGCCGACCTCGGAGATGTTCGTGATGTTCGCGTAGAGGAACGTGTCCTCGGTCTCGCAGTCGACGGACCAGACGACGTCGATGCGATCGGCGCTCCTTCGATCCGCCCCGGGTCGCTCCGAAGGAGCCGGTCGCTCGGATTTCTCTCCGCTCACAGTTCGGCCTTAGCCTCGATCAGCGCGGGTGTCACGCATACAAGGCCACGCGCTGTCGATTGGTGCGACCACGGGTGGCCGACCGGGCGATTCGCCTCGCCCGACGCGCTCCGGGTACCAAACCTCGCCGCACCGAGCGCGCGCGGCCGCTCGGCCAGGCCGCACCC
>DATJXW010000100.1:0-56467 GCA_035499895.1 Polyangiaceae bacterium | reverse complement strand
GTTGAGGTGGGTAGAGCTCGGCCTTGAGCGCGCGCCGGGTTCTGGGATAGTTCCCAGGCAGGCGTGAGCACGCATCCGCTACCAGAGGATTTGAGTGGCGCACGGGTCGTCGGCCCGGGCGACGTGCTGGGTCGGTACGAGCTCCTTTTGCCCGTGGCGGCGGGCGGCATGGCGATGGTGTGGGCTGCGCGCCTGAAGGGGTCGCGCGGTTTCCAGAAGATCGTCGCCGTGAAGACGATGCTGCCGAAGCTCAGCGAGGATCCGCAATTCGAACGGATGTTCCTCGACGAGGCGTCGCTCGCGTCGCGCATCCACCACCCGAACGTGGTCGAGGTGCTCGACCTCGGCGAGATGAGCGGCGTGCTCTTCATCGCGATGGAGTGGCTCGACGGCGTGCCGCTGAATCAGGTGATGAAGGCGGCGAAGAGCGCCGCCGGGATCCCCGCGCCCGTCGCGATTCACATCCTCACGCACGCCGCCGAAGGCTTGCACGCCGCGCACGAGCTCAAGGACGACGAAGGCTCGTACATCGGCCTCGTTCACCGCGACGTTTCCCCGCAAAATATCCTGGTTGGGCACGACGGCCTGACGAAGATGGTGGACTTCGGCCTGGCGAAAGCGACCGCGCTCGGCGACGGCGCGACGCGCGCCGGTCAGCTCAAGGGGAAGATCAGCTACATGGCTCCGGAGCAGATCCGGGGTGATCCGCTCGACCGGCGCGCGGACGTGTTCGCGCTCGGCGTCGTCCTCTACGCGGTGACGACCGGCAAGCACCCGTTTCGGCGCGAGTCGGAAGGGGCGACCTTGTTCGCCATCTCCTCGCCCGAACCGGCACCGGCGCCGAGCCGCTTCATGACGTACCCGCACGAGCTCGAAGCGGTGCTCATGAAGGCGATCGCGAAGGATCCGGACAAGCGCTACTCGTCGGCGCTCGAGTTCGCGCGCGCCCTCGAGCACACGCTGCCCGAGTCGGAGCGCTCGCACGGCGGTGAGCGCGTGGCGGCGTTCATCCACGGCCTGCTCGGCGCGCAGCACGAGCAGCAAAAAGCCGCGCTTTCCGAGGCTTTACGCCGCGCCGATCGCGCGTCGATCGCACCCGGCGCCGGGCTCGAGGGCATCTCGGGCTCGAACACGTCCAGCGTGAGCAGCTTGTCCGCGGTGGGGCTCTCCCGCCCGACGAACGATCTGCTCACGACGCCCGACTTCGTCCCGCCGACGACCTGGCAGCGCCTGCGGTTGCCGATCGGCGTGACTGCGCTCGCGCTGGTCGTCGGGGGCGTCGCGTTCTCGATCACGCGCAACGCGCACAAGGAGGCGCCGGCGACGGCCGCCGTCCCGACCGCGCCGCTCAGCGAGCCGACGCCGCCGCACGTGGAAGAAAAAGCGTCGCCCGAGCCGAGCGCTGCGCCGGCGCCCGAGGCATCCGCGACGGCCGCCCCCGAACCGTCGGCGACGACGACGACCGCGACCACGGCCACGGCGCGCCCGTCCAAGTGGACGGGCCATTCCACGACCGCCACCCCGCCGACCACGACTGCGAAGAAGCCGCAGAAGTGGCGTAACGACCCCGGTTTCTGAGCGCGCGTCGCGGGTCGCCCGCGATCGCGAGCCGTTCAGGGCTGCCGGTACGGCACGATGCCGAGCGGCAACTCGGCGGCCGGACTGCACCACTGCCAGGTAAAGCCGATGGTGTACGCGGCCGGAGCGAGAATGACGGAGTTCGTCCCGCCGAACGTCGCGTAGATGCGCACCTGATTGCCGATGCTTCCGGAATTCCAGATCGGCGTCGTCATGAGCTGCGTGCCCGTCACGGTCGCGGTGCCGGAGTAGTGGGCCGCCGACGCGACGAAGAGCGCGGTTCCGGTGAGCGTGGTGGTGACGGCGCTCGTGTCCACGCACGACGCGCCGGAGTTCGTGAGGATCTTCCCGGTGCCGACGACGAACGGAGCGGTCTGATTGACGCCCGTGTACTCGCTCAGGTTCGCAGCGATCATCACGACCTTGTTGGTCGTCCCCGCGACGTGCAGGCTCTGCGTGCCCGAGGCCGGCAGGTGGTTCGTGCCCGTGTCGGTGAGGTAGTAGTAAAAGAGGTACGGGTTATCGAAGGCGGCGGCTCCGGCGTCGCTCGTTTGGGAAGCGCCGAGGGTCATCGGAATCGTGCCGTAGGTGACGGCCGTCGGGGTGGCGCCCGCGAAGCCGGCCGTGTTCGTGCTCTCGGTCACGACCGTCGCGAGCACCATGCGGTTCGTGCCCGTGGCGAGCGTCGTCGAGAGATCGAGGGTCGTGGCGCTCGCCGAGCTCTCGACGTCGCTCACGTAGGTGACGCGCGCCTGGCACTTGTAGACGCCGCCGCTGTTCACGCAATCCTGCGTGGCGCCGTTGCAGACGTTGCCGCACGCGCCGCACGCGCTGGCGGTCGTGAGATCCGCCTCGCAGCCGTTGCTCGGATTGCCGTCGCAGTCGCCGAAGCCGGTGCTGCACACCGGCGCGCACTCGTTCTTCGTCGAATCGCACGAGGTCGTGCCGTGCGAGTTCGAGCACACGTCGCCGCAGGCCGAGCAGTTCGACGCGCTGCCGAGCGGCGTTTCGCAGCCGTTCGCGGTGCTGCCGTCGCAGTTGGCGAAGCCCGAGTTGCAGGCGCCGAACGTGCACGTGCCGGTCGCGCACGTCGCGCTCGCGTTCGTGAACGAGCACGCGACGTTGCAATCGCCGCAGTCGGTGAGGCTCGTGATGCTGCGCTCGCAGCCGTTGTCGGGGTTGCCGTCGCAGCTCTTGAACCCGGTGTTGCACACCGGCACGCACGCCGCCGCGCCCGGCGTGCCGACGCAGCTGTTCACGCTGTTCAGGGACACGCACGCGTCGCCGCACGACGCGCAGTTCGTGTTCGTTCCGAGCGCCGTCTCGCAGCCGGGGTTCGCGTTGCAGTCGGCGAAGCCCGTGTTGCAGCCGGTGAGGGTGCAAGTCCCGGTCGCGCACGACGAGCTGCCGTTCGGCAGCGCGCAGGGCGTCGCACAATTGCCGCAATCGGTCGCGGTGTTGAGCGGCGTTTCACAACCGTTGTCCGGATTGCCGTCGCAGCTCTTGAAGCCGTTCGCGCAGGCGGGCGTGCACGCGAAGTTGCCGGGCGTGCCGCTGCAGGCCGTGGTGCCGTGACCGTTCGTGCAGGCGTCGCCGCAGGTCGCGCAATTCGACGTGGTCCCGAGCTGCACCTCGCAACCGTTGCTCGTGTTGTTGTCGCAGTTCGCGAACCCGGCCGTGCACGAGCCGAACGTGCACGTGCCCGTCCCGCACGACGCCGAAGCGTTCGCGAACGAGCAGGCGACGTTGCAGTCGCCGCAATCGGTGAGCGTCCGGATGCTGCGCTCGCAGCCGTTGTCGGGGTTGCCGTCGCAGCTCTTGAAGCCCGCGCTGCAGCTCGGCGTGCAGACGTAGGCGCCGGGCGACCCCGTGCAGCTCGTCGTGCCGTTCTGGGCCGTGCAGACGTGGCCGCACGCGTTGCAATTCGTCACCGTGTTGAGCTGCGTCTCGCAGCTCCCGTTCGAGTCGCAGTCGTCGAACCCGGCCGCGCAGGTCGTGGCCAGGCACGTGCCGGTGCTGCACGACTCGCTCGAGTTCGGGATGTCGCACACCTTGCCGCAGGTGCCGCAGCTCGTGAGGCTCGTGAGCGACGTCTCGCAGCCGTTGTTGGGGTTCGAGTCGCAATCCCCCCAATCCGAGCCGCTGCACGTGAAGGTGCAGCCGCTGCTCGTGTTGCAGGCCGACGTGCCGTGCGCGTTCGTGCACGACTCCCCGCACGTCCGGCAATTCGAGGTCGTCCCCGACGCCGTCTCGCACCCGGCCTGGCTCGTGCAGTCGAGGAAGCCCGCGCTGCAGCTCGAGACCACGCACGACCCGGTGGAGCACGACGAGGCGGCGTTCGGCAGGTTGCAGGTCGCGCCGCAGTCGCCGCAGTTCGCGAGCGTGTGCACGTCGGTTTCGCAGCCGTTGCCCGCGTTCCCGTCGCAGCTCTTGAAGCCGCTCGCGCAGGTCGGGCTGCAGGCGAAATTCGGCGCGCTGCCGTTGCACGCCGTGCTCCCGTGGGCGTTGCTGCACGCGTCGCCGCAAGCGCTGCAGTTCGAGGTGGTGCCGAGCTGAGTCTCGCAGCCGGCCTGGCTCGTGCAATCCGCGAAGCCCGAGTTGCAGCCCGTGAGCACGCACTGGCCCGTCCCGCACGACGCCGTGCCGTGCGCGAGGCTGCACGCGACGCCGCAGCCGTTGCAATTCGAGAGCGTGTTGAGCTGGGTCTCGCACCCGTCGTTCGCCGTGGCTTCGTTCGCGCTGCAGTCGTCCCAGCCGGTGTTGCACGCCGCGATCTGGCAGCTGCCCGACGCGCACGTGGGCGTGCCGTGCGCCTTCGTGCAGGAGCGGCCGCACGCGCCGCAGTCGGTCAGCGTGTTGAGCTGGGTCTCGCAGCCGTTGTTCTTGTTGCCGTCGCAGTCACCCCAGCCCGCCGCGCACGTCGGCTGGCAGCCGGTCGACGTGCACTGGTTCATGCCGTGGGCGTTCGTGCAGCTCTCGCCGCAGCTCCGGCAGTTCGACGTGGTTCCGAGCGTCGTCTCGCAGCCGTCGGTATCGACCTGATTGCAATCGGCGTAACCCGTCGTGCACGAGCTGAGCTGGCACTTCTTGTTCGCGCACGCGCCCTTGCCGTTCTTGTAATAGCAAGCGTTGCCGCAGCCGCCGCAGTTGTTCGGGTCGTTCGTGATGTTGGTTTCGCAGTTCTTCCCGTCGTTCGGCACGCACTCGGCGTTCGGATCCGTGCACGTCGAGACGCCGCACGTGGACGCCTGACAAGCCGGCGTTCCGACCGTCGACGTGCAGACGTTGCCGCAGCCGCCGCAGTTGTTCACGCTGACGGTCGTGTCCGTCTCGCAGCCGTCGGCGATGCCGTTGACGCAGTCGGCGTGACCCGGGTCGCACGTGATGCCGCAGGTGCCCTTCGACGGATCGAGGCAGCTTGCCTTCCCGCCGTTCGCCGAGCACGAGTTGTCGCAACTGCCGCACGTCTCGGGCTTGCTCAAATCGGCCTCGCAGCCGTTCGCCGAGTTGCCGTCGCAGTCGGCGAAGCCCGCCTTGCACGTCACGCTGCACACGCCGTCGGCGCACTTACCGCTGCCGTTCGCCGGCATGCACACGTTGCCGCAGGCGCCGCAATGGCCGAGCGCGGTGTTCGTGTTCGTCTCGCAGCCGTTCGACGGGTCCCCGTCGCAGTCGCTGAAGCCCTGCGCGCAGCGCGGCGTGCATTCGCCGTCCTTGCACTCGGTCGTCCCGTGGTCGTTCGTGCACGAGGTGTCGCAGCCGCCGCAGTGATCGATGTCCGTCTGCAGGTTGATCTCGCAGCCGTTCGTGACGTCGGCGTCGCAGTCGTCGTAGCCGTCGTCGCACGCGATCTCGCAGCCGTGTTTGCCGCACGACGGGGTGCCGTGGTTCGCGCTGCATTTGTTGCGGCACATCTGACAGTTGTCGACACTGGTCAGATCGGTCTCGCACTGGTCCTCTTCGAGACCGTTGCAGTCCGCCGTGCCGGGCTCGCAGCCCATGGTCGTGCACTGACCGCCCGCGCAGAAGTTCGACGCGCAGGTCAGGTTGCATTTTCCGCAGTTTTTGGGGTCGTCGGTGACGGGCGTTTCGCAGCCGTTCGACGCGTCCCCGTCGCACTCGGCGGTGCCCGGCATGCACGGACCCTCGCCGCAGACGCCGTTCCAGCACGCGCCGCCGGGGTCACAAGCCTTGTCGCACACGCCGCAGGCGGTCGCGTCTGTCTCCGGATTTTTGCACGTCCCGTCGCAGCAGAGCCACGCGTACGGACACCCGGAGTTGTCGGTGCAGCTCGGCGTGCAGACGCTGGCCGTGCACGTCGTGCCCGGAGCACAGTCCGCGTCCTGCGTGCAGTTCACGCACAGGCCGCGCGTCGTGTCGCAGGTGATGGTGCCGCAGTCCGCGTCGTTCTGGCAGCCGAGCGTGCAGCTCCCGTTCGCACCGCAGTACGTTCCCTCGTGACAGCGCGCGAGCGTGGCCTCGCGAGCCGGATCGCATTCGACGCAATAGCCGGCGGTCGGGTCGCAGAGCGTCGTGTCCGCGAGGCTCGCGCAGTCGTCGTCCGAGGTGCACGCCGTGGGCGTCGACGGGGGCGGCGGCGCCGGCGGCGGCGGGGGCGTCATGGAACCGGTTCCTGCTTCGCCCGGTTCGGAAGAAGCCGGCGTGTTCGGTTGGTCCGGCACGAAGTGGTACTCGGGGCTCGAGCACGCGACGGCCGCGGCGACGCCCAGGAACGCGAAGAGGGCACGACGAACCGATACCAAGCGCAAAAGGTCCACTGCTTAATAGTGTACCAGTGTCGTTCGCGCTTCGTTCACAGAAAGCGCGCGTCTTCGCGTTCACGCGCGTGCGCGCTCGCTCGGGTCGGGCGCACGCGATCGCAACCCGAGCGGATGAAACGGCGCTAAAACCTGCCGTCGAGCGAGACGCCGGCGAACGCGCCCGGAGCACTCGGCAAGAGTCGCAGCGACTCTTTTTCTTCAGTCTCCTTGGGCGGTGGTTTTTTCTCGAACAGGATCAGCGCCGCCGCGGCGCCGACGGCGGCGACTCCCACGCCCGCGACGATCGGTGTCGCGACATCGTAAGCTTTCAGTCGATTGTAAGTGCCGCGATTGGACTCCGGACATGCATCCTTGTTCGGACAGTCCTTTTGGAGCTGGGCATTCGTCGCCTGACGCAGCGCGAAAAGCACGCCCGCGCCCGCGAGCGCGCCGATGCCGGCACCGCCCACAACGTAGGGAATGGTGCGGTTCGGGGTCTGCTGCTCCTCGATCACGATGATCTTCTTTTCGGGCGGCGGCGGGGGTGCCACGGGCTCCGGCTCCGGCTCGAGATCGAGCGTGACGTGCGTCACCTCCTTCTCTTTGAGGTCCGGCGTGGCGGTGAATTGGAGGTAGCCGGGAGCGGTCGCGGTGACCGTGTGCGGGCCCGGATCGAGCGGCACTTCGACGCCGACGGAGCTCGCACCGAGATCGACGCCGTCGAGCTGCACGAGCGCGGCATCCGCATTTTTCCCGCGATCGATGAAAAGCTTGGGAATTCGCGCGCGGAGCTCGCTGATCGCGTTCTCGACCTCGTGCTTGAAGTCGGAGCCCACCTGATCGGCTTCGTTCTGCGCGAGCTCGTAGCCGCCGAGCGCCGTCACCAGACGCCCGAGGCCTTCCTCGCAGTACGCGATGTGAAAGCGCACCTGCGGGGTCATGCGCACCGCGCCGACGTCTCGAAATTGCTGAATGGCTTCGGACCAGTTGCTCGCCTGTTCGAGCTCGATGCCGCGCTGGAATTGGGCGCGCGCCTTCTTCAGATCCGCGGCCGTGGGTCCGTCGGCGCGAGCCGTGGCGGGTGCGCCGCCGAGCGCCGTCGCTGCCGCAAAGGCGACGAGGAGGGGAGCGATGCGCCGAGAAATCATGAGCTCAAGGTTGGATCAGCCTAGCGTAGCGGAGCTTCCGAGTTTCCCCAAGTGCCCCAAAGCCCGACGAACTCGAAGCCTCGCCCCGGAGCTCTCACGGCTGGCGGTAGGGAACGACGCCGATCGGAAGCACGCCGGCCGGATTACACCACTGGTAAGTAAATCCGATGGTGTAAGTACCGGGCGCGATGACGGTCGCGTCGGTGCCGCCGTAGGTCGCGTAGGCCCGAACCTGGTTCGCCCCAATTTGCCCCGGGTTCCAGAGCGGTGGGTTCACGAGTTGGGCGCCGGTCACGGTCGCCGTGCCCGCGTAGTGCGCGGCCGAAAGAACGAAGAGCGTGGTGCCGGGCAGGGTCGTCGTGACCGGCCCGGTCGCGGCGCAGGAGCCGCCGCTGTTCGCGAGGGCCTTGCCCGTGCCGAGGATGATCGGGTTCGTCGGGTCGACGCCCGCGAACTCGACGAGCTCCGCCGCGACCATGTCCACCTTGTTGGCCGTCCCGGTGATCTTCAAGGTCTGGCCCGAGGCCGGGAGGTCGGGTTCCGTGAGGTAGTAGTAGTAGACGTACGGATTGTCGTAAGCGGCCGCGCCGGTATCGCTCGTTTGCGAGCCGCTCGCGGTCATCGCGACGGAGCCGTAGAGCACGGAAGCGGGTCGCGCGCCCGCGAGCCCCGACGTGTTCGTGCTCTCCATGACGATGGCGGCGAGCAGCAGCCGATTCGTTCCCGCGCCGAGCGTGTGCGCGATGCTCAGCGTCGTCCCGGTCGCGCTCCCGTTCACGTCGTTCACGTGCGTGACGGTCGCCTGGCAGCGGTAAGCGCCGCCGACGCTCACGCACGCGGGCGCGGAGCTCGGGCAGACGTTGCCGCACGCGCCGCAGTTCGCGGGCTGCGTGATGTCCGTCTCGCAACCGTTCGCGTTGCCGCCCGACTTGCTGGCGTCGCAATTGAGATGGCTCGAGTCGCAGGTCGGCGGCTGGCACTGACTGTTCTTGCAGCTGGCGCTCGTGGCGCCGGCTTGCGAGCACACGGTGGTGCAGTCGCCGCAGTGCTGCGTGTTGCTCGAGGTGTCCGTCTCGCAGCCGCTCGCGCCGCTGACGCAATGATCGAACGGAGCGGTGCACACCGCGCCGCACTGCGAGTCGGTGCACGTGGGCGTCGCGTTCTGCGCGGTGCAGACGTGATTGCAGCCGCCGCAATTCGTGGGGTCGCTGCTGATCTCGGCTTCGCAGCCGTTCGACGCGTCCATGTCGCAATCGAAAAACCCGGCGTCGCACGACGTGACGGTGCAGCTGCTCGTCTGGCACGCGCCCATGCCGTGCTTGAAGGAGCACGCCTTGCCGCAGCCGCCGCAGTTGTCGGAGTTGCTCGAGAGATCCGCTTCGCAACCGTTGGCGTAACCGCCGTCGCTGGCGTCGCTGTCGCAATTCGCGAACCCGTCGTCGCACGACGTGATGACGCACTCGCCGTTCTCGCAGTCGGCATTGCCGTGCAGCGCCGAGCACACGCGACCGCAGCGACCGCAGTTCATCGGATCGCTCGTGATGTCGAACTCGCACGTGCCGTTGCCGTTGCAGTCGCCGAGGCCGGTGTCGCAAACGCTCGTGCCGCACTTGCCCTTGACGCAGTTCGGCGTCTTGCCGCCGGGCGCCGGGCACTTGTTGCCGCAGCTGCCGCAGTTGTCGACGTCCTTCGTGGACGCTTCGCAGCCGTTGCTCGGATCCCCGTCGCAATCCCCGAAGTCGGCCGCGCAATCGATCTGGCAGTTGCCGCTGACGCAGCTCGGCGTGCCGTTCACCGCCGCGCATTCGATGCCGCAGCCGCCGCAGTTCGACACGTCGTTGTCCGTGTTCGTCTGGCAACCGTCGCCTTGATCGGTGCTGCAGCGGTCGAACGCGCCGCGGCACTTGTCGATCTGACATTGGCCGCCCACGCAGAGCGAGTCGGCGTTCGGTAGGTCGCACTGATGCCCGCACGTGCCGCAGCTTCTCGTGTCCGTGAGCGTATTCGTCTCGCAGCCGTCGCTCGGATCGCCGTTGCAGTCCGCCGTCCCCGGGAGACACGACAGGACGCACTTGTGCGTGGTCGGGTCACAGGCGCCGCTCAGGCAGTCCCCGTCGACGTTGCAGGGCGAATCGATCGGGCAGCCGTCGCATTTGGGGCCGCCGCAATCGATGCCGAGCTCCTGGCCGTTGCGGACCATGTCGTTGCAGGTCGCGCTCGCGCAGTGGCCGTCGGGGCAAACGCCGCTCGCGCAATCGCCGTCGACGTTGCAGGGCTGGCCCGTCGCGCACCCCGGACACGTGCCGCCGCAGTCGACGGCGGTCTCCTGCCCGTCTTGCACGCCGTTCGAGCAGCCGGGCGTCTGGCAGTAGCCGGCCAAACACTGACCCTCGGAGCAATCGGACTGCACGTTGCATTGGCCGCCGAGGGTGCAGCCGTGGCAATCCGGACCGCCGCAGTCGACGTCCGTCTCGCCCGTATCCGCGTCGAGCACGCCGTTCGAGCAATGCCCGAGGTCGTTGTTCTTGACGAAGTTGTAGCTCGGCGTCGAACACGCGAACACGATCACGAGCGTCGCCATCGCCGCAACGAGCGCTCGGCCAAAACCAAGCAAGCGGAGTCCGTTCACCGCTCTCAAGCGTAACAGCGATTTCCCACTCGGTCAGCCCGAGGCCCCGGCGACGCGAGCTTCATTTGCATCCGTAAGTGACGGCGGGCGCCGAACGAGCGCGCGTCGTCAGCTGCCGCCCATGAGCTCGACGTACTTGCGGATCGAAGCGCGGGACTCTTCCGACACGCCTTGAAACTCGAAGCCCGTCGCGTGACGCCCGGCGCGCGCGGCCTTGGTCCAGCGCGAGACGGCGCCCGTGCGCAACACCTTTCCGGTGAGCGGCTCGGCAAAGCGAAAGTCGCCTTTCTCCCCGGCGGCGAGGCCCCGTGGCGCGATGAATTGCACCCCACCCTCGGAAATCTCCTCCACCTGACCGGCCACGACTTCGCCGCCGGGCAATGTGAGCTGAGCGGGCGTCGTGTAAGGGGCGCGCGCGAACCGGCGCTTGCCGACCGCCGGCGCCGCCTTGAACGCGGCCGGCGTGTCCGCCTGAGTGCGCTTCGTACCCGTGCCGTCGCCGGGCGCGGCGTCCGCACGAGTCACCCCGCCGCCGACCGGCGCCGCGGGCAACGGCAACACCATGCTCGCGAGCGCGAGCGAGACGTCGGCCATGTTGGCGAAGCGCGCGGCTTTGTCGCGGGCGAGGCAGCGCTCGACCGCGGCGACCAGGTTCGCGGGTACGTCGGCGCGGAGCTTCGCGAGCGAGGGCAGCGGCTGGGTCGAAAGGCGAATCAAGACGTCGGCGTAGCGTCCTTCGAACGGCACCGACCCCGTCAAGAGCTCGAACAGGATGACGCCGAGGGAGTAGATGTCGACGCGCTGGTCCTGATCGCCGTCCATCTGGAGCGCCTCGGGGGCCATGTACTCGGGCGTACCGACGATCGAACCCACCTGGGTGAGCTTCGCCTTCGACTCGCCCTCCGCCGCCGGGGCGAGCTGCGCGATGCCGAAATCGAAGAGCTTGAGCGAGAAGATCGCGGTCGGCAGGACGAAGATGTTGTCGGGCTTCAGATCCCGATGAATGACGCCGCGCTGGTGACAATGGCCGACCACCTCGGCGATTTTCTGCCCGATGAACGCGACCTCCTCCCAGCTGAGTCGGCTGCGCGCGGCGAGCAGGCCGCCGAGGGTCCGCCCTTCGAGCAGCTCGAAGACGAGGTAGGGCGCTCCGTTGTATTCCCCCGCGTCGACGATCTCGACCACGCCGGGATGCTTCGCCCGCGCGACCGCGTGTCCTTCACGCAACAGGCGCTCGTGTACGAGTGGGTCGCGAACGCCGTCGGTGCGCGGCATCTTGAGCGCGACCTCCCGGCCGGTGATGCGATGCGTGGCCGCGTACACCTGGGCTACGCCACCGGCCGCGATGAAGCGGCGGATGAGGTAGCGGTGCTCGACCAAGGTCCCGGGCTCGAGTGTCGTGCCTTCCATGGATTCCCCTAGCGAGAACGGAACGATGGACGATAGCATAAGGGCTCGCGCTTCGAGCGCGTAATTCCTCGCCATTTCCGAGCAGGAGGCTTTCCGTATCCCGGTTTAGGATGCCCTTTTCCCGAGGGGCGTGGCCGCTCGCGATTCTGATTTGCTTCGCTTGCCACGCCTTCTGGGAGGGCCACGGCGTTCTCGACCCCGCGTTCCGCAATCCGGACGTCGCGGGAATCGCCTACAACGCGCGGCTGCTCGTGACGGGCGCCCTTCCGTACGTCAACTCGGCGGAAATCAAGCCGCCCGGCGCGTTTCTCCTGTTCGCCCCGCTGCTCGCCCTCGGCGGCATGCGGGCGGTGTGGGCGGCGGCGGTGGTCTGGGGCGCCTCGCTCTCGCTCGCGACCGGCGCGCTCGCGGCGGCGGTGTGGAACAAGGGGGCCGGTCCGCGTGCGGCCGTGCTTCACGCCGCCTGCGCGGTCATCGCGTCGGACGGCGACATCAACTACTCGTTTTGGATGGCGACGCCGTTCGTGGCCGCCGCGGCCTGCGCGACGGCCGCGACGCTCGCCGTGGACACGCGCCGGGCGGCGTTGCTCTGGTTCGGGAGCGGACTCGCCTCGATGCTCGCCGTCGCGATCAAGCCGTCGGCGTGGCCGGTGTGCCTCCTGTTCGCGGCGCTGCTCCTCCACGAGCTCGCGCGGAAGAAGTTCACGCGCGTCGCCGTCGCGATTGGCGCGGGCTTGGCCGGCGCGGCGGCGACCGCGACGCTCATCGCCCTGCCGTTCGCTCTGGCCGGTGAGCTCGGCGGACTCCGGCGCGGTCTCGGCGAGGTCGCCGCCTTCGGCAACGAATACGTCGCCATCGTCGCCCAAGCGCTCGGCGGGCGCGTCCGCGCGATCTGGGCCGGCGTGCCCTGCCTCTTCGAGCAAATGCCGGGGCTCATCGCGCTCGGCGCGCTCGGCGCGAGCACGCTCTTCTCGCGCCGCGAGCCGCAGTCGCGCCTCGCCTTCGCGGGCTGGCTCTTCCTCGTCGCCGCGTTCCTGGGCGTGAGCTACACGCTGCGTTTCTTCTCGCACGACAACGTGCAGCTCTGGCCCGCACTCGCCGTGATCGCGGTTCGCCCGGCCGGCGTGCTCGCGCTCGTGCTCGATCGCGTCGAGCGCGTTCGTTTCGCGCTCTTGCCCGCGACGCTCGCGCTCGGACTCGTCGCCGCGTCGCCGGGCTTCGTGCAGCGTTGGGGCTACGTGCACTACATGGCGGAGCGCGACCACGAAATCGAAGACGTGTGCCGCGAGGTCGCGCCGTTCTTGCCGCGAAACGAGCCCGTGCTCGGCTGGGGCTGGAGCGCCTGGAGCGTCTACGAACATTGCGCGCGGCGCGCGCCGGGTCGCGTCTTCAAGGTCGTCGCGGCCGTCACCACCATCAACACGAACACCTGCAACAACGGGTTCGGCCCGATGAAGCTACGCCCCGGTCCGGCGCTCGAGCGCTTCTTCGCGGAAGTCGCGGAACGACCTCCGAGCCTCTTCCTCTGGTCGAGCTACTTCAAGGAGATGGGCGGAGATCCGCTCGAAGCGTTCCTGCCGCTACGCGCCTTTCTCGCGGCTCACTATGCCGTCGTGGACGCGCGCGGGCCGTTCGTCGCGTTACTCAGGAACGACCTCTTGCCCTCGACGCCGCGCGTGCTCACTCAACGCGAGGCACCGCTCGGGGTGTCGTCCGGCAGCGGGATGTACGGCTGGTCCGCGCGCGCCGGCTCGGTATGGACGAGCACGTCGCTCACGCCCGAAAATCCCGCCTTGATGGCGTCGATCACCCAGTGCGTGACGCGGTGAGCGTCGACGACGGTGAGGTGCGGCGCCACCTGGATGTGTAAATCGACGTAGATGCTTCCCGGCATGCCGCGCGTCCGCACCTTGTGCGCGCTCGCGACGCCCGGGACGGTGCGAGCGACGGCGACGATGTGCTCGGGGTCGAGTCGCGCCGAATCCGCGAGGTAGGCGAGGTTCGTACGCAAAACGCCCACGCCCGCCCAGGCGATGAACCCGGCGATGCCGATCGCCGCGACGACGTCGACCATCGGATAGCCGAAGCGCACGAGCGCGACCGAAACGAGCACGCCGATGGTCACGAGCACGTCCGAGCTCGTGTGGAGGGCGTCGCTCGTGAGCATCGGGCTCGCGAGCTCCTCGCCACGGCGCCGCTCCCAGCGCGAAACGCCGACGTTGACGGCCAGCGTGCCGACGAGCACGAAAAAAGCCATGGCGTCGATGGTCGGCGGCGGAGTGGGCGCGCCCGTCAGCCGCAGGATGCCGCCCTTCGCCACGTCGTAGGCCATGCCGAGCAGCGAGAGCCCGACGAGACCGGCGGCCAACACCTCGAACTTCGAATGTCCGTAAGGATGACCTTCGTCGGCGGGACTACTCGCCCACCAGACGCCGAGCAGCCCGACCAGGTTGTTCGACGAATCGGTCAGCGAATGAAAGCCGTCGGCGCGGATCGAGAGGGCGTGGGCGGCGTGGCCGTACGCGATCTTCGCCGCGGCGACGACGATGTTCAGCGCGAGCGTGACCCAGAGCACGCGTCGGACCGCGGCGTGGCGTTCCGTCGTGGGCTCGACCGCCGTCGCCATTTCAATGCTGGGCGCGCACGGCCGCGGCCGTCGCGCGCGCGGCGTCGCCGAACTCGCGCACGCGTTTGCCCTGGAGCTCGGCCGGCGGGCGCGGCTCGGTCGCGAGCAATTTTTCGGCCCGATCGAAGCGCTTCGCGATGCCGTCCCAAAACGCCGCGTCGTCCTGCTTCGGCGCGAGCGCGAGCACGAGCGCGGCGTCCAACGCGGCGTAGCCGGCGAAGCGGCCGTGACGCGCGGCTTCGGCGTCGAGCGCGCTCACGTCGCCCGTGCCGCGCACGAACGGTCCCTTCAGCATGAGCTCGGTCGCGTCCGCAGGTCCGTCCTCGAGCGCCTGTGCGAGCGCCGCGAGCAAGCGCGCGAGGTCGCCCGGCGGCGACGCGCCGAGCACGCTCCGCGCTCGTTTGAAGTCGCTCGCGCGGAAGAATTGGCGGCCGCTCTGCACGAGAGCACGGGCGTAGAGGACGCGCGCCGGCTCGGAAAGTTTCGCCGCGTCGAGCTTGGCGCGAAAAGCGGCCGGCACGCCGCGTTCGAGCAGCGCGCGGAGGAGCTTCGGCTCGCTCGGGTCTAGCTCGGCGAGCCAGGTTTTCGTGTAAAACGTGGGCAGGCGCGCGGCGAGCACGACCTCCGGCGTCGCCGTGTCCGGCGCGTCGGCGGGCGGCAGAATCAAGCGATCGAGCGCCTCGATGTGGCTCCCCGCCCAGAGCGCGTTCAAGAGTGCGCGTGCGCGCGTGACGCGCGGGTCGACGATCGCGCCGAGCTCGGCGAAGGTGCGCAACCCGACGAGCGCCGCGTCACGACCCCGCACCTTGCGCGGCTCGAGCGCTTGGTCGAGCTCGCCGTAGTACGCGTCGACGACTTGCTGGTCCGCTTTCATTTCGTCGGGCAGCGGCACGTCGCGCACCATTTGCACGAAGCGCAGATCGGCGTTGCCCGCGGCGATGGCGGCGACGCCGCGGCCGTAACCCGAAAGCCGCGCGCCCTCGGCCGAGAGCTTCTCGATCGCCGCCGCTTCGGCGAGCACCCACGGCGAGAGGCGTTCGACGAAAAACGCGCGAAAACGCTGCTTGTCGACCGCGCCCTCGAGCTTCGGCGGGTCGGCGAGCAAGCGCGTGAAGCGCGCCGACAACATCAGCCCGACGAGCGCGCTCTCGAGCTCGGCGCCGAGCGGCTTCGCGGGCGACTCGAGCAGCGGCGTCACGAGCGCGTCCCCGCACGCCTCGGGCGCGAGTTCGGCACGCAGGGCGTGCACGCTGCCGAACGGCAGCTCTTCGCTCGGCTCGAGGCACGCGAGCAGCGTGTCGCGCCGTGCCGCGTCGTCGTTCACGAGCGCGGCCGCGAGCGCCGCGCGTACGGGACCCGGAGGGGCGCAACCGCTCGTCATGCGCGCGACGTACTCGGCGCAAACCGCGGGCGGCGGAGGCACCGCGGCGGGCACGACTTCGGGCGCCTTCGACGGCGGCTTGGCCGCGGGCCGCTGCGTGACGGCGCTGCTCGGAGCCGGCGCCGGCGGGGCGGGCGAAACAGGGGCGGGCGGCGGTGCCGACGCGCACGCGCCCGCGAACGCGACGAACGGGAGGAGGCGCAACATGGTTCAGGAGTCGACGGCGATCGCGAGGCGCTCGCGCACCTCGAGATGGGCGGCGCTCACCGAGTAAATGAGCGCGTCACGCGCCCGCGCGACCGGATCGAGCGCGCCCTGGCGAGCCGGCTCGCTGCGGATGAGACCCGCCGCCACGTCGAGATCGCCGCAGAGGATGAGCCCGGCGCGATCGGCCGTCTGATCGACGCTGCGGATCCAGCGCTTGAGGTCGAGCGCGGCGCTGTCCTGCAGGAGCTTCGACACCGTGTGCACGAGGTGCTCGCGGTACTCGCCCGTCGCCGCGGTCTCGAGCACCCGCGCGGCGTCGATGACGCTCGCCTCGAGCTCGGGCGCCACGGGGAACTTCGGCTTGACCAGACGAATCGCCCCGAGGAGCCAGCTCTTGAGCGCCGTCAGGTTGGGGAGCAACGTGCGCAAGCGCAGGCCGGGGAGCGCGTGGGCGAGCTCGCTGCCCGCGATGAACGCCGATTCGAGCGGACCCATGCCGTCCGCGAAGGCGCCGGCGCCGAGCACGACCGAGGGCGACGGCGTCATGAGCGGCGTCACGCGCGCCGGGTCGCTCTGGCGCTGAAAGATGCGCGGCTCGTCGCCGGGGAGGATCTGCGCGCCGTGATAGAACGCGAACACGAGCCCGTGCGGGTAGCGTTCCATGTCGAGCTCGTCCTCGACACCGAGACCGTAGGCCGATTCCGGGCGGCCGCGCGTCGAGAGCACGTACGGTTCGATCAGTGAAAAGAGCGAGGTGATGAGCGCTTCGCCGTCCTCGGGCACGACGAGCTCCAGGAATTCGTCCGGCGTGAGGCGGCGGCGCGCCTGCACGAGCTCGCTCGGGCGGAAACGCTGGTAGAAGCGCGACTCGTCCGGCTGAGCCTGGCCGAGGACGTTGAGCGCTTGCGCCGCGAGCCACGCGCCGTCCGCGAGGCGCGCCTGCGTGTACATGCGCCGCAGGATTTGATACGGCTCCGGCCGGTACGGATCGACCTCGATCCAGAGCGCGAGCGCGTTCTTGCCCTGATCGAGGAAGCGCGGATCGCTCGCGTAGGTGCGCGCAAGGCGCTCGAGCCAGCGCACGCCGTCCGGTTCGACGTCGAGCGCGGACTCGTACACGCGCGCGGCTTGCTCGACGCTGCCGAGACGCGCGTACGTTTCGCCGAGCTCTTCGAGGACGGTGAGGAGCTCGACGTTGCGCCCCGACGCCGCGAGCTGCTGCGCGCGCCGCTTGAGGAGCTCCTTGATGCCGTCCCAATCCCCGAGGCGGCGCCGGATCGCGAGCGCTTCCATCGTCGCGCCCTCGTGGGTGGGATCCGCTTCGAGCGCGCCGTCGAGCAGGCCGAGCGCTTGATCGGGGTCGCCGATTTCTCGCGCCGCCACCATGGCCGCGGTGTGCAGGTACTTCGCGCGCTGTTTCGGATCCTCCACCAAATCAGCGAGCCGCACGACCACCTCGAGCAGGCGCGACCAGTCCTTTTCGGCGCTGAAAAGCTGCATCAGCCGCGTCAGAATGCGGCGATCGTTCGGCGCCTCGTCGAGCGCGAGCAAGAAGCAGCGCCCGGCATAGTCGCTGTCGCCCACCTTGTCGGCGACGAGCTCGCCGAGGTCGACCAAGAGCCCCACGCGTTCCGCGCCCTGCGCGAGCTCGACCTCGCGCCGTCTGAGATCGATGGCGCGCTGGTAGTCGCCGGTCTCGACGAGCGCGTCGGCGAGGGCGCGGAGCGACGGACGCGACTCGGCGTCGAGCGCCACGGCGCGCTCGAGCTCGGGCAGGGCTTGCGGCGCGCGGCCGCTCTTCGTCAAGGCTTGACCGAGCAAGCGACGAGCGAGCGCCTCTTCCGGTTGATCGAGGTTGTCGGCGTGTTCCGAGAGCAGGCGGCGGACGAGCTCCGCGGTGCGCTGCGGCGTCCCGTGCTCGGCGCTGATCTCGCACACGGGCAAGAGCAGCGCCGTGCTCGTCGCGAGCGCGTCGAGGAAATGGTCGGCCGCCTGCAACGCCACTTCGTGGTCACCCGATTTCGCGAGCGAATCCACGAAAGCGAAGACCGTCTCGCCGACTTCGTCCGCGGGCAGGGCTTCGGCCTGCGCCACGACGGACTGGAGCCGCGTCGCGGCCTCTTTGAAACGGCCCTGAGCGTAGGCGACGCGGCCCTGCACGCGGAGCGCGTCGAGGTTCGTCGGGTCGAGGTGGAGCGCGACTTGCGCCATCGCGAGCGCACGCTCGTTGTCGCGCAGGTAGAGGTGGCAAATCAGGGCGATCTCGCCGGCCACGGCGGCGCGCGCGCGGTCGCCCTTCGTTTCCGCCAGCCGCTCTTCGAGCAGGTCGACGGCGGCGGCGTGGTGACCGACCTCGACGTACGCCGCGATGAGCTTCTTCGCCGCGATCTGGTGCTCCGGCACGGCGTCGAGCGCGCGCTTGAGCTCGGCGATGGCCCCGTGCGGGTCACCGCGCTCGTGCAAGAGGTCGGCGGCGCGCAGGAAGTGCTCGGCGCGATCCTGCGGCGTCGCGGCCGCGTCGGCGAGGCGCTCCATCGCCGCGACCGCGCTCTGCGAATCGCCCATGCGCGCCTTCAGCGCCGCGATGGCCGCGAGCGCGCCCGCGTGGGCCGGCTCGATTTCGAGCACCTTCTCGAGCTCGTCGATCGCCTTGCCGAGCAGGCCGAAGCGCTCGTCGTAGAGGCGCGCGAGCGCGAGCCCGGCCTCGACCTTCCACGTCTTTTCGGGATTTTGCGCGAGCTGCGCCAGGTAGAGGTCACGGAGCTCGTTCCAGCGCTCGAGCCGGCGGTAATGCCGCGCGAGCTCGGCCGCGGCGTTCGCACGCCCCGGATCGAGGGCGAGCGCGTGCTCGAGCGCCTCGGCCGCGCGCGCCGGGTCGAGGTACTCCTCGTCGAAGATCGCGGCGAGCCGCTCGTAGAAGCCGACCTTTTGGCGCGGCGTCACGGCGAGCTCGATTTCGGCCGCCAACACCTCGACGAGCTCGCGGTAACGACCCGCGCGGTTCAGGACGCGATCGAGACCGCGCAGCGCATCGACGTGCTTCGGCTCTTCTTGCAGCACGGCGCGGTAGAGGCGCTCCGCCGCGTCGAGCCGATCGAGCTCCGTCTCCCACGCTTCGGCGATTTGCAGCACCTGGCGATGACGTTCGTCCCCCGTGAGCGAGAGCGCGCGTGTTTCGAGCAGCTCGAGCGCCCGCTTGTGATCGCCGCGCGCGCGCAAAATGGAAGCGAGTCCTTCGGCCGCGCGCACGTGCGACGGATCCTCGGCGAGCACGGCACCGAAGAGCTCTTCGGCCGCGGGCATGTTGCGCAGGCGAACCGCGAGCACGTCGGCGGCCTCCGTGCGCAAATCGCGAGCGAGGCGCGGCGCGGCGATGTCGGCGCGCCGGATCAGGACTTGCCCGAGCTCCGTCCACTGCTGCCCGCGGCGATAGAGCTCGGCGAGGGCGGCGAGCGCGGCGTCGCTGCTCGGGTCGCGCGCGAGGAGCGCGTTCAGCGCGGCGAGCGCCAGATCGGGACGCGCGAGCTTCGAGCCGTACCAGTCGGCGGCACGCAAGAGGAGCGCCGTCCGCGCCTCGTCCGGCAAGTCACCCTGAGCCGCGCTCGCGCAGCGCTCGAGCACCTCGGCCCACGCCTTGGCGTTGCCGCCCGCGGTACGCTCCACGGCGCGCGCCCGCTCCTCGACGAGCGGGTCCTCGCAGAACGCCTGCGCGAACGCGACGACCGCTTGCTCCTTGTCGCCGAGCTCGCCGGCGTAAAGCTCGCCGATTTCGGCGAAGCATTGCGCGCGCTCCGACGCCGACTTCGCCGACTCGCTCCGTTCGAGGAAGAGCTCGACGAGCGCTTCGTGCTTGTGCAGGCGTTTGCGCAAACGCACGAGCGCCGCGAAGCTCGAAGCGTCCTGCGCGTCGAGCTCGATCAGCCGTTCGTAAAGCCCTTCGGCGCGCTCGAAATCGCCGGCCGTCTCGAAGAGCCGCGCCGCCCGCGTGCGCCGGCGCGGCACGGCGCGCTCGGCTCCGCCGCGCTCCTCGACGACGGTCACCGTATCGACGAAGCCCTGCGCGACGCGCAGCGCGTCCGCGCCGAGATCGACGCTCGCTTCGAGGGCGGCGGCTTCGCCCTCGTCCAGCGGATTCTCGGCGAGAATCGCGAAGCGCCCGTCGAGGCGATCGTCACTGACCCAGCTCGGCGGTCGCGTGGAAGCGCGCCACACGCGCCGGAGCGCTTCGAGCAGCTCGGCGGCGTCGCGCGGCCGTCGCTCCGGTTCACGCTCGAGCAAGGATTGCACGAACGCGTCGACGTCGGGACCGGCTCCGCGCGGCGCGACGAAGGAGAGCGGCTCGGGCGTCTCCATCAAATGCGCGACGACGACGTCGGCCGCGCTCGACCCGGTGTACGGATCGTGTCCGCTCAAGAGCTGGTAGACGAGCACGCCGAACGCGTAGACGTCGCTCGCCGCCTCGACGCCCTTGCCGCGCAGCGTTTCCGGCGCGACTCCGGAGAGCCAGCTGCGCTCGAAGTTACCGGCGAGCTCGGGCACGCTCGGCCGGAGCAGGTGCGCTCCCGCGTCGAGCAAGAGGACGCGTGGCGCGGCGGGCGTGTGGTCGAGCACGAGCACGTTGCCGAGGTGGAGCGCGCCGTGAACGAGCTTTTTTTCGTGGAGCGCGGCGAGCGGCTCGAGCACGGCGTGCAAGATGGGCAAAAGCTCGTTCACGTGGCGCGGGCCGTTGCGCTTGAGCACGTCTCTCAGCGTTTCGCCCTCGTGGAACGGCTGCGCGACGACGACGCCGCCCGGCGCCTCGAACGTCTGCACGGCTTCCGGCAAGCCGGGGTGCGTGAGCTGCGCCGCGAGGCGCGTCGCGACGAGGTAGCGCTGAGCGTCCTTGCGCGGCACGCCGCTCACGACGCGCACGCGCGCGAGCTCGCCCTCGTGATACGCGCGGTGCACGACGGCGTTCGGTCCCGTGCCGAGCGTCGCGACGAGCGTGTAGCCGCGCGCCTCGAGCTCCGACTCGGGCACGGCGGCGGGACTACCGTTCGTCTTGCGGAGCGCCTTCACGTCGTCGCGCCGCGACGTTTGCATCGCGTCGAGCAGCGCCTCCACCGCGTCGCGCTCGACGCAACGTTCGGCGAGCGTGCGCGCGAACGACGCCTTCGCGCCGATGCCGTCGAGCACCGTGGCGTCCGCGCCCAGCACCGAACCCGCGAGCGCGCCGAGCTCCGTGAGATCGTAGAGGCGTTCGAGCTCTGCGCTCAGGGTTTCGACGTTCAGCGACAATCTAGACCTCGGGGCAGCACCGCCGGCTCGTCCAGCGGCAAGCCCGGAGCCTACCATCCATCACGGCCAGTCGAGCAGAGCCCGGCGCACCCGCCAGGCGCCGTCGTCGCTCATGTCCGCATAGATAAGCTCGTCACCCGAGAGCGCGAGCGGCACCCCCGCCGCGCTCTTCGAACCGAGCGAGGCCACGCGCTTGAAGGAAACCGGTTCCCCCGCGCGCCGCACGCCCACGAGGAGCTCGGCGTCGTCGCCGACGCGCGCGGCGACCGCGAGCCGGCACACGTCGCCCGTGCAGTCCGCGGCGAGCGCGGTCGGTTCGCCTTCGTCGAGCGACATTTCCTCGGGCTCCGCGACCGGATCGCCCGTCATGCTCAGCCGCTGCATGAAGACGCCCGCGCTGCCGGCCACGTCGGGTTCGCCGCGTTCGAGCCAAATCACGGCCAATCCGCTGCCGAGACGGCCGAGCACGGGCATGAACGATTGCCCGCGCGTCGCGAGCACGCGGCGCTCGACGCCAATCGGGGTCGCGTCGCGCGTGCTCACGCGCTCGACGAAAATGTCCGCCTCGCCGGGGGCGGACGGATCGCGCGCGTCCGCCCAGGCGACGAGCGCCGAGTCGCCGAGCGGCAGGAGCGCGACGTGCGTCGCCGGGCCGGGCGCGTTCGTGAGCCGGTGCTCGTTGCCGACGCGCGTCAATTTCTCGTCGACGCGCGTCACGTACACCTCGGGATCGTGATCGCGTTCGTCGACCCACGCGACGAGCCAGCCCTTTCCGAGGGGCGCCGCGGCGACGTCGCTCGAGCCGCCCGTCTTGTGGGTGAGCATCCGTTGCGAGTGGCGCGCGCCGTCGGGCCCGACCAGCGTCAAAAAGACTTGCGGCTGCCCGCCGTCGAGCCCCGTCCAGCCGGCGAGCAGATCGCCGCCCGGCGCCCCCGGGGCGAGCGCGATGCCGCCGAGCGAATGCGCGCGGAGCGAGAGCACTTGTTCCGGCGAAGGCGTGCCGTCGGCGCGTAGGCCGACGAGTCCGATCTTCGCGCGGAGCGGCTCGAGGCGGCCGTCGGTCGTGGGGTGCTTGAGCTTCACCCACGGCGTCGCCGGATCGAAATCGGTGAGGTAGGCGGCGAGCGACCCGGTGCTCGTCTTCGCGAGCGCGAGATCGGCGAGCGCGTCGGTGCGCGCGAGCACGCGATTTTCCCGGATGCGCGGCGGCGGATCGCTCCCGAGCAGGCGGCCGGCGGGGCGGTAAGCGTCCGAGCTCCGCTCGAGCGAGGCGAGAAAGACGGGCGCCGGCGCGTCACCGAGCGCCGCGAGCGCGAAGCAGCGCGACTCGCGGCACGAGAGCTCCCAGCCGAGCTCGGCCGGCGCGCCGTCGAGGCTCTCGAGTCTGAGCGGCTCCGACGCCAAGACGTGCAGATTCGCCCCGAAGCGAACGAACGTCGGCATCACGTCCGCGTCGTTGCAGTCGCCCTGGCGCGGGCACGCCGTGGCGAGCGTGAGGGCGGCCACGCCGTCGCTCGTGGCCGCGAACTCCGGCACCGATTCTTCGTCGGACTCGAACTCGACGCGGCCGCGCTCGACCGTCACGCGCCCGAGCGCGTCGATGCCGGCGATGTCGAACTGGCGGACGTCGCCGTCGCGATCGGCCAGGTTTTCCCAAGCCGCGTAGGCGCGCGGCGCGCCCGGGCGCGACACGACGCGGACGAGCGCTTGTTCGCCGAGCGGCGCCGTGAGCGGAGCGTCGGGAACCGTCACGTTGCCGTCGCCCGCGACCACGGCGCGGTACACGCGGCTCTCCCCGTCGCGCCCGTCGGACCAGGCGACGACCAGCGATTTGTCGACGACGGCCACGTCGAAGTCGGCTTGCGCGTGACCGCCCGCGCTCACGACGATCGGCTTGCTCTTGCCGTCGGCATGGCCGTCCGTGAAGGTCACGAGCACGCGCCCGTCACTACTCACCGTGCCGAGCGCCGCACGGCCGCCGAACGCGACGGCCTGCCACGCCTTCACGCCTCCCGCCAAAATCGTCGGATCGCCCTCGGGCTCACCGCGCGGCCCGAGCGTCTCGCAAACGACGTCC
The DNA here is from genome assembly GCA_035499895.1 of Polyangiaceae bacterium. Taxonomy (GTDB): domain Bacteria; phylum Myxococcota_A; class Polyangia; order Polyangiales; family Polyangiaceae; genus PMG-095. The sequence goes on along the minus strand of DATJXW010000100.1, from coordinate 33,374 downwards.
GCAAAATCGTCCTTCGGCTGCGCCCACAGCACGAGCCGGCGCTCACCGAGCGGCACCACCTCGACCCAGAGCGCGGCGCCGTGAAGCTCCGCGAGGGCGCGCGGGCCGGCGACGATCGCGCCGTTGTCGTCGAGCAGCGTCGCCTCCACCCACTCGGAGAGCGCCGTACGGCGGGTGCTCACGATGGTGAAGCCCGGTCCGTCCGGCCTGCCGCGCACGACCACGACGCCGACCTCGGGCGGCGCGTCGGCCACGCGCTTCGGCGCCGCGCGGAGCGCGCCTTCGGGCGTCACCGGCGCGACGTACCAGCCGCGCTTGTCGCCCTCCGCCTGGGCCCACGCGAGTAGACCGCCGTTCTTGCCTTGCCCGAGGTACGGACCGAACGTCCCGTCGGGCACCTTGGTGATCGGCGTCGAATCGAGCGCGGGCGCGTGCGGCGCTTTCGCGACCGGCGCCCGCTTCACGATGGGATGCCGCAGCGGGGTTTGCACCGGCAGCGTCGGCTGGCTCGAGCACGAGAAGAGCGCGATGGCGAGCGATAGCGGCCCGAGGCTCCGCAGCATGGTCCACCCGCTACCACGTCGGCGACCGAAGACGAGATAGAATGAAAGCGTGACGCTCGCCCAGCGCTTGCTTCTCGCGATCGCGGCCGTCACCGTCGTCACCGCGGCCCTCGCGGGGCTCGCCGTGCGGGAGGCCTGGCGCGCCGCGGAAGAAGAGCGTTTCGCGCAGGAATTTCGTGACGCGAAGCGTCTGCTCGCGCGTGAGCTCGGCGCCGAGCCGGCGGCGATCGCGGGGCTCATCGAGCCGGTCTGCGAGCACGATCCCATCGTGGACAGCGCGCTCGTCGGCCTGCGCGCCGGCGACCTCGGCGACCGCCGCCTGCCGATCAGCTTGCGCGTTCCGGAGCTCGGCCGCGCGCTCGAGATGGACGAGCTCGTGCTCGTGACGTCGGCGGATGAGGTGCTCGGAGCGCTCGGCGAACGGCCGGGGCCCGCGCGCGAGCGGGAAATCGTCGCGCGGGTCGCGCACGGCGGGCCGGCGACGGTGCGGACCACGCCGTCGCTCGCGTTCGAATTCGGGTGCAGGCGCGGCGACACGGGCACCTGGGTGGGGCTCTACGCGGCGCGCCGTCTCGATCCGTTGCTCGCGCGCGTCGGCGACGCCTACGACCTCACGCTCGCGCGCGGCGCGCCGAGCACGAGCCGTCGCGTGCTGAGTGAAGCCGTCGATTTGCCCGAGCTCGGCGGCGTCGCCATCAGCGCGTCACGCCCGCGGCTCAAGCTCGTCGCGGCGCTCGAGCGACTCGACGTGAAGCTCTTCGCCATCGGCGGCGTCGCGCTCGCGGGCGCGGCCGTGTTCGCGTTCCTGCTCGCGCGCGGCCTCGCGCGGCCCATCGTCGCCATGTCGCGGCAGGCGCGCGAGGTGGCGGGCGGCGAACCGAAACCGGTGCCCGCGGGCGGCGGCAAGGAGCTCGTCGAGTTCGCGAACGCCTTCAATCAGGCCATCGCCGACCTGACCCGGCTCCGCAAGCGCCTCGCGGTCACCGAACGCATCGCGGCACGGCGCGAGATCGCGCGGCGCGTCGCCCACGAAATCAAAAACCCCCTCGCGCCGATCCGCGCCGCGATCGAAACCCTGCGACGGCTGCGAGCGCGCGGCGACGCCGCCTTCGACGATTACTTCGACGAGGCGACGCGCACGGTGCTCGACGAGGTGTTGCGCATCAGCAACATCGTGAGCGAGTTCACGCGCTTCGCGCGCCTGCCGCCGCCGTCCCCCGGCGCCATGGATCTCGCCGAGGTCGCGCGCTCCGTGGTCGCGCTCCACGCGAACCAGGGCGCGCCCGTCGTGCTCGCCGGCGCCGCGCGCGCCGAGCTCGTCGCGGACCGCGATCAGATGATTCAGGTCCTCACGAACCTCGTGCAAAATGCGCTCGACGCCGTGAAGGGAAGAGCGGACCCGCGCGTCGTGGTCGAGGTCGCGCTCGCGGGCGATCGCGTGCGCGTCGCGGTGCGCGACAACGGGCCCGGGTTCACTCCCGAGGTCGCGCAGCGCTTGTTCGAGCCGTACCTCACCACCAAGCCCGAAGGCACGGGACTCGGACTCGCCATCGTCGAGCGCATCGTGGTCGAGCACGGCGGGGACATCGTGCTCGAACGCGCTCCGGAGGGCGGCGCCGCGCTCGTCGTGAGCCTCCCGCTCGCCGGGCCCACGCTTTTGCCGGACTCGGCCGCGCCGCCGAGCAGCGAGCCGGAGGGGCTCGCCGGGCGCTGAATTGCGGGTTCCACGGTTACTTAAGCGTACCGGCGCGAAAACCGCCGAGTTTGGGGCCTTGTGAGTCAGGGCTCGGTCTGAGTACGATTTCGTTCCGCCGCGGGGGCATTCGCCCGCGTGGCAAGAGCCAGCATGGACAGCCTTACACCGCGTCAGGTTCTCGGCATGGGGGCCGTGTTCGTCGTGTTCGTCGCGTGCGCGGCGGTCGGCGGGCTCGATCAGCGGGCGTTGATGTTCGCGGGGCTGCTCACGCTGGTCGGCGTCGGCGGCATCGCTTACGCGGGCGGCGGCGGCACCGGTCGCTCGACGCTCGATCGCCTCCACGCCTCCGCGCGCCAGCTGCTCGACGGCCAGCGACCGAGCGTGCCGTCGGGCGTGACCGCGGACGTCGCGCGCGTGTACGAAGCGCTCGGCGAGGTCGCCGACGCGCACTCGCAGGCGGTCGCCGCGAGCGCGCGCTCGCGTGAAGCCCTGGCACAGACCGCGCAGAGCCTCATCGACGCGCTCCGGCAGATGTCGCAAGGCGTGATGACGCAAGTCTCGGCGGGCGAAGACGTCGCGAGGTACGTGCGTGAAACGACGGAGGCCTTGCGCGCCATCGGGCAAAACGTCGAGGTGCTCGCGACGAGCGCCGAGGAATCCGGCTCCTCGATCATGGAAATGACGGCGACGAACGAGACCGTCGCCGAAAACATCGTCGAGCTCGCGGGCAGCGTCCGCGAAACCGTCGCCTCGATCGAGGAGATGGCGTACTCGATCAAGGAGGTCGCGAAAAACGTCGATGCTCTCTCGCTCACCGCCGAAGAGACGAGCTCGAGCATGAACGAGATGGACGTCTCGATCGATCAGGTGCAGTCGAACGCGAACGAGACGGCGCGTCTGTCGGAAGAAGTGGCGCAGGACGCCGAACGCGGCGCCGAAGCGATCCTGAAGACGATCGGCGAAATCTACCGCATCAAGGAGAGCAGCCAGGAGGCGGTGGCCGTCATCTCGAACCTCGGTTCGCGCATCGACGCCATCGGACAGATCCTGAACGTGATCGACGACGTCGCCGAACAGACGAACCTGCTCGCGCTGAACGCCGCCATCATCGCCGCGCAGGCCGGCGAGCACGGCAAGGGCTTCGCCGTCGTCGCCGACGAAATCAAGGACTTGGCCGAGCGCGCCGGCGCGAGCACGAAGGAAATCGCCGACCTCATCAAGACCATCCAATCCGAGAGCAAGAACGCGATTTCCGCCGTCGAGCGCGGCGCGCAGAACGTCGACCGCGGCGTCGAGGTTTCGAACGAAGCCGAGCGCGCGTTGAAGAAGATTCTGGAGAGCTCGCAGAAGAGCACGAACATGGTGCGCGCCATCGCGCGCGCGACGGTCGAGCAGGCGAAGGGCAGCAAGCAGGTGACGGACGCCATCGGCCGCATCGCCGGCACCGTGCAGCAGATTGCGGCCGCGACCGCGCAACAGGCGCGCGGCTCCGAGCTCATCATGCGCAGCGGCGAAAAGATGCGCACCATCGCGCAGCAAGTCGAACGCTCGACGCAAGAACAGTCGCGCGGCAGCCGTCAGATCACTCAGGCCATGGAGAGCATCAACAGCATGGTCGGGGAAATCTCGAACGCGCAACGCTCGCAGGTGCGCGGCGCCGAGCGCGGCTTGGGCCTCGTCGCCCAGCTCGACGAGGCCGCGAAGAAGCAGGACTCCGCGCTCCGCGAGCTCTCGGCCCAGGCCGACCGCGCGAAAAAAGAACGCTGAGGCCGCGCCGGCACGGCGGCGCGCGGCACCGGCGTGGGTTCACGCGGGCGGCTTCGCCCGTTCGACGACGCGCTCGACGAGCGCCGTGAGCTTCACGCGTTCGGGTTCGCTGAGCACCGCGAGCAGCGCTCCGAGCTCGCGGCTCACCTCGTCCTCGAGCGCGCGCGCGAGCTTCCGGCCGCGGGCCGTCATGCGCACCGTGGCGGCGCGCCGGTCCTCTTTCGACGGCACCCGCTCGACGAGACCGCGCGCTTCGGCGCGGTCGATGAGTCCGCTCGAGCTGCTCTTCTCGAGCTCGAGGTGGCGCGCGAGCTCGAGCATGCCGGGCTCTCGATCGCGCAGGATCCCGAGCAGACGGAGCTGGACGAGCGACAGGTCGTGCGCGGCGGCCAGCCGCACGAGGTGGCCCTGGAGCACGAACGACAACCGAAATAGCGCATCGACGAGAGCGGGGCTTGGTTTCGACACGGCTGACCCTTGACTAGTTCGTCTCACGAACTAAAGTAGTTCTTATCACGAACCAAGGGAGTCTGCCATGAAAGCCGCCGTCGTCCGCGACTTCGCCGCAGCGCCGCGCTACGAAACCCACCCGGAGCCCGCGGCCGGCGGAGCGGGCGTTCCCGTGACCGTGCTCGCCGCGGCGCTCTCGCCGCGCGTGCGTTCCGGGGCCGCCGGTCGTCACTACACGAGCAGCGGGGCGCTACCCCTCGTGCCCGGCCTCGACGGCGTCGGCACGCTCGCGGACGGACGCCGCGTCTATTTCCTCGCGGAAAACGAGCGCCTCGGCACGATGGCGGAACGCACGCTCGCCGAACCGAGCCTGACGGTGGACGTGCCGGACGGCCTCGACGCTCCCGCCGTCGCCGCGCTGATGCTGCCCGCGATATCGTCGTGGGTCGCGCTGACCCAGCGCGTCCATCTCGAGCGAGGCGAGAGCGTGCTCGTGCTCGGCGCCACGGGGACGTCGGGGCAGCTCGCGGTGCAAATCGCGAAGCACCTCGGCGCGAGCCAAATCGTCGCGGCGGGACGCAACGAGGCCGGGCTCGAGCGAGCGCGCGCGTTCGGCGCGCAGCGCGTCGTGCGTCTGAGCGGGACGGACGCCGACGGCCGCGCCGTCGCGGAGGCCGCGAGCGAGGTCGACGTGGTCCTCGACTACTTGTGGGGCACGGTGACGAGCGCGGTGCTGCCGACGCTCGGGCGTGCGCGCGCGGCGGAGTCGCGGGCGCTTCGCTGGGTGCTCGTCGGCTCGGCGGCGGGAGACGAGATCGCGCTCTCCTCGGTGCTCCTGCGTAAGCGGAACCTTCAGGTGCTCGGTAGCGGACAGGGCGCCGTTCCGACCGAGGCGATGTTCGGCGCGGCGCCCGAGGTGCTGCGGGCCTTGGCCGCCGGCAAGCTCACCGTGAACGCGCGCGCCGTGTCCCTCTCCGAAGTCGAGCGCTTTTGGTCGGCGCCGCTCGACGCGGGCGAGCGACTCGTGTTCACGCCGTGAATCGGCTCGTCGCCTCGAGCACGGCGCGAAGACTGGAGCTCTGCTTTTAGTGACTGAGCCTCCCGCCATCGCGTAGCTCTCGCCGTCACGGCCGGCTCCATCCGATCTCTTGCGCCGTGCTCGGGCCGACCGCGAGCTCGGCGAGCGACTCGGGACGCGCTTCGTCGGTCGGCGAGAGTGGGCGGTTACGCGCCATGATTTCGGCGAAGCGCTGCGGGTAGAGCGGCGAGCGCTCGGGTTCGGCGAGGCCGGCGGGCACGAGCGCGCGTCCCTCGGGTCCGTAGTGATCGCTCGCGCCGAGCGTGTGAAAGAGCTCGTGTGCCGCGACGAAGAGCGAGATGTCGACGCTCGGAAGGTCGAGCTCGGCGCGCGCGATGCCGACGCGACCGCCTTGTTCGCTCATGCCTTCGACGACAGCGCGGTCGCTCGGTGGACTCAGGACGAGGTAGAGGCGCGCGTCGAAGCCGCGCGTCGGGACGCCCGCGCGCGCGTCGATGTCGCTCGTGAAACGGTGGAGGTCCCAGGCGTAGCGCGCGGCGCCGGCGAGGTCGTCGCCCGGAGTCGGGAGCGGCACGCCGAGCGCCGTGGGGCCGTAGGCGGTGAACGCGAAGGGGCGCGGCGCGTCCGCCCGATAGCGTGCGAGCTCCTCCGCGAGGCGGTCCGCGAGGTCCGGCACGCGGCGCCGGAGCTCGTCGACCGCGGTCGCGTCCACGCCGGGCTCCGTGACGACGATGAACGCGACGTCGAGCGTGCGGCGCCACGCGTTGCGCTGGCGGCGCGAGTACACGTCGTGCGCCGCATAAACGAGCACGACCACGAGCACTGCGGAGAGCAGCGCCACACGCACCGCGAACGCGCGGCCCGACTTCACTCGCGACTCGCGCCGCAGAGGCCGGCGCCCGGCGTCGTCGCGACGAGGGTGTAGTCGCCCACCGTGAGGCCGAGCGGAACGGTGAGCTCGGCGTCGAAGCGGCCGCCGGCGTCGGTGGGTACGGAGCCGAGCGGCGAGAGTCGACCGTCGAGCGAACGCAGCGCCACGTCGACGCGCGCGCCGGGGCACGGCTCGCTCTCGGCCGCCACGGCGCCGTGCACCTCGATCCGCGCGCCGCGCCGAGCCTGACTCGCGTCGACGTGGAGCTCGACCGTCGCGCGCGGGCGCCCGTTCACGGCGTCGGGGGCCGCGGCGGGCGGCGGCTCGCTCGCGGGCTCGTTCGCGTCGGGCGTCGCGGCCGCGTGCGACGGCGACGGCGACGGCGACGGCGCGTGCTGCGCGCCGCCTTGGCTCGGCGCGGAAGCCGAGGCCCCGGCCGTCAGCGCGGCGCTCTGGGAGCCGGGCGGCCACACGAACGGATCTTCGGGCGGCACGTGGGGCTGAGCGTCGGCGGTCGGATCGAGCTCGAAGCGGCCGGCCGCGCCGCCGAGATCGATGCGGTGCCAGATCGCGCCGTCGCCGACCTCGACCCACGCGTGCGCTTCGTTGCGGACGAGGCGTGTCGGCAAGCCGAGCGCGAGCGCGGTGATCGTGAAGGCGAAAGCGCGATGCCGGCAGACGCCCTTTTTCGAAAGCGCGAGCTCGCGGTAGAGCTCGGCGGGCAGGCGCGAGCGCGGCAAATCGTCGGACGGAGCGAACGAACGAAAATGCGCGACGAGGGCCGTGAGCGCGTCACGCGGGCTCACGCTCTGCGAGAGGCCGAGCGCGTGCAGCACGTCGCGGGCCACGTCGCGCACGGCGCGCGGCAAGAGCGGCACCCGGGGCACGAGGCTCGCCCACGTCACGTCCGGAAAAGGCGAGCCGAACGACGCGCGCGGGACGGCGAGCTCCAGCACGAGTCGGATGCGCTGACGGGTCGTGCCCACCACAAACCAATTATCCGCTCCGTCGCGCACGATTTCGACGGACGCCGGCGGCTCGACGCGCGTCGCGAGCACGCGCGCCGACGGACCGGGACTCGGGATGCGCGCGGGCACCCCGGGCGCCACGTCGACGAAGAGATCGGCGAAGAATTGGTCTTCGCCCGGGAGCGCGACGCCGCCCGTTTCGACCTTGCGCAGGCGGCGATCGGCGACGGCGAGCTCGACCGATTCACTGACGGAGTCGTAGGCGTAAAGGCGCTTGAACGGCGTCACCGCGGGGATGAACGGGTCGTCGTAGCTCACGACTTCGGGACGCGTCGTGTCGCCGTCGATGCGGTAGGTCGCGTCGATGCTGTCGGGCGTGGCGTTGCCGCCGTACGCGGTCTCGGGCGCGGCGCGGTGGTCGGGCGGCGCGGGCATGACGCCGCTCGGCGTGTCGACGGCGGCCGGCAAGCGTCCGTCGCGCGTGGTCGCGTGGAGCGAGAGATCTTCGTTCGGATCGGGCGGAATGTATTCGTGAAGGATCGGTCCGTCGGCGCCGGCGTGACGCAGGCCGATCACGAAGGCGCAGGCGAGCGCCACGAGCCCGAAGAGGAGCCGCCACGCGCGCCGCATGCGCCGAGCATAGCGCGCCGTGCACGCACGACCGCCGGCGGCGTTTTCAGCCGAGAAAACGCTACTTCTTCGGGTACGGAAAGCCGGGGATCGGTTCCGTCGGCTCGACTTCGTGGAAGTGCGTGAGGTCGAGCGTGATCACGTTGCCGCTTTCACTCAGTACGTCGGCGAGACGGTAGCCGTAAAGGACCATCTCCGCCGGATAGCGGTATTGCGCGTGGACGGTTTGCATCCAGGTGTCGTCGAGGCCGCTCACCGAGACGACGAACTCGACCTGATCCTCGATCAAGGACTCGGGCGTGTCGCGGTAGAGCGGGCTCGACTCGTCGACCAGGTGCATCACGTTCCAGGAGCGGGTGAGCGAAAAGCGCTCGCGGGTGACCTTGAGATCGGTGGAGCGGTAGAAATCCTTGCCTTCGAGCGTGCGTTCGGTGCGCAGCATGACCATGCGCACGGTCGCCTCGACGATGCGATTTCTGCGCTGGTTGCCGAGACGAAACGAGAGCGTCGGCACGCCGTTCATCGGTGAAACCGTGATGCGCTCGGAGAACATCAGACGCGCGGTCGGGCGCGAGAATTTCGCGAACACGAGGCCGGTCGCGAGCGCGGTGAGCACGAGGCTCACCGTCGATTCGAAGACGACGAGCGCGTTCGCCGCGTGCGTCGACGGGTACATGAAGCCGTAGCCGATGGTCCCCATCGTCTGCACGCTGAAGTAGAACGCGTCGAGGAGCGACGCCGGGTCGGCGTGTTCGATGCCGCCCACCGCGTAGTAGAGCAGCGCGAAGAGTCCGTTCACCACGAAGTAGACGAGCGCGATGAAGCCGATGGTCGCCGGCCACTGGAGCTGAAGCAGCGCGTGGTAGAAGTCGCGCAGGGGCGTGCGCGGCGCGCCGACGACGCGAATCTCGTAATCGACCGGCTCTTTTTGAGGGGGCGGAAGGGGTGTCGGCGCGTTCACGTCACGAGGGTCCCGACGCGCGACAGCCAGAGCTCCGACTCGCGCTCGACGTAGTTCCACTCGGGATTTTTCTCGGGATCGCGCAGGCCGGCAAGCAGCGCTTCGAATTGCGGGCGATGCGCGGGCGAAAACTCGAAGTACGTCACGAAATCCCAACCGGCGCCGGGCAGCGAGCGACAATGATAGAGCTTACGCAAAATGATGCGCGCGTACGCGAGCCCGACTTCCACGTGGCCCGGGCGCGTCGCGCCGCGAAACATGGCCTCGCGTTCGTCGAGTGCGAGTTGCCACCAGGCGGCCGACTTCGTGAGGGGGATCACGACGCAAACGGCGTCTTGTCCCGGCAGCGGGCTCGTCACGAGATCGGGCCGCTCCGCCGCGCGCGTGTAGGCGAGATGCTGCGTGACGCCGATGAGATCGCCGCCGCCGGCCGGAAGCTCCGTGATCGACTCCATGCGCACCAAGCGCGTCCCCGGCGCGATGCCCGCGAGCGGCGCGCCGCTCACCGTGCGCACGGCCTCCACGCGATAGCGGTCGACCTTCGTCGTGAAGGTCGGGCTGGCGCTCGCTTCGACGCAGAAGCGCGCCCACGTCGGCGGCGGGACGGGAGGGACGGTCATCCTGATTCCGCGCGTACCACGGCGCCGGTTTCGAGCAGAGGCTCGGGCCGGAGCGCGCGCGCCCGCGCCGTAAATCGGCCGGGTGGCGTGGTTTTTCGAGCGGGCGCTGGCGCGCGCGCGCCGCGGCGTGGCAAAGGTAGCGACGCTTGACGCTCGCTCGGCTTCCGCTTCGACGGCCTTCGTTCGCGTTCATGCTCGCCGCGTTCGTCGCGCTCGGTTGCGGCGGCTCGACCGAGAGCGTCGATGCTCCGACCCCAGCACCGTGTCCGCCGCCGGGCGACGGCGCGGGCGACGGCGCGGGCGGCGCGAGCGACGGCGCGGGCGGCGCGGGCGGCGCGAGCGACGTGCCTTCCGCCGACGTTTCGGGTGATTACACGGTGACGCTCACCAACGTCGAGAACACGTGCTCGACCTTCACGAGCTGGGTCGACGGCGCCGTGATGACCGACATCCACTACGACATTCGGCAAACGGACTCGGACATCACCGGCGCGGCGCAGGGCAACGCCGCGTTCGATTTCATCACGCTCACGGGCTCGAACGCCTTCACCGGCACGGTGAACGGCGACGCGTTCACGCTGACCGACGTGGGCCCGACCGTGACGAAGTCCGGCACTTGCAGCTACACGGTGAACGCCGTCGTCACGGGCAGCATCGACGGTGACTCGATTTCGGGCACGCTCGTCTATCACCCGGTGCTGAGCGCCGATCCGGCTTGCAACGCTGATTGCGCGCCGTTCGCGTGCCACGTCGAGCAGAGCTTCGAGGGCAGTCGCGCCGCGAACTGAGCCGCGTCAGCCGTCGCCGCGACCGCCGCGCGCGACCGCGCTCGCGCCGACGAGGTAACGCACGAGATCGCGCGCTTCGTCCGTGTCGAGGTGCACGCGCTTTTCCTCCAGCATGCGCTCGACCTTGGCGGGCCAGTCGTCCGCCGCGAATCGAGCGGGCTCGATCAACACGTGACAGCTTCCGCACTTGCCGAGGTAGAGCGCGTGACCGTGCTCGAGGTTCTCCGCGCGGGCCGCGGGGTCGCGCGACTTCACCGCGCTCACTTCGGCGGCGCTCGGCGGCGGCAATGCCGCGGCGCACGCGGCGCCGGCGAGGGCGAGAAGCAGTGCGGCCAGGCGCATGGCGCTCGTCTTAGCCTGTTGAAAATGAATGTCAATATCGCGAGCCGTCGCCACCGCCGCGCCGGCGCGCTTTCTTCTCGCTTTCTCGGCGTTTGTCGCCGAGCCGGCGCTCCTTGGCCGCGCGGCTCGGCTTGGTGGCCCGGCGGGCTTTCGGCTTCACGAGCGCCGCCCGCACGAGCTCCGCCAGACGTTCGCGGGCAAGCTCGAGGTTTCGCGCCTGCGAGCGCGTGTCGTCGGCGACGATGACGAGGCGACCGTCCGCGTCGAGACGCCCGCGCGCGAGCGCGCCGAGTCGAGCGCGCACCGCCTGGCTCAAGACGACGCTCCGCGCCAGATCGAAGCGCAGCTCGACCTTGGTCGAGACCTTGTTCACGTTCTGACCGCCCGGACCGCCCGAGCGCACGGCGCTCCAGGTAAGCTCCGCGCTCGGCAGCACGAGCGCGCTCGAGACCACGAGATCGCTCACGCCGTCACCCGTGCCGTTCTTTCGCGACCTGCTCGATGGCCGCGTACAGGCTCGAATTGCCGTGACGATGACGGGCGATGCTGCGGCTCTCTTCGAGCACGTAACGGCGGAGCTCGACGTAGCCGCTGTCGTGAACCGGCTCCGCCTCGATCGAGGGACTCACCGCGGCGAGGGCGCGTTGCGCTTCGAAGGCCGGCCCCGTCGCGGGCCCGAGCACGCGAATGCGGTCGAGCGTGCGCCCGGACAGCACCGCTTCGAGCTCGCCGGCGTTCGAAAAAGAGCGCGCCTCGGACGGAATCAGCCGTTCGAAGCGCTCCGAGCCGGGCCGCGTTTCGACCACGAGCTCGACGGGCGCGCCGGCGAGGTGCGCGGCGAGCAGCGCCGAAAGCACGTCGAGCTCGCTCGCCGTCTTCGGGACGATCACGAGCACGCTCGCGGTCCGATACACGAACGTGTCGGCGTAGCCGAGCACCTGATCTTGCGCGTGCTCCGGCGTGAGCTCCTCGTGCGCGGCCGCCTCGTAGCTCTTCAGGCGTCGAGCGAGCCGCTCCTGCTCCGGTCGCGTGGCGTCGCGCAGCGTGTCGTCGACGATGGGGGCGAGCCGCCCGAAGTCAGGTTGCGGCCCGATCACCTGCGCGAGGCTCGGTCGCGCTTCCGCACGCGGCCCGCGTGAGAGCACGCCGAAGAAGGTTCGCGGCGCGCGTTCGCTCACGACGCGCGCGAGCGCGAGCAGCGTGTTCGGGCCGCCCGCCTTGTAGCCCGGGCCGAAGCTCGACGCCTTCTGCCCGCCGAACGGCTGCCGGCCGACGACGGCGCCCGTGATCGGGCGATTGACGTAGAGATTGCCGGCGTTCACGCACGCGAGAAAGTCCTCTTGTTCCGCGGCCGACAAACTCTCGAGCCCGGCGGTGAGACCGTACGGCGTGTCGTTCGCGATTTCGAGCGCGGTCGCGAAGTCCGGCGCCTCGATCACGCTGAGCACCGGACCGAAGAGCTCGGTTTGGTGCGCGAAGCTCTTCGCTTTCACGCCCCAGCGCACGCTCGGTCCGACGAGGCGCGGATTGTCGGGCCGGAGCGTCGGCTCGACGAGCCAGCTCTCCCCCGCCTCGAGCGTCGTGAGGGCGCGCTCGAGCGCTCCGCTCGGCGGGCGAATGAGCGGCGTCACCACGCTTTCCTTGTTCCACGCGGAGCCGACGGGCAACGTGCGCACCGCGTCCTCGAGCTTGTGACGGAAGGCGGCGCTCCGATACACCTCGCGCTCGAGCACGAGCACGCTGAGCGCGCTGCATTTCTGGCCCGAATAGCCGAAAGCCGCGCGCGCCGCGTGCAGCACGGCTTGCTCGCGATCGCTCATCGCGCTCACGACGAGCGCGTTCTTTCCGCCCGTTTCCGCCACCAGATCGAGCGTCGGTCGCAACTTGCGGAACAGGCGCGCCGTCTCGGTGCCGCCGGTGAGCACGAGCGTGTTCACGCGCCGATCGACGACGAGCGGCTCGGCCGCCGCGTCTTCCGTCAGGACGAGCGCGAGCGCTTCCTTCGGCACGCCCGCCGCGTGACAGAGCTCGACGGCGCGCGCGAGCACGAGCGGCGTCTCCGGCGGCGGCTTGACGATCACCGCGTTGCCGGCGACGAGCGCCGAGAGCACGCCGCCGAGTCCAATCGAGAGCGGGAAGTTCCAGGGCGGCGTCACCACGACGAGCCCCTTCGGCTCGAGCACGAAGCGTTCGCGCAGCCGCGCGTGCTGGCGCGAGTAATACTCGGCGAAATCGATGGCCTCGGACACCTCCGAGTCCGCTTCGACGGCGCGCTTGCCCGCGTCGAGCACGATCGAACCGACGAGCTCGCCGCGCGCGCGACGGAGCTCGTTCGCGACGGAGAGCAGCAAGGCCTCGCGTTCCTCGGGCGGGCGCGCGGCCCAGCGCTCCTTGGCGCCGTGCGCCACGGCGATGGCGCGTTCCACCCCCGCGCGGTCGAGCGCCGACCAGTGGTACGGCACGATGCCCGGACGCGACGGATCGAAGCCGTCCTTTTTCGTGCCTTCGACGCGCACGCCGTCGACGACGGAGCACACGAGCTCGAGGCGCGCGTTCTTCGCGGTCTCGAGCGCCTGATCGAGCCAGCGGCGGTTCACCTCGCGCGTGAAATCCGTGTCCGGCTCGTTCACGAAGCCGGCGCGCGACGCCGAGGGCGGCGGCGCGTCCGGGTCGAACGAGCGCGGCGCGGCCGTGCGGTCCTGCTTCCGGCGCGGCGTCGTGTCGATGCCGTCGGCGCGCTCGAGCGCCTCGGAAAAGCGGGCGTTCTCGGATTCGAACGCGTCGTCGCCCGCGTGCATCGCGAACGAGCGCCGCAAGAAGTTGTCCTCCGCGGTGTTTTCGTCGAGCCGCCGCACGAGGTAGGCGACCGCGCTGTCGAAGTCGCGCTCGTCGACGCTCGGGGCGTACACGAGCACGCGACCGGCGACGCGCTGCACGACGCGTCGCAGCGGGTCGGCCATGCCCTCGAGCATTTCGGGCTCGATGAAGTCGTGCGCCCGGCGCTGCTCGCGCAAGAGCAGCGTGTACGCTATGTCGAACAAGTTGTGGCTGCCGACGCCGAGACGCAGCGCCGCCGCGTTCTCGCGCAACGAACCCACGCGCAGCATGTGACGGAAGCTCGCGTCGACGTCCGCCTTGCTCGCGTACGTCGGGAGCTCGAGGCCGCGGAGGCTCGCGTCGATGCGCTCGAGCATGAGGTTTGCGCCCTTGACGAGCCGCATGCGCACCGGCGCGCAGCCGCTCTTCGCTCGCTGCTGCGCCCACTCGATGAGCCGCGCCTGATGGCGGTGCGAGTCGGGCACGTACGCTTGGAGCACGATGCCGGCCGTGAGCTTCGAGAACTCCGTCGTGTCGAGCACGCGGGTGAAGAGCTCGACGGTGAGCTCGAGGTCGCGGTAGGCCTCCATATCGAGATAGACGAGCTTCGGCTCGAGCCGACCCTTGTCGCGCGTCACGGGGTTCGCGAGCGCGGCGCGGTACACCGTCGCGAGCTTCTTTTCGAGGCGCGCGAGCGTCTTGTCCCACGCGACGGGGTCGATGCGAGCGTCGATGGACGAGAGCTTCACGCTGATGGTGTCGACCTCGGGCCGCGCCAGGAGCTCGAGATAACTCTCGAGAAACTTCTCGGCGTCGTCGTCGCCGAGCACCTCTTCACCCAGGTGGTTGACGTTGACCCGCAGGCCCTGGAGCGCTCGTTCGCGCAAAAACGCCCCGAGCGCGGCCGGCTCGGCCGGGGCGAGGTACGGCGCCGCGTCCTCGTAGATGCGGCGCCGTACGGCGCGCGCCGTGAGCTCGGGGACGGCGCTGCCGAAAGCCTGGAGCGCGCGCAGCTGCAGGCGATCCCACGTGAGGAGCGAGCGCGGCACGCCGAGCGCGGCGACCAGCGCGTCGACCTCGGCGAGCAGACGCGCTCCGCTCGTGCTCCGGTGCGCCCGATCGGTGAGCGCCGAGACGAAGGCTTGCCCGACCGGATCGTAGAGCAACCCCGACAAGCGTTCCGCGCGCTCGCGTTCGTTCGGCTCCGCGCCCGCGTGACTCGCCTCGAGCAGCACCCGTGCAAGCTCCACCGCGAGCGTCCCGAGCGTTTCGTCGCTCGCGAGCTCACGCGCTTGTGCCAAAAGATCCCCGGCACGTCGGATACCCACCTCGTACGGCGACATGCCGCTCAGCGTAGCGCCTTCTCGGAGCGGTGAAAGCGGCATCCGGCCGGCGAAAGCGCCGCCTTTTCTGCTAACGTGCGCCCGCAATGTCGGAGCTCAAAGCTCAGCTCGCTGCGCTTCCCGAGGACGTGAAGGCTCGCCTCACCCGCTACGGCTTCGACCCCGAGCGCCTGCTCAAGCTCGGAGAGAAGCTCGCGCGCGGCGAGGTCGACGCGGGCGTCGTCACCGGCCGCGTCGAAGCGCCGGGGCCGAACGAAGTCGTGACGCCGCCGGCCGCCGGCACGCCCGAGTACGCGGCGCTCGAGGAGCGCGGCGCCGCGGCGCTCCGCGCGGGCAAGGTCGCGCTGGTGGTGCTCGCGGGCGGCATGGCGACGCGCATGGGCGGCGTCGTGAAGGCGCTGGTCGAAGCCCTGCCGGGCAAGACGTTTCTCGACGTGCGCCTCGCGGAAATCGACGCGCTCGCGCGCCGCTACGGCCAGGCGCCGCCGCTCTGGCTCATGACGAGCGACGCCACCGACGCGGGGATTCGCGAGGCGCTCGGCGCGCGCCTCGACGGCTACCAAGTCGCGACCTTCACGCAGTCCCTCGCCCTGCGCCTCACGCCGGACGGCAAGCTCTTCCTCGACGAAAAAGGGCGGCCGAGCGAGCACGCGCCGGGTCACGGCGATCTGCCCGACGCGCTCAAGCAGAGCGGACTGCTCGGGCGCTTCGTCGAGGGCGGCGGCGAATTGCTCCTGCTCACGAACCTCGACAACTTGGGCGGCACGCTCGATCCGGCGCTCATCGGCTTTCACCTCGCGCACGCGCACCCGGTCACCTCCGAAGTCGTCGACAAGCTCGCCGACGACCGCGGCGGCATCCCCGTGCGCGTCGACGGCAAGCTGAGGATCCTCGAGGAATTTCGCATTCCACCGAGCTTCGATCCGCAGACGGTGCGCGTCTTCAACACGAACACGTTTTACGTGGACGCGCGCGCGCTGCTCGAGCTCGAGATGGATTGGCGCTTCTTCGCCGTGAAGAAGAAGGTCGGCGACACCCCGGTGATTCAGTTCGAGCGCATCGTGAACGAGATCACGAGCGAGCTTTCGACGGTGTACCTGCGGCTACCGCGCGAGGGCGCGAGCTCGCGCTTCCTGCCCGTGAAAGACCCGGCCGAGCTCGAACGGCGGCGTCCCGAAATCGCAGCGGTCGGGCGCGCGCGGGGGATTCTGTGAGGCGCGCGGTCCGAGCGCTCGGCGCGAGCGTCTTCGCGGGAGCGCTCTTCGCCGGGGTCGCCGCGTTCGGCCAGGTCCCCGACGATCGCGCGACGCCGCTGCCGGCCTTCGGGCGCAGCGTCGCTTCCGACGAGGACACGAGCGCGATCGTGCTGAACCCCGCGAACATCGCGCTCATGCCGAGCTGGGAGCTCCGCTGGCAGGCGGCGTTCCTCTCCGAGCAAGCGATCGTGCCGTGGCAGGGGCACGCCTTCTCGTTCGCGACGCCGATCGACTTTTTGAACATGGGCGTCGGTCTCCGGCTCGATCTGATCGATCCGCCGTCCGACAACCCGGCGGCGCGCTTCGGCAACCGCTCGAACTACGCCTGGCTCACGGGCGCGCTCGCGTACGCGCCGAGTCCCTCCGTTTCGCTCGGTGCTTCGCTCCAGCACTCCTACTCCGAGAATCCGCTGCTCGACTCGCAGAGCTCGTGGTCGCTCGCTTACACCTGGCGCCCCGTGAACCAACTCGGCATCGCCGTGGTGGGGCACGACCTCAACGCGCCGACGAACCGCGCGGGCGGCCACGTCGAGCGGAGCTACGACATCGGGCTCGCGCTCCGGCCGTTCGGCACGCGCGCCGCCGAGCTCGGCCTCGAAGGCAAGTACGTCGACGCCTTCGATCCGTATTGGATCCCGCGCGCGACGCTCGGGGTCGACATCCCCGATCTCGGCCGTTTGCGCGGCGATTTCGCAATCGTGAATCCCGACAACGGGGCGAACCGCGAGCGCTCCTGGCTCGCTTCGGTGCAGATGGCGTTCGCCTTCAATCAACCGGGCGGCGCGATGGAGCTCGCCGCCGGCACGACGTTCGGCAACGACCTCGGGCGCGAGGCGTCCGGCTCCGTCGGCAGCGACATCGTCACGGACGTCGCGTTCCAGGGCGCGCGCGGGCCGACGAGCGCCGCGACGGAGGGCATGGTCTACGCGCTCCGCCTGCGGCTGGAAGAGACGCCCGACGCGCGCAACCACGTCGCGCTCCTCCGGCGGCTCTGGCAAATCGCCGACGACGAGCCGCACGTCGCCGAGGTGGTGCTCGAGCTCCGCACCGCGCCGGCCGACTCCTTCGCCCACGTTCAGGAGCTCCGCGACGCGCTCTGGTACTTGCGCCAGCGCGGCAAGCGCGTCCTCTGTCATCTCGAGGACGCCGACGGCGCGTCGCTCTACCTCTGCTCCGCGGCGAGCCGCATCTTGATCAACCCCGCCGGCGGGCTGCGCTTCGCGGGCCTCAAGACGCGGTATTTCTACTTGAAGGGCCTGCTCGACAAGCTCGGCATTCGCGCCGATTTCGTGCGCATCGGCGCGCACAAGAGCGCGCCCGAAATGTTCACGCGCGACAGCTCGAGCGACGTCGCCCGCGACGACAAGATCGACCTCTTGCAGCAATTCGAGCGGCACTTCGTCCAGGGCGTCGCGGTCGGCCGCAAGCAGGATCCGAAGACGCTCCGCGAGCGCATCGCGAAGGGACCCTTCATCGCGTCGGAAGCCAAGGCGGCGGGCCTCGTCGACGGCTTCGCCTTCGACGACGAGGTCGAGCGCGAAGCCGGCAAGCTCGTCGGCTACCCGATTCACCTCCTGGACGACAGTCACCGCGCCGACCGTGCCCCGCGCACGTTCGGTGTCGGGCGGCGCATCGGCATCGTCTACGTCGACGGGGACATGGTCGACGGGCGCAGCCAAAACATCCCGGTGCTCGGCGTGCGGCTCGTCGGCTCCTACACGATCGCCGACTCGATCAAGCAGATGCGCGAGGACCACAACGTGGGCGCCGTGGTCCTGCGCATCGAGACGGGCGGCGGTTCCGCGATGGCCGCCGACGTGATCTGGCGCGAGGTCGCGCTCACCGCGAAAGAGAAGCCGGTGATCGTGAGCATGGGCAGCGCCGCGGCGAGCGGCGGTTATTACATCGCGACGCCCGCGACCAAGGTGTACGCGAACCCGCTCACCATCACGGGCAGCATCGGCATCTTCTACGGCAAGGCCGACGTGTCCGAGCTCCTCCACAAAATCGGCGTGAACGTCGAGGTCTTCAAGACGGCGCCGCGCGCCGACGCCGAGTCGATTTTCCGCCCGTTCACGCCTGACGAGCACGCCGAGCTCGAGGTGAAGGTCGCGCAGTTCTACGACATGTTCTTGTCGCGGGTCGCCGAGGGGCGGCACCTCACGAAGTCGGCGGTGGACGCGGTCGGTCAGGGTCGTGTGTGGACCGGCGAGCAGGCGCTCGAGCGCAAATTGGTCGATGAAATCGGCGGCCTCCGCCAAGCGCTGGAGGAAGCGCGGAAGCTCGCGGACCTTCCGCTCGACGCGCCGATTCAAGAGCTGCCCGTCGACTCGAGCTTCCTCGGCAAGCTCATCGGCGCGGCCGGCGCGCACGCGAGCGAGAAGCCGCCGGTGTTGCCGGCGCAGATCATGGAGTTTGCGCGCGCGCTCGCGCCCTTCGCGGTGCACCCGCCGGACGAGCCGCTCGCGCTCTGGGAGATCACGACGGTTGAGTGAGTCGGCGCCGCTCCTCGCGCTCGACGGAGCGTGCATCGAGAGCGAGCGCGTCACGACGGAACCGTTGAACGCGTCCGGCGGCGACCGCCGGGTCACGCTCGTCGGCTATTTCTCGCCGTTTTTCCGGCTTTTGCGCGGCGACGCACGGCTCGCCCGCGGCGGCGTTCGACTCGCCGGCACGGACGCGCGCGCGGCTTTGAATCGCGGCGAAGTGGCGCTCGCGTCACTCGACGCCCCGCCGCTCGCCTGGACGGCCCGCCGCTACGTGATCGAACGCGCGCGCCTCGCGCTGTTCGAGCGGCGCGGGGCCGAACGGCGCGCGGACGCCGAGCTCGAGCGCGCGTCGCTCTCACCCGTCGCGAACCTACGACTGTGCGACGTCGACGGCGGGGTACGGCGCCGCGTTTCGCTCGCGGGCGCCGCCGTCACGCGCGCGACGACGCTCGTCGTGGAAGCGCCGTTCGTCGATCTGGACGCGAAGACCGAAGCGCTCGTCGCGAACGCGCTCGAGCGGCTCGCCGAGGACCGGCGCCTCGTCGTCTCGTCTCCGGCGGCTCCGCTCGGTGGACCCGCGGGGGAGCTCTTCGCACGCGCCGACTTCACGGTCGTGATCGCGCGAGGCGTCGTGAGTCACGCCGGACCGGCGCCGAACTCGTAGCCGATGCCGAAGCGCACCTCGGCGGCCGGCACGACGATCGTCTGGAAAAACGGCTCGAACGAGAAGGTGCGCTC
Source organism: Polyangiaceae bacterium (assembly GCA_035499895.1). Lineage (GTDB taxonomy): Bacteria > Myxococcota_A > Polyangia > Polyangiales > Polyangiaceae > PMG-095. The sequence continues at coordinate 14,036 of DATJXW010000100.1, read as the reverse complement.
GTTGCCCCAGAGCGCGAGCCCGCCGAGCGGAAACGTCGTGGACGCGCGCACCACGCCGAACGTCGGATGACACTGTTCGACCACGAGCTCGCCCCCGAGCGCCACGCGCGGCACGACGTAGTTTCCACGATCCCAAACGCTGCCCGCCCGGCGCGTGACGAAGTCCGCGTCGTCCGTGACGAGCGCGGCGCCCTCCGGCAACGCGTGCTCGAGCGAGAGCCGGCACACGCGTGCGCCGGCCCACGGAAAAAAAGGATGAGCGAACCAGCGTAGCGGCAGCGGACGAAGGCCGAGATTGCGGAGCAGCGTCGTGGACTCGAGCGTGCGTTCGGCGCCGCGGAGCTCGAGCGTCCGCACGAGCTCGAGCTCGAAGCCTCGAAACGAGGCCTGCGTGCGAAAACGCAACGCGTTCGGCGCGCCGCGCGTGACCTCCCACGTGGCCCGCTCGACGACGGTGGGGTTATCGCGCACGTGAAACGGCCGGAGAACGCTCTCGCGCCGCACGCGCCCGACGCCGATGACGTAAACCTCGTCGCCCACGGCGGCTTCGTGCTGCGCGAGGGCCGTCTCGAAGACCTCCGGCGCGCCCTGACCGTCGAACGGCGGCGGCTCCGGCTCGGGAAAGCGCGGCCCCGCGAAGGCGTCGCCGAGCGTGGCGTGCGTGACTTGCCACACGTACCCGCCCGAGCAATAGCGCGCGCCGAGCCGCGCTCGGTCGCTCACGGGGTCGAGGACGCTCGCCGTGAGCGCGCCGTCCGCGAGCGTCAGCACCAGCGCACGCGCACGCGGTACTTCACCTTCGTCGCGCCGCGCTTCGGCACGGGCACGTCGAACGTGAACGTCTGCGAGTCTTCCTTCGTCGCCGGCAAGCTCGACTCGACGATCGACCAGTCGCCGCCCGCGGGCTCGCGCACCTCGACGTGCACGGCCTCGTCCTTGTGGTTTCGGACCTCGATTTCCCAGCTGGATTCCGAGCTGCAGGTACCGAACGTCTTCCACTCGGTTTGCTTGCGATCGGCCACGACGTCGAACGCGTCGCCCATCTTGATGCGGATTTTCTCGTCGCGCGGCGTGTGATCGATCGCGTCCTCGCCGATGAACTGCTTCGAGCCGCTCTTGTCCGCCTTGTACACGCGCACGGTGCCCTTCGGCAGCGGCATGCCGAGGTGGTTCGCTTCCGTGTTCTTGAAGTCGAGGTACACGCCGACCTTCTGGTTCTTGGCGACCTCGCCGTATTGCCCGCGGAACCAATATTGCTGGCCGAAGAAGATCATCTTCTTCGTGACGCCGACGTTCTGCGCCTCGAGCAAGGTCACTTGCTTTTGCTCCTTGTCGCGCACCGTCGTCGGGCGACCGAGCGTGTAGAGGTGGTACTCGAAGAGCCCCTCTTCCTGAAAGCGTGCCGAGTCCTCCAGCACGTTCGCGCTGGATTTCATGTACATCCGCCCCGCCGGCGCCGACTCGGGCACGCGATTCACGTCACCGGCGACGAGCTTGAGCTCCGCGTCGCGGTACGTCGCGCCGGATTGGTTCTGCAGCGTGACCCAGCCCACCAGATCGCCGCGGTCGTCGTTCGGACCGACGACGAAGACGTAGTCGGCCTTCCACGACATGCTCTGCGCGATGTACGACACCTCGACGCTCTGCTTCGGCTGCGTGCTGTCGACGAGCCACACGAGCGTCGGCTTCGCGATGAGATCGGGCGGCACTTCGGGAAATGCGAAGCGCGCCGGATAACCGAAGGTCACTTCGTTGCCGATCTGCAGCACCGGCGCGCTGCCCGCGACCGAAAGCAGCTTCGCGTCCACGACGTCCTCCTTGCCGGTCGCCTCGTGGTAGCGGTAGGCGCGGACGTTCCGCCCGACGTATTTTTCCAGCAACTTTTCCGGCGTGAGCAGGTCGTAGCGGTAGTTCTGCTCGAGCACGCGGAGCCCCGGGCCCTTCACCGCCACCGTCTCGGGCTGAATCGTCGAAGCCACGTCGCGAAACTCGAGCGCCACGCGTCCGGTGCCGAGGTCGGCGAGCTCCCGCGTCTCTCTGACGAGGCCGAAGCCTTGGTTGTAGACGGTGATGCTCACCTGTTTGCGATCGGCGTCACCGGACACCTTGCTCGCGGGCGCGTCGGCCCGAGCGCTCGTCGGCCCGAACGCCGTGGAGACACCGACGAGCGAAGCCAAAGACCCCGCGAGCCACGAACGACGACTTCTCTTCAACACCATCGGATCCTCACGCGATAAGTGATCGTGGTTGCGCCGCGCGCGGGCACCGGCACGACGAACTCGAATGCGTTTGCGTCTTTCTTCACGGCCGAATGACTCGCTTGGACGATCTCCCAATCGCCGCCCACCGGCTCGAGATCGTGCACGATTTGGGCCGTATCCTTGTGATTGCGGAGCTCGATTGACCACGCGCTCTCGCTCGCGCACTCGCCGAGCTCCTTGAAGTCCGTTTGCTTCCGGTCGGCGACGACGTCGAACGCGTCACCGAGCTTGATCTCGACCTTCTCGTCCCGCGGCGTGTGGTCGATGGCGTCCTCGCCGACGAACTGCTCCGCGCCGCTCCGATCGGCCTTGTAGACGCGCAGCGTGCCCTTCGGGAGCGGCATGCCGAGCCCGTTCTTCTCGCTGTTCTCGAAGGTGATCCACACGCCCACTTTTTGATCTTGGGGGAGGTCGTCGTAGACGCCGTGGTAAAAAGACGCGTCGGCGCGAAACTCGAGCTTCTTCTCGACCTTCACGCCGTGGGCCTCGAGGAGCGCGACCTGCTTCGTCTCCTCGTCACGCAGGTCCGTCGGACGCTCCAGCGTGTAGAGGTGATACTCGAAGAGCGACTCCTGCTTGAACGCGGGCGGCGCGGCCGGCGCGGGGGCGACCGGTGCGTCCATGACCATCGCGGGCTCCATCGGCGGCGGCGTGACGCGCTGGACGTCGCCGGCGACGAGCTTGAGCTCGGCGTTCTCGTAGCTCGTGCCGCTGCCGTTCGTGAGCGTGACCCAGCCGGTCAGGTCGACGCTCGTGTCCTCGGCGTCGAGCACGAGCACGTAGTCGGCGCGCCAGGACAACTCCGACGTGAGGTAGCTCACTTCGACGCGCTGGCTTTCGACGCCGCTCGCGAGCAGCCACACGAGCGTCGGCTTGACGAGCAGATCCGCCGGCACGTCGGGGAAGACGAAGCGGCCCGGATAACCGGTCGTCACCTGACCGTCGATGCGGAGCGTCGCGCCGTTCTCCACCGACAAAACGTCCGCGACCTTGGTCTCTTCGACGCCGAGCTTCTCGTCGTAGCGGACGACCTTCACCTGCTTGCCGACGTACTTTTCGAGGAGCTTCTCGGGCGTGAGGAGGTCGTACCGGTAGTTCTGCTCGAGCACTTCGAGCGCGTTCGGCGCGTCGAGCCCGCGGAGGTGCACCGTCTCGGGCTGGATGTGCGCGGAAACGTCCGCGAACGCGAGCTCGACGCGTCCCTTCGCGAGCGAAAGCCGGCGCTCGTCGCGCACGAGCGCGAAGTTCGAGTTGTAGATGGTGACGGCCACCTTTTGCCGTTCGGAGGCGGTCGAGCGCTTGGCGACGGCGGGTCCGGCGGCGGGCGCCTGCGCAGGGGCGCAACCGAGCAGCAGAGCGGCCGCTCCGAGCGCGAGCCCCGCTTTCATCCCGTGTTTCGACCGCATTCCCTGCATCAACGCGTCGCGCCCTCTCCTCATTACAGGGCTGCCCCGGCCGGAGCAACGCCCTTCGGGGCACGGGTCCACGGCGCCGCCCCGCGTGGTATCTCAGGCGCCCATGAATTCCCGTGAAGAGCTCACGAAGGCGCGGCGCCTCGTCGTGAAGGTGGGCTCCCGTTCGCTCGCGAACGACCACGAGCTCATTCCGCGACTGGCTCGTGAAATTGCCGCGCTCATGGCCGCGAAGCGCTCCGTGGTGCTCGTCTCGAGCGGCGCCATCGCGCTCGGGACGCAGCGGCTCGGTTACGGCACGCGCCCGAAGGAGACGGCGAAGCTGCAAGCCGCCGCCGCCGCAGGGCAAAGCGTGCTCATGCGCCGTTACGACGAAGCGTTCGCCGCGGTCGGCGTGACCACGGCGCAGGTGCTCCTCACGCACGCCGACCTCGCCGAACGTGAACGGATGAACAACGCCCGCGAAGCGTTCGCGGCGCTCCTCGACGCCGGCGCCGTGCCCGTCGTCAACGAGAACGACACCGTCGCGATCGAAGAGCTCAACTTCGGCGACAACGACCAGCTCGCGGCGATGGTCGCTCCCCTGGTCGGCGCCGAGCTCCTCGTCCTGCTTTCGGACGTCGAGGGCGTGCTCGACGAAAAGGGCGAGCGCATCGGCGTGATGGGCGACGGCGACACCATCGGCAAGGTCGAAAGCAGCGGTGCGCGCGTCGGAACCGGCGGAATTCAGAGCAAAATCGACGCCGCGCGCAAGGGCTGCCGCGCGGGAGCGGGCGCCGTCATCGCGCGGGCGGGACGGCCGGAGGCGCTCGCCGACATCCTCGACGGCAAAGACGTCGGCACCTTCTTCCCGGCGATCGGCGCGCCGCTCCGCGCCCGCCAAAGCTGGATTGCGTTCACGCTGCGACCCCAGGGCACCATCGTGCTCGACGCCGGCGCGGTGGCGGCGGTGCGGTCGGGCAAGGCGAGCGTCTTGCCGGTCGGTGTGCTCGGAGTTCGCGGCGAGTTCGCGGTCGGTGACGCAGTGCGGCTCGTCGGGCCCGACGGCGCCGAGGTCGGACGCGGACTCTCGCGTTTGGGCGCGCTCGACGCGGCGCGCGCTGCCGGGAAAAAGGGCGCGTTGCTGGAAGCCGTGCTCGGCGTCGGCCGCTCCGAGATCGTCGTCGTGCACAAGGACGACCTCGTCGTCACCGAGTGACGTTCACCCGGTGGCGAGGGAGCGATCCCCACGCTATGCTGCACGACTCTCTGTCGGCGCGTGTCCGCTGATGTAGGTCTTGGAATTCGATCCAAGAAGTTTCGTCCTACACAGTCGGAACTCCGCGCCTTCGGGCGTGTCAGTCGTTGCAGAGCTTCATGGGCACAGACGCCGCGGACGCACGGTCGCGGAAGCTGGGCGCGCCGCCGTCGCGCGCCGGGCAGACGTGCGCGTTCGCGCTGAAATTCGGCCTGATTCTGTGCAGCGGTGCGCTCCTCGGCGGCTGCCTTCAATTGCCGCACGCGCACGCGCGGACGCCGCAAGCCGCGTCCGGGGACGCGACCCCCGCGGAAGACGCGAACATCGGCTTGCCGCTCGCGCTCGCGACCGACGAAGATTACGTGGTCCGCGTCGTCTCCGGGTCCGTCACGTGCACCGGCTCGCTCATCGAGGAAGACCGCGTGCTCACCGCGCACCACTGCCTCTCGCAGCGCGGACGGAGCGGCAACATGCTCGAGCTCGACGTGGCTCCGGAGACCGTTCGCGTCGAACTCGGCGGCGACCCGTTCGCTTGGGGTGAAGTCGGCGTCCGTGCCGTCATCGCGCCGACCTGCGGTTACTCGGGCGGCGAGGGCGACATCGCGGTCCTCGTCCTCGAACGGAAGCTCATCGGCGTGCCGACGCGCAAAGTCGAGCTCGGCAACCCCCCGCAAGTCGGAACGCCCATCGAACCCATCGGGTTCGGTCGTTGTTTCTTCGGCGGCTCCGCCGGGGCTCGCACCGTCCGCAACGGCGGGCCCATCCAGAAGGTGTGGAAGCGCGATTTCCGGGTCGAAGCGAGTATCTGCCCGGGTGATTCGGGCGGCCCCGCCGTGGACCAGAGCAGCGGCGCAATCCTAGGCGTGATCTCGGAAGCCGTGATGGACGGCGACCCCGAAACGCGCGGCGAAGCCGAATTCACGCGGCTCGACGCGTGGAGCCCCCTCTTCACGCAGGCCCAAGCCGTCGTGGACGGAATGAGCCAGGCCGAGCTCCCGCCCGTCGAGTGTCGCTGACGGATCGGCTAAGGTGACGGGGCGATGCGAGTCCTCGGTCGCTGGCTTTTGTGGAGCGCGATTGCGCTCGGGGTGCTCGTCGGGGTGCTGCGCGCGACGGCGATACGCTGGTGGCAGATTCCAGCCGAAGACCCGTACCTCGACGCGTCGCTCGCTCCGAGCTTCCGCGGCGGCGATTGGATCCTGCTCTGGCGGTTGACGCCCCCGACGATCGGAAACCTCGCGGTCTGCCCCGAGCCGAAGCACCCCGAGCGCATCACGATCGCGCGCATGGTGGCGGAAGAGCGGCAAACGGTTCACGTCGAGGGGACGAACGTCACCGTGAACGACAAGCCCTTCACCTACGAAGGTGACTGCGTCGAGGAGCGCTTCAAGATCACGCCGCCGCAAGGGGGCGCCGAAGTCGAGGAGCACTGCAAGCTCGAGGTCGCGGGCGGCGTCATCCACATGCGCGGCGACGCGGACGGCACGGCCGACGCCGCGGCGCTCGACCTCACGCTCAAGGAAGGTGAGGTCGCGCTCGTGAGCGACAATCGGCGCTACCCGTACGATTCGCGCGACTACGGCCCCGTCGAGCGGAAGACCTGCAAAGAGATACCGTTCTTCCGCCTGGTCGGCGCGGGTGGATTCTTCGATACGGCTCGGCGGTTTCAGTACGTTCGCTGACGCGCGTGGCTGGTGACGGGGACGAGAGAGGGCCCCGCCGAAACAGAAGGATGTGGATGTGAAAGAGCGCCCATGGACGGAGCGAGCGCTTCTCGTTATTTTGCGAGACTGAACCGGGATGCTCGGAGCTGAGCGCCACGAAGTCGGGATTGCCTGCGGGCGCTGCGATGCGTTCAACCCGCGTTCGTCCCAGTTTTGTGCACGCTGCGGCAGCGACCTCGAGCTCGCATCGGCCGGCCAGCCTATTCAGGCGATCGCGCCGGGCACCGAGAGCATGCCGCCGAAAGTCGGTTCCCAATCGATTCCGTTCGGTGCAAGGTCGTTAGGCGGAAGTGTGCCAGGCGCTCCCCGAGCGCCGGCCCCTGAGGAGCGAGCGATGGATCAAGCGAAGTACTACGTGTGCGAGTCCTGCATGACGCCGGTCCCGAGCGGGCACAAGTTCTGCGGCCGCTGCGGCACCCCCGTCCCGGAAACGATGCAGCACCAGCCCGTCGACTTCTACGGGGACATGCAGGACCCGAGTCGCGCGCGCCTCATCCTCATTCGCGGCGAGGGGATGGACGGGCTCAGCTACCACCTCAAGGCCGACCAGCACATCGTGGGCCGCGCGGGCCAGGTGGAATTCCCCGATGATCCTTTCGTTTCGCCGAAGCACGCGAACTTTTTCTACCGGGACAACCGGCTGGTCGTTCGCGACGAAGGGTCGCTGAACGGCGTGTATTTCCGGATCCGCGGCACGATCGAGATCGCGCCGGGCGACATGTTCCTCGCCGGCGAGCAGGTGTTTCGGCTCGACCCCACGCCGAAGGCGTCGGACGGCGCGGATCCGGACGGCACCTTCTTCTATTCGTCACCGAAGTATCCGAGCGCTTTCCGGCTGAATCAGATCCTCGAGGGCGGCGTCGTCGGCATGACGGTCTGCACGCGCGGTTCGAGCATTCAGATTGGGCGCGAAGACGGCGACCTCAATTTCCCCGCCGACGTGTACATGTCCGGCCGCCACGCGACGGTCGAAGAGCGCGAGGGCAAGTACCTCCTCACCGATCTCGACAGCCGCAACGGGACGTACGTGCGCCTCAAGGCGGAGCGCCCGCTCTCGCACGGCGACTACGTGTTCATCGGACGCCGGCTGCTGCGCGTCGAGCTGAACGCGAACTGAACCGCGCCGTCCGCGACTGACCGCGCCGGCGCGCGCGAGCCGCGCGCCGGTTCGAACCGCTCACGCGGGCTCGGGGCGACGGCGGCGACGGCGGCGACGTTTCGCGGGCGCGGCCGCGGCCGCGTCCGTCTCACTCGCGGGTTCGGCGAGCGGCGGGCCGTCGACGTCGGCGAGCTCTTCCCCGCGGGCACGTGCGTAGAGCCCCGCGATCTCGACCGCGGCCGGGTACAACGACGTGCGCTGAAAGCGCCCCGCGCGCCCCGATTCGAGCCGCGGCAGGATCGCGATCACGCGCCGCACCGGTTCGGCGATGCGCCGCGGCACGTTGAGGCGATCGACGATCGTCTCGAGAAAACGATACGCCGCGTCGACGCGATCCCGCGCGCCCTGACACGCTTCCTTCAGCGGCTCGGCGAGCAGCACGGCGATGAGCACGACCTCGTCGAGCGGCGCGCCGCGCTCACGCGTCACGCGGTCCACCTCGTCGAGCAAGCGCCAGAACGTGTCCTCCTCTTCCGGCTGATCGGCGAGGAACGTCGAAAGCTCCGGCAAGAGCACGTCGAGCAGGCCGATTTCCCACATCAGCCAGAACGCGCGATGGGCGGCGCCGCAGCGGAGCAGCTTCAAGAGCTCGTCGAAGAGGCGCGGTTTGGCCGCACGCGCGAGCGCGGCGCGGCACTCGACCATGGCGTCGTACACCTCCGGCGAGATGCCGAAATCGAGCCGCGCGGAGAACTTGATGGCGCGCAGGATCCGCACCGGATCCTCACGAAAGCGCACCGACGGATCGCCGATGGTGTGCACCGTGCGGCGCTCGATGTCGGGCATGCCGCCGACCCAATCGAGCACGACGTGGTGCTCGAGGTCGTAAAAGAGGGCGTTGATGGTGAAGTCACGCCGCGCGGCGTCTTGGTGCGCCTCACCGAAGACGTTGTCGTTGCGGATCAACAAGTCGTCGCTGTCGTTGTCGTCTTGTTGCGGCGCGCGGCGGAACGTCGCCGTTTCGATCACCTTGCCGCCGCCGAAGAGCACGTGGACCAGGCGGAAGCGGCGCCCGATGATGCGCGAGTTCCGGAACAGGCGCCGCACGTCGTCGGGGCGCGCGTTCGTCGCCACGTCGAAATCCTTCGGCGCGCAGCCGACGAGCAGATCGCGCACGCCGCCGCCGACGAGGTACGCCTCGTAGCCGGACTTGACGAGCCGGCGCATGACCTTGGCCGCGTCCGGGTCGATCTGATCCTCGAGATCGATGGGGTAGACGGTGGGCTCGGGCCCGGAGCGCGCAGACGGCGGAGTCTCGCTCACGCCGACGCCCTCCGCCTCCGGCTCGCGCGATGGGGGCATGAGAACCAAAAGCCTTTGCGGCTTTCCTTAGCACGTAGAGCGCGCGAAGGCGCCTTTTAGCGGCCCCCGGGCGCATGGGGGCGCGGCGCCCGCCGTTTTCGTGCGGCCGGCTCGGGACGGGCCCGCGCGACGGGGACGCCGGAGGCCTTCCGCAAGGCCGCGCAAATCACGGCGTCCGGACACGGTCCAACGTGGCCGGAAATCGGGGGCCAGGTCGGGCCCGGCGTGAACGGCGCGCGCACGTCCGGCCCGGGCACGGGCTCGAGGCTGCCCTGCATGTCGGCCTCCCGCTCGCCCGGCTCGTCGAGCCCGACGAAGAAATCGGGCACGAGACCGCGGCGTTGGACCGGTGATCCGTCCGGTAGCGCGTAGAGGCGTGTCGTCAGCCGGAGCACCCCGGCGCCGACCCGGTCGCGGAAGTACTCCTGAACACAGCCTTTTCCGTAGGTGCGCTGGCCGAGCAGCGGCCCCCGCCGGTACTTGGCGAGTCCGCCGGCAAGCATTTCGGCGGCGCTCGCCGTCGAGCCGTCGACCAGCGCGGCGACCGGACCGTGCCACCGGCTCGCGACGCCGGGCGCCTGGGCCGCGAGGACCTCGGTGACGAGACCGCGGTGGAGCAACGGGAACGCCGGAACCCCGGGCTCGAACACGCCGAGCGCGGCGGCGGCGCCGTCCGTCGAGCCGCCGCCGTTGCCACGCAGATCGAGCAGGATGCCGAGCGGCGGCGTGCGGGCGGAGAGCGCGTCGGCGACGGCGGACGCGATGCGCTCTCCGAGGTCGTCGCCGACGTAGCGGACGGTGATGACCTCGGCGTTGCCGCGACCGTACGGCACGAAGTCGACGGAGACTTCGGCGTCGGAGCTCGCGTGCTTGCTCGACGCCACGTCGTCCTCGGCGGGGTCGCCGTCGTCGTCGACGGCTGCGTCCGGTTCGACGACGAGCTCGCGCGGCGCGTCCTCGCCCTCGCGCAGGACGACGACGGAGCGTCCGAGCGCGGGCGGCGCCGCCGAGTCCGCGCGCGCGAGCTGCTCGACTTGTTCGACGCTCAACCCGACGGTCGGAACGCCCTGAATCGACAGCACGAGGTCGTCCATCGCGAGCGGCGGCGTGGGCGCGTCGACGATGCGGACGCCGAGCGCGGTGCGAAGCATGTCGCCCCACAGTCGCTCGTCGTCGTCGAAGCTCGGATCGTCGGCGTAGAGCGACCACTCTTCGTCGAGCGGCGCCCACGCGCCGTGCGGATCGACCACGCTCACGAAGCTTCGCACGGCGGCGGCGAGCACCACGCGCTCCCACTCCGCGGCGGCGAGCGTCGGCAAGAAGCGCTCGCGGGACGCGCGCACGAAGGGCTGCAGCGGCGCGCCGTACGACGCGGACACGCTGCCCACGCGCCGTCCGAGCTCGGCCGCGAGGGTGCGCGCCGGCACCGTCACGTCGCCGTCCTCGAACGCGGACGCGAGGGCGAGCTCGGCGGCGCTCTCGCGCGGTAACGCGGGCGCGCCCTCGCTCGCCGCGTCGAACGCGACTTGAAGCTCGGCGATCCAGTGCTCGAGCGCCGCGCCGATCTCCGCGGCCGCCGCGCACGGCGCCTTGCTGCCCGGCAAGTCACGGAGCTCGGCGAGCAGCGCGACGGCGTCGTTCGCGATGAGCGGCCCGGTCGGCGCGTCCGCCGAAGCCGACCAGAGGCCGTGCGGATCGAGCCAGCTCGTGAGGCTCTCCGCGAACGCGTTCGGAAGCGGCTCGGGGAGATCGGCGGCGAAGCGCTGTTTGATCTCTTGCATCAACGAGCGCGCGTCGGCGCAGCTCAGGCCCGCGGGATGTCCGGTCGGCGGCACGAGCGAGTCGTCCTCGCAGCTCGACTCGTCGGCGGACGCGGCCGAACCGACGGGCGGCGCGGCTTCCGGCGGCGGCGCGGCCGAGCGCACCGCGAGCGGCGCCGCCGGCTTCGGAGCAACACGCACGGAAGAGCGCTCACCGCGAAGCAGGCCGAGCGAGACCCCGAGGAGCATGACGCCGCCGAGGAACGCAGCGCGAACGGCCAGGCGAGCCATGCGAGGCCGATCCTAGCTTACGCCCGCGTGCCGACAACGCGCGTCTTGCCGCGCGCCCAGAGCAGCAGGGCGAACGACGCCGCGCCGGCAAGCGCCGCGCCCGTGGCGAGCGCCGCGAATTCGCTCACGTGGTCCCAGAGCCACCCGGTGAGGAGCCCGGCGGGCAGCGTGCACACGCCGACCACGAAATTGTAGAGGCCGTAGGCGCGCGAACGGAGCTCGGCGCTCGTGAGATCGCGGACGAGCGCTTTTTCGACCGGCTCGGTGAGGCCGTAATAGGTGCCGTAGACCAAGAAAAGCGCCCAGGCGTGCCAGGGGGCGCGCGCGAAGGCGAACGCGAGGTAGGTCGCCGCATAGACGATCCAGCCCGAGACGATGACGAAAACGCGCGGCGCGCGATCGGAAAACGAACCGCCGAAATACGAGCTCACGAGCTTCGACGCGTTGAAGGCCGTCCAGAGGAGAGGCAGCAGCGCCACGGCGACGCCCAGGTCGCGCGCGCGGAGAAGCAAGAACGCGTCCGAGGAGCCACCGAGCGCGAAGACGGCAAGAATGATGCAATAGGTTTTGAGCGCGGGCGGGAGGCGCTCCGGCGCGGGCGAGTGCGAAGACGGGGCGTCGCTCGCGCTCGAGACGGCGTTCGAGGGCGCAGCGCTCGGCGCTGCGCGCGTCGTGCCGGCGTCGTTCGGGCCGGGCGGCTCGTCCGCGACGCGCGGCTCGCGCACGAGCGACGCCGCGGCGAGCGCGAACAAGCCGGGCACCGCCGCCACCCAAAAGACGGTGCGGAGCGGCAACCCCAACTTCAAGAGCAACGTCGCCGTGACGGGGCCGACGACGGCGCCGGTGTGATCCATGGCGTTGTGGAAGCCGAAGGCGCGGCCGGCTTCCGCCTGCGAGACGGACGCGGCGATGAGCGCGTCGCGCGGCGACGAACGCACGCCCTTGCCGATGCGATCGGTGACGCGAACGACGAGCACGTGCCACGGCTGCGTGGCGAGCGCGACGAACGGCCGCGCGAACGTCGCGAGCCCGTAGCCGAAGAGGACGAGCGGCTTCTTGCCGACGCGGCGATCGGCGACGTAGCCGGACGCGAGCTTGAGCAGGCTCGAGGTCGTGTCGGCGAGGCCCTCGATGAGTCCGAGGAAGGTCGCGCCGCCGCCGAGCGACGCGATGAAGACCGGCAGCAACGGAAAGATCATCTCCGTCGCGACGTCGGTGAAGAGGCTCGTCACGCCGAGCAGAACGACGGCGCGGGGCAGAGCGCTCCGAGACACGCGCGGACGATTGCTCGAACCGCGCGACTCGTCCAGAATCGCGCGCCATGGCGTGTTCAACCGGTGCGAAGTGGTGGGTCGTCTCGTTCGTCTCGTTCGCGGCGCTCGGCTGCGAATCGAAGCCGGAGGCGCCGCCCGCGACCACGGCGCCGAGCGCGGCCGTGACGCCGAGCGCCGCCCCGTCGGCCGCCACCGCGCCGTCCGCGAGCGCCGCGGTGAGCGACTCGGCGAGCGCGGCGCCCACGGCTTCAGCTGAACCGCCGCCCGATCGCGCCCCGCCGGCGGACGCGATCAAGACGAAGGACGGGCTCGCGATGGTGGTGCTCGTGAAGGGCACCGGCAAGAAGCATCCGAAGGCGACGGACGTCGTGCGCGCGCGCTTTCGCGGCTACCCGCTCGGCGGTCGCCCGTTCGGCGCGCGCGAGCCGTCGCTCCTCACGTTGTCGCAAGAGCCGCCCGGCTGGGCCGAAGCGGTCGAGCAAATGGTCGAAGGCGAAAAGCGGCGCGTGTGGATGCCGGCCGCGCTCGCGTACGGCATCGGGCCCGGCGCACCAAAGGACGACCTCGTGCTCGATCTCGAGCTCATCGCGATTCCGGAGCCGCCGAAGGCGCCGCCGGACGTGAAGGCGCCGCCGAAGGACGCGACGAAGCTGCCGTCGGGGCTCGCCTACAAGATCCTCCAAAAAGGCAGCGGCACCGAGCACCCCACGGCCACGAGCCGCGTGACGATGGACTACACGGGCTGGACGAAGACCGGCAAAATGTTCGACAGCTCCGTGATGCGCGGCACACCGCTCACCATCGGCCTAAATCAGGTGATTCCCGGCTGGACGCAGGGCGTGCCGATGATGGTGGCGGGCGACAAGATGCGCCTCTGGATCCCCGCCGCGCTCGCCTACGGCGAGAAGCCGCCGCGACCGACCGATCCGGCGGGTGACCTCGTGTTCGATCTGGAGCTGATTTCGTTCCGCTGAGTGTCACGCCGTCGCGGCCACGGTGCGCATGAGCGCCGGCGCTTCGTGCGCGCCTTCGACGACTCCGCCGTGACCCGGAACGACACGGACGAGGCCCGGCGTCGTCGCGAGCGTTTCGAGATGCCGGCCGAGCGCGCGCCCGTCGCGCACCGCGACCAAGTGGAGGAGCGGCGTGACCTTCGGTGCGCCCGTCGAGCCGATCAACCCGTAAAACCAGCCGTGGAAGCCGGGCAGTTTGGGCAAGTTGAAGACCGTGTCGCAGAAGACGAGGCTCGCGCGTTCACCGGAGCGCACCGTGAGGACGTGCTCGTCGTTGCTCGTGCCCGCCAACGGAGCGAACGTGAGCGCCGGATCGGAAGGGATGAGACTCAGGTTGCCGTCGACGCGCACCTTCTTCTCGACTCTTTTTTTTGCCGGGTCGGGACACACGATGCGCGCGTCCGGGTAGCGTTCGGCGTAGGCGGCCGCGTCGAGTCGATGCCAGCCGTTCGGGACGATGACGTAACGCACGACGCCCCACGCGTCGATTTCGCGCTGCGCTTCGGCGTCGAGACAGATCGCGCTGTGCACGACGACGGAGCCGTCGCCGAGTCGCACGAGCGTCATGCGCCGCTCGAGCGGCAGGCCGGGCACCTCCGCCGT
>DATJXW010000099.1:0-5214 GCA_035499895.1 Polyangiaceae bacterium | reverse complement strand
GGGACCGTTGTCTTCCACCGTGCAGACCATGCGCGTTTCTTTCGCGCCGCCGTGCACGAGCTCGATCCGCACCACCACTTCCCCGCCGCCCGCGCGCTTGAGCGCGCCGTGCTTCACGGCATTTTCGACGAGCGGTTGGAGCAGGAGGCGCGGCAAGAGCGCCGCCCGCGCCTCCGGCGAGATCTCCCAGCGAAAGCGCAAGGCGTCGCGGTGGCGCGCGTGCAGGATCGCGACGTAGCGATCGAGCCACTCGAGCTCCTTGTCCACGGTCTGGAGCTCGTTGCCGGGCCGCGCGGCGTCGCGCAGCAGATCGCCGAGGCAGCCGATGAGCCGGCGCGCTTCGCGCGGGTCCTCCGTGACGAGGCCGGCAATCGCGTTCAGCGTGTTCAAGAGAAAGTGCGGCTCGAGGTGGGCGCGGAGCTGAGCGGCTTCCACGGCCGAACGCAGTCGCTCCGCCTCGATGGCGCGGAGCCGCGCGTCTTCCGCGGCGAACGGGTAGACGAACGCCATCGCCCAGAGGCCGGCGTGGAGCTGCCCGAACACCACGCCGAACGCGACGCCGCGCAGCACCGAAGGCGGGCGTATCGGGTGGCGGAACGCGGGGTAGTGCTGAGCGAGCAGCGAGAGCGCGACGCCGAAGAGCACGCCGCTCACGCCCGCCACCGCGACCGTCGTGAGCAGCGTGCCGAGCGGTCCGAACCGACGCCGCTGCGTGAAGCGGTAACCGACGCTCAGGAGTCCGAGCGTGACGGGGATCTCGAGACCCCAGAGAAACACGTACGAAGCCGTGCGCGCGCCCGTCGGCACCACGAGAAACCTCGCGACCGCGTCGAGCAGCATGATCACGACGACCACCACGCTGCCGGTGAGCACGCGGCGGAAACGGTCGCGCTGCAGGGCGCGGTCCAACGGATTTGGTGGGGGGTTACTGCTCATCGCGGGCGCTCTGGTCGATCTAAACGCACCGAGTCTGGGAATTACTTGGGTCAATCGACCGCCCCGCGCAAACCCGCGCGCGGCTGCAGGCAAATTTGTCGGAAAATTCCGGTGATGGCGCTCCAAAGCTCGACGGACTCGGTTGCGTGCGAGCGACCGTTCGAACTGGATCGACGCTATCGTCGGCCTGACGGTCGGTGGTGGCGCTGAACGAACAGAAAACCGCGCGCGCTGGTCTCCGTGCGAGCGCGGTGCGCGCAGTCGCCGTCGGCGGCGCGCTCTGCGTGGCTCGCGCGGCGCTCGGCGCAGGGGCAACCGAGCCGATCCGCATCGAGTATCACGCCGAGCTCGGCTGTCCGAGCGCGGACGATTTCAACGCACAGGTGTTCCGCCGCACGACGAGCGCGCGGCTCGCGACCAACGACGATTTCGCGCGCACGTTCGTGGTGACGATTGGACGGCGCGGCGCTTCGCTCGTCGGCAGCCTCGTCGTGCGCCAAGCGGACGGCACGACGGAGTCGCGTGAAGTCGCCGGTCCCGATTGCGGCGAAGTCGCGACGGTGCTCGCGCTCGCCACGGCGCTCGCGATCGACCCGCAAGCGTCGGTCGCGCCGGCTCCCGCGCCGCCGCCGTCGGCCGAACCCGAGCCCCCGCGGCCGGTCGAGCCGCCGCACACGGAGGTCGTGCCCGAACCCGCCGAACCGTCCGAGCCCAGCGCTCCCGAAGCGCGCGCGCCGTGGGTGCTCGTGTTCGGGCCGACCGTCGAAGGCGGGGTGACGCCGCGGGTCGCTTACGGCGGCTCGGTCGGCTTCGGCTGGCGCGGCGGCGACGCGGACGACCCCGTCTCGGCACTCGGCGTCGAGCTCACGCTCCTCCGTCCTCCGAAGCACGAGGTCGTCGCCAACGCGGACTCGTCGTTTCAGTTGTTCTACGCCCAGCCGACGCTCTGTTCGGTGGTCCTCGCGTGGCAAGGAGTCTCCGGCATCGCTCCGTGCCTGAGCGGGGAGTTCGGCGTGGTGACCGGCTGGGGCTCGAACCTGCCGCACGCGACGACGCGCAGTCGCCTCTGGGCCGCGTTCGATCTCGGCCTGCGCCTGCATCAAGCGCTCGGCGCCGTCTGGTTCGTCGAGGGCGACGTGAGCGCGGTCTTGCCGGTCACGCGCTACACGTACGTGTTCCGCGAACCCGACACCGAGATCTTCAAGGTGCCGAGCGCCGCGGTGAACGGCGGCGTTCGCCTCGGCGCGCGCCTCTGGTAGCGGCTACTGCGACGCACTCGGGTGCACGCCGATTTCCTGGCGCACGCCGTTCGACAGGTCCGTGAAGCGGGAGGTGCCGCAGCGCGCCGGCACGGCGAAGCGGTTGGTGTGCGAGACGGGCACGACCTGGCCGTCGTCCGCGGTCGGCGTGCCGAAGATGCCCGAGGTCGGCTCCGGATCGCCGCAGTTCGTCACCGGCGGCGCCGTTTGGGCGCCGTCGATGCGCGTGGTGATGGTCGTGCTCAACGCCGAAATCTGTCCCCACGCCGCGGGCACCAGAATGCGGCCGATGAAGGTCTGGACGTCCGTCGTCTTGTCGAGGATCCAGGCGCCGTACCAGACGTCGCCGTCGTCGGCGGTCGAGTCCTTGGCGATGCGCAGGTGATAGACGTCGCAGGCCGTCCAGTCGAACTTCGCGTGGATCGTCATCCACTGCACGTTGCCCTGGGTGACCACCGCTTTGCGCGCCTGGCCCGGCTGGTTGATGTCGCCGAGCTCGGCGTCGCTCGGCGGTCCGGCGATCCAGTAGACGGCCATCTTCGTGAAGTCGACCACCTGCGAGCCGGGACCGGTCGCGTTCGGATCGACGTAGCCGCCGTGCGCCTGGAGCCCGAAGAACGCGGTGAGCCCGTTGACGAACGAAAACTGGTGCGCCCAGTAATATCCGTCCGTCACCGGATCGGTCTCCATCACGAGATCCCATTCGAGCGAATCGACGGGCGTCGGCCAAGTCCAGTCCGTGTAGAGCGTCGTCGTGCCGACGGCGGTGCCCGCCGTGTTCAGGTTCCCCGGCGTGCCCGTCTCACCGCACGCGATGGGTGCGGGCGGCGGCGGGGGCGGCGGTTCCATCGACCCGGTCGACGACGTGGCGCCCGAGCCTGCGCCCGCAGTCGCGGACGACGTTGGTGTCCCCTGCGCGTTCCACGAACCGAGCGGGAAGTCGTCTTCACACGCGGCCGCGCCGAGCGCCAACACGACGAGCGCGAGCGGCGGCGCGAGGCGGCGAGACGGTGACGACACCGCGCGCTCCCGCGTCACTCGGCACGCGTGCTCGGCGCGGCGTCGCCGATCACGGAGCGGACGCGCTGAGCGTACGGGCCGTTCGGATGATTCTGCAGGAACTCGCGACCGACGCGCGTCGCGGCGTCCTTGTCACCCCGTCCGGCGAGGGCTTCGATCCGCAGCACCGTGGCCTCGCTTCGCAGGCGATGCTTGGCGAAGTGGTGGGCGTAATCGTCGAGGAGCCGCAACGTTTGCGCGTAGTCCTGATTCAAGAGCGCGGTGCGCGCTTGCTCGATGGCGCCGAGCTCGGCCGAGAGCGACTGGTCCGCGGCGGGGGCGGCATGCGCGACCCTGGCCGGCGCGGCCGGGGGAACCGGTTCCGGGTCGGGGGTCGCGACGCCGACGGGGTCGGCCGCAGGCGCCGGAGTCGGCTCGGCCGTCGGAACCACACGCGCGGCGACGGGTTGAGAGGCGGGTCGCGGGTTCGCGGCGATCGCTTTCGAGCCGACACTGAGCGCGTGAACACCCGCCCAGACGGCCAGGGCGCCCATCGTCCCGACGCCGGCCGTGACCAACCAAGTTTTTGCAGCAGCCCGAACCCCAGTGGCGACCGTGCTCGCGGTCAGGAGCCCGCCGATGCCGATTCCCGCGAGAATCTGCTTACGACTTCGTCCTGACATCGCGTCGGAGCGACCCGCCCGAAGCAACTCGGCTTCGAACTCGTCGGCTCCGACCTCGAGCAGTCTCACTGGATCGTTCATGGCTCCGGCTTCTTCTTCATACTTATGCCCGCTCCCACCAATTTTGCTTGCTCATGGAAGACTTCACGTGCTCGTCTCAACCGCGTCGCCACTGTACCCCGAGGTAGGATGAGAAGGCTGGCCGTCTGATCGATGGACAGTTCTTCGAGTTCGAATAGGACGAAGACCGCACGGAGCTCTTCGGGCATGCCGTCGAGCACTTTGTCGAGGAGCGCGCGGGCCTCGAGTCGTTGCGCAAGTTGCTCCGGGTCGGGCGTCGCGTCGTGTGGATTCACCGACAGGCGTTGCTCGGCGGCTTCACGCCGGTGATACGAGCGGCGCACGTGCGACGCGACGCGCGTCGCGACGCCGACGAGAAACGAACGCTCGCTGCCCGGGTGGATGCGAGAGAGCTTGTCGTTCGCGATCAAGAAGACTTGTTGAGTCGCGTCGTCGACGTCGGCCTGCGGCACGCCGAAACGTCGCAGCGAGCGCCAGACGAAATCCAAATGTTCGGCGACCAACTGCCGCAAGACGAGCGGTTGCGCCGGCGCGGACGGAGCTTCACCCGGCGCGTCGACGTCGCCATCAGTCGTCTCCGGGCGGGGGCCCGCACTCGTGGTGGCGCTCATTGGCCGTGACGGGGCTTAGTGAACCCTGATTCTACGGCTCTCCGCGAGTCGTCGCCACAGGACTTCTGGACACTCGATACATTGGGGTACGGGCGAAAAATTACGAGTCGCTTTCTCCGCATCGGAGCGCTGCCTTCAATGATTTCGACGGCGGATGGCGCTTTGGTATGGGAGCGAAAATTTACGCATCCGTCCGCGGTTTTTTATGCCGTTCGTCGATCGCGTGCCTGATCTCGACTTCGAAAAATCACTTTGGCCCATAGTGAACCCTTCCTCTCGGCGTCCTCGGGTGCGTGTCAGCTGGCTTATTTTCGGTGCGGCCGGCATTTTCTGGGCTTGTGGTCCGCAAGCGTTGCCCGACGATTCGATCGGCGGCTTCTCCGCGAGCGGCTCGAGCGGTTACGGCACGAGCACCGCGGGCCAACCAGGTAACGGCGGCACGACCGCGGCCGGCGGTGGCGCGGGGCATGCGACCGGTGGCACCGGGGGTACCGGCGGGACCACGATGACCGGCACCGGTGGGACCGGCGGCACGCTCGGCACCGGCGGTAGCGTCGGCACGGGCGGCAGCGCGGGCACTTTCGGCAGCGTCGGCGGCTCGAGCGGGACGAGCTCGACGTTCGGCGGCGGGGGCCGCGGCGGTTC
>DATJXW010000098.1:0-12751 GCA_035499895.1 Polyangiaceae bacterium | reverse complement strand
GCCGCCGTCTACGCGCCCGGGGGCGACGCCGCGCTCGTGTTCGTCGCGGAGCGCGCGGTCGACCCGGTGCGCTTCGCCGAGTTCGAGCGCCGCGTCGAGTGGGCGAGCCTCACCGCCCTCTTCGCTCAGTAACCGAAATCGCGCGAGCTCGCGTTCGACCCTGATTTCGGCTTGGCGGGCGCGGCGTGGTGCGGCGCGGGCGCCGGCGCCGGATGCGCGACCTTCGCGACCGGCGCGGGCGGCACGGGAGCGAGCGCGGCCGTCGCCGACGCGATCGGAGCGGCTTTCGGAGCGACCTCGCTGCTCGCCGCGGCCGAAACGGCGACGGGCGCCGCGACGGGCGCCGGCGCGACTTCGACGCTGGGGGCCGGGGGCGCGGCCGAAGCCGGCGCGGCGGTCGTCGCAGCCGGAGTCGCCGTGGCGGCGGGCGCCGACTCCGTGTCCGCCTTCTTCCCCGAAAACACTTTGACCGCGGCAAACGCGCCGGCGCCGAGCACGAGCACTCCGGCGAGCGCCGCCACGCCGAGCGCCGACTTGTTCGACTTCGGCGGCAGCCCCTGTTGCGACGTGGCGAAGGAGCCCTGCGTCGCCGGGCCCGGCGCCGTTTGGCCGGGGGTCATGCCGAGCGCCGCGCGCTGTTCGGGGCGGGTCTGCTGAAACGGCGCGGGCGCACCGGCGCCGGTAGCGCCCAAGCGAAACGGCAGCTCGTCGATCGCGCGGATCATCTCGTCGGCCGACGCGAAACGTTGCGCGGCTTCACGCGCCATCGCGCGGCTGACGAGGGCGGCGAAGTTCGGGTCGATCTCGGGCAACACCTGAGTGAGCGGCGTCGGATCGGAGAGCACGATCTTGAACATCAACTCGTTGAACGTGTTCGCCGTGAACGGCACCTCGCCGGTCACCGCTTCGTACAGAATCACGCCCATGGCGTAGAGATCGGTGCGCGCGTCGACCTGGCCGCTGCCCTTCGCCTGTTCGGGCGACATGTAGAACGGCGTGCCCATGACGGCGCCGGTGCGCGTCATGCTCATGTCTCCGCCGAGGGCGTTGAATTTGGAGATGCCGAAATCGATGAGTTTGACGTAGTCGCGGATGCCCGAACGCTCGTTCAGAACGAAGATGTTGTCGGGTTTGAGATCGCGATGGACGATGCCGGCCGCGTGCGCGGCGCCGAGCCCGACGAGCGCTTGACGCACGAGGGGAGCGATCTGCTCCGGCGTCATGCGGCCGAAGCGCCGGATGCGCGCCGAAAGCGGCTCACCGGCGAGGAACTCCATGACCATGTAGCGCTCGCCGTCGGCGAGCACGCCGAGATCCAGAATCTCGAGAATGTGTTCGCTGCCGATGCGGCCGGCCGCCTGCGCCTCACGCTCGAAACGTTGCACCGTCTCGGCATTGCTGAGCGCGGCGCCGTGCAGCACCTTGATCGCGACGCGCCTACTGATGCGCACATTCTCCCCCTCGAACACGGCCCCCATACCGCCTTCCCCAATCAAGCGGACGATCCGATATTTGCCGTCGAGGACCTGCCCGGGCTCAACCATGTACCTAAAGGTCTAGCACTCATCGGGGCCCCCTGTGGTAGCCTCGTTCGCATGCGTGCTAGCGGCGCCACCGCGGGGATCCTCGTCTTTTCGCTGATCTCGAGCTCGATCGCCCCGGCCTGGGCCGCCACGGACGAAGAGCGCTCGGCGGCGCGAGCGGCGGCTTCACAGGGCGCCGACGCGTACGACGCCGGTAAGTGGCAGGACGCCATCGACATGTTCACGCGGGCGGAACAGCTCGTTCATTCGCCGATTCATCTCATGTTCATCGCTCGCGCCGAGCTCAAGCTCTTCGAGTGGGTGAAGGCGTACGAGACGTTCAACCGCGTCAAGCGCGAAGGCGTCCCGGCGGACGCGTCGCCGGCGGTGAAAAAAGCCGTCGAGGACGCGTCGAACGAGCTCGCCAAGCTCGAGCCGCAGATGCCGTACATCGCGAGCAGGATCAAGAACCCGAGCGGCGACGTGAAGGTGATGATGGACGGCACGCAAGTGCCGCCGGCCATGGTCGGCCTGATGCGCCCGGTCAACCCGGGCCAGCACCGCTTTCAAGCGCTGAGCGGCCAGCTCGCGAGCGACGTCGTGACCGTCGACGTGCAGCCCGCCTCGAAGCAGACGGTGGAGCTCGAGCTCAAGGTCGTCACCCCGGCGAGTCCGGCCCTCGCGGCGGCGCCCGTTGCGGCAGCGCCCACGCCGACTCCGGCCGTGAGCGCGCCGCCCGCCGCCGACACCGCGGCCGATCAGGGCGGCGGCGCGAACGGAATGCGCATCGCCTCGTACAGCGCGTTCGGCGTCGGCGTCGTCGGCCTCGCCGTCGGCACCGTGTTCTTGCTCCAGTCGTCGTCGACCCAGAACAAAGCCGACGCGCTCTGCCCGAGCTCGCCCTGCGATCCCTCGAAGAAAGACGCAATTTCCTCGAAGGACAAGGACGCCGCCTCGCAGCGCACGCTCGGCGCCGTCGGCCTCGGCGTGGGCGGCGCCGCCGTCGCGGCGGGCGTCGTGCTGTTCGTCCTCTCGAACGGCAGCAACAAGTCCACCGCCAGCGAGCCCGGCGTGACGCCGTTCATCGGCTATCGCACGGCGGGGCTCTCCGGGCGGTTCTGAACCGGAGCGCGTCCCCGCGCGTTCAGGTGACGCATGACTTCCGAGCGCCGCCCGTCGGGGCTCAAGCTCATCATCGCGTACAAGTGCGTGAAGGCGCCGCTCGTGCTCGCGCTCGCGCTCACCCTCACGCTCAATCCGCGCGGCGCGCTCCACGCGGTCGACGCGCTCGCTCGCGACCTCAGCGAAGGCGGGGCGCTCTTCGGGCGGTTCGCGCACTGGCTCGAAACGCACGTGACCCAGCGCGCCGTCGGTCACGGCGCCTTGCTCGCCTGGCTCGACGGCGTGACGACGACGCTCGAAGCGTTCTTGCTCTGGCGCGGCCACGCGTGGGGTGAGTGGCTCGTCGTCGCGGGCCTCGGCGCGCTCGTGCCGTTCGAGCTCATGTCGCTCGAAAAGCATCCGTCTTGGTTGCGGCTCGGCGCGTTGCTCGTGAACGCCGGCGTCGTCGCCTATCTCGTGGTGCTCAGGCTGCGAGCGCGCGCGCCGCGCTGAGCCGGCCCGCTCGACTCAGAGCGCGGCGACCGCCACCGCGCTCGTCTCGCGCCGGCGCGCGACGACCTCGGCCAGGTTTTCGACGAAGCGCGGGACGTCGGCGAGGTCGTTGTGGCGGCTGAGGGTGAAACGGAGACTCGGTCGATCGATCGGCACGGCCGGGAAGGAGCTGAAGCAGCAGTAATAGCCGCGCTCCATCATCTCCTTGACGGTGCTGCGAGCCCGCTCGGCGGAGTCGAATTGAACCATCACGATCGGAGTCGAGTCCGTCGTCGCGACCGGCAGGTGGTGACGCGCGATCGCTTCGCGCGCGACCCGGAGGCGCTGCTCGAGCTCGGCCTGGAGCGCGGCGAAGCCCGGGTCGAGGTGGAGCTTGGCGGACGCGAGGCTCGCGCCGAGCATCGGCGGCTGAATCGGACCGGAAAACACCATGGTGCCGCCGCAGCGGCGGATGCGCGTGCGGACGCCGACGTGGGGGACGGCGAGCGCGCCGCCGGCTCCGGAGAAAGCCTTGTTGAGCGAGAGCGCGACGACGACGCGCTCGGAGTCACCGAGGTGCGTGAGAGCGACGCCGCGGCCGTGGTTGCCGGCCCAGCTCACGGCGTGGGCGTCGTCGATGTAGAGGTGGAGCTCGGGGTAACGCGCGAGGAGCTCCTTCAACGCCGCGAAGTCGGCGAAGTCGCCGAGCATCGAGTACACGCCGTCGCACACGTACCAAATCGTGCGACCCGAACGCCGGTGAGCCTTGATTTTGTCCTCGAGGACGTCCATGCGGTTGTGCCGCACGCGTTCCACGATCGTGCCCTTCAAGAGCTCGGTCGCCATGTGCAGGCTCGCGTGCGCGAATTGATCGATCAGCACGACGTCGTCGTCCTGCACGAGCACCGGCAGCGCGGAGAGGTGCGCGAGCGTGGTCGAGGCCGCCACGAGCGTCGGCCGGCCGGTGATCGCTTCGAGCGCGTTCTCGAGCTCCTGGTAGAGCGGGGATTCGACGTAGGCGCGCGAGAAGTGGAATTGCGTGCCGTACGCTTCGAGCGCGGCGGCGGCGCCCGCTCGGAGCGCGGGGTGCGCTTCGAGCGCCATGTAGCTGCACGAGCCGAAGTTCCGGTAGACGCGGCCGCCGATCACGCACTCCGGGCCGTTGGCGGAGCCGGCGCGATTCAAGATCAAGCCGTGCTGCTGCGCCTCGCCGAGCACGCGGAAAACGGTTTGATTTTTGCGCTCACGAGTTAGCTTTGCCATTGGTTTCTCCACGATCGAACAAGGCCTTGAGCGCCAACGGGTTGTCGTCGCGCTCTTCGTCCCAAAACAAGCTCAGTACCTTCCACTCGCCGCGCTCGCGAATGAGCTGCAGCGAGTTCACCCCGCGCGCGAACGGTTCGACCGCGGCGGGACTGTGCCGCGTCTCGTAGGCGCTGAGCACGTGAGCGAGGCCGCCGAACCGGCGTTCGTCGCGCAGCACTTCGATCTCGAAGAAGCGCGTGTAGACGCCGAGGTCGAAGGTCTCCTTGGCGAGCTCCTGAAACCCGGCCAGATCGAGGTAATCGGTGCCCTCCGGCGTGATGCGCGTGATGCGCGCGTGCCGCGAGAAGAGCGCCTGCATTCTCCGCCAGTCCGGCTCGCCGCCCTCGTCGAAGGAAATCACCTCGTAAAGCGCCTTGATGAGCGCGTCGATCTCGGCGCGATCGCCGCGGGCAGCCTCTCGCGTTTCCTCGTCCGACACCGTCGAATTCAATCTCATGCTTCCACCTGTCCGCTTGCTGAACTCGCCGCCGCGAGCGCCGATCCTCCCCGTCGTCGCGAGCGCGAGGAGCTCGCTCGCTTGGACGACTCGATGCCCGGCGACGCGGCGCGAGTGACTCCGTGTTTCACCTCTCCGTGTAGCGAGCACGCGCGACACCAGCAATGGGCATTTGTATTACACGCAATCACCCCGCGCAGTGATGTGACGACGTCGCCGCGCGTGAGTTTCGAGACGTGGTCGCGTGCGTGCGCCGTGCCCGCGTGTGCATTTGATAACGCGAGTGCGCTGCGCAACTTGCGCAGCGTTCCGAAAATTTGACCATCATGCGCCGCGCACGACCGTCGCGTTCGAGACGAGACACGCGAGCGATTCGTCGCTCGTGCGTTCTCTCCGTCGTCCGTCTCGACGGCTTCGAGTTTACGCGTGCTCGCGCGCGCTCTCGCCTGCGCACCGCTCTCGCGCATTCGAGTTTACGCGTGCGCACTCGCGTCGCGCCGGCGGCCCGAGTCGCCCGTTCGCGAGCGGCGCACCCGGGAGTTCCGAACGCCGCGCGACGGCGCCTCACGGGCCGCGCGCCCGACCCGAAACCTCCCGCGTCGCCGCCTCCCGCCGCCTCGCCCGTCGTGCTTCGAAGCAGCGGGAAAGCCGCGCCGTCCCTCCGTGACGGCAGTGTGACGAGCCTCGCCCCGGCCGTCTATCATGCCCGGCCCATGCCCTTCGCGGGATCCTCCGCTTGGCCCCTCGCTTTCTACGGCCTGCTCGTTCTCGTCGCGGCGGCGCTCGTCAGGCGCACGCCCGGCGAACCGCGCCTACGTCTGCGCCGGGGCGTTCTCCTTTACGGCTTCTACGCCTTCGTCGTCGGGCTACACGTCGCGGTCGGCGAACGCGCCGGCAGCGAGCTCGCGACCACGCTTCGCTACGCGTCGTCGTTGCTCGCCTTGCTCCTCGCGGTGCACCTCGGCGCGCTGGTGCTCTTCGACGTGCTCTTGCGCGCGCTTCGACTGCGCTCGCCCGACATCGTCCACGACCTCGCGGTCGGCGGCGGCTACGTCGTCGCGGTGTTCTGGTCGATGCACCACGCCGGCGTGAACCTGACGGGCATCGTGGCGACGAGCGCCGTGGTCACGGCGGTGATCGGCTTGTCGCTGCAATCGACGCTCGGCAACGTGATCGGCGGGCTCGCGTTGCAGCTCGACGATTCGATCCGCGAAGGCGAGTGGATCGAGCTCGAAAACAAGACGCAAGGCCTGATCAAGAAGGTGCGCTGGCG
The DNA here is from genome assembly GCA_035499895.1 of Polyangiaceae bacterium. Classification (GTDB taxonomy): domain Bacteria; phylum Myxococcota_A; class Polyangia; order Polyangiales; family Polyangiaceae; genus PMG-095. Next base: position 6,600 of record DATJXW010000098.1, on the reverse strand, counting down.
CCACACCGTGATCGAGACACGCGACTGGGACACGCTGCTCGTGCCGAACACGCAGCTCATCGCGCAGACCATCAAGGTGCTCGGGCGCCGCGAAGGAGAAGCGGTGAAACATCGCATGTGGGTCTACTTCAACGTGGACCACCGCTTCGCGCCGCGCGACGTGATCCGCGCCGTCGACGAGGCGCTCCAGGCGGCGCCGATGCCCGGCGTCGCCGCCGAGCCCAAGCCGCACGCCGTGTGCATGGATTTCGCGCGCGACGGCCGCGACAGCTTCGCTTACTACGCGGCGCGCTACTGGCTCACGGAGCTCGCGCGCGACGACCCGACGAGCTCGCTCGTGCGCGAGCGCGTGTATGCGGCGCTCGAACGCGCACAGATCCCGCTCGCGTTGCCCGGGACGGCGGTGTTTCTCACGACGGACGACCCCGCCAAATCGGCGCGCAAGCGGCAGCGCTCGCTCGAAGCGTATCGAACGGCCCTGCGCGGCGTGGCGCTGTTTTCGAATCTCTCGGCCGAGGAGCTCACGCGCCTGGCGGAGAGCGTGAAGCGGGCGCCGTTCGCGGCGGGCGAGGTGATCACGCGCGAGGGCGCGCAGGCGCACTGGCTCTACGTGCTCACGAGCGGCGAAGTCGACGTGCTCATCGGCGCGGCGGACGCGGAGCGCCACGTCGCGTCGCTCGAAGCACCGGCGTTTTTCGGCGAGATGGCGCTCACGACGGGCGCGGCGCGTGAAGCGACGGTGGTGGCGAAGAGCGCCGCCGAGTGCCTGCGGGTCGATCGCGACGATTTTCGCGCTCTCGTCGCCGCGCGACCCGAGCTCGCGCGCGAGGTGTCGGCCATCTTGGCGGAGCGGCGCGTCGGGCTCGAGGCGGCGCGCGAAGGGCTCGGTGAGGACGCGCGGCGGCGCCGCATCGCGAGCGAGAGCACGCGCATTCTCGGCGCGATCCGCGAGTTTTTCGCGCTCGAGTAGCCGCGCCGCGCGGAGCGCCCGTCGCGCCTAGAAGTGAGCGCCGAGCGTCAGACCGACGAGGTGCGCGAGCGTGTGATAGCGGCCCTCGGGGCTCTCCGTTCCGCCGCGCGCGTCGGCGGGGAGAAACACGACCAGCATGTAACCGAGGTCGGCCTTGAAGCCGCCTTCCGCGTAACCGAAGCCCGCGGTCGCGTCGACCCGGTCGGCGTCGGGCAACGCGGGACCGACGCCGCTCGCGGGGATGGCGCTGCGATCGAAGATCAGGCCGCCCCGGACGTGAAAGCCGTGCCGGTGCGGCTCGAAATCGAGACCGCCGCGCAGGGTGAACGAGTCGTGGCCGCGCGGGTGGAGCGTGCGATCGGGCGCGGTCGCAAAGTCGATGTCGATGCGATCGTACGTCGACCAGAGCTCGAGGTTCGCGTCGAAGCCGAGCTTGAAATCGCGCCCGGGCCGGATCATGACTCCCGCCGTGACGACGTCGGGCAACGTGATCGCCGCGTGACCCGGTTGATCGGGCAGCGTGCGATCGAAATCAGGATTGCCGGGGCTGAAATCGGCGCGCCCGTCGTAGTCGAGCTTCACGCGACTGCGATACGTGAGCGCGAAGTGCAGCCGATCGGGAAGCGCGCGGTAGAGCGCTGCCGCGTTGAAACCGAAGCCCCACGCGCCGCCGACGAGACGCACGTCGCCGCCCACGATGGACGGCAAGCCGTTCTCGAAATCGACGGTGCTGCGAACCGCGTCGAAGCCGGCCGCGAGCGACCAGCCGTCGCCGAGCTCGACCGCGACCGTGGGGTTCAGCGACAACGTCTGGAGCGTCGCCGAGATCGCGTTTTCGCGTCCGAGCCACGATTCCGGCCAGCCGACGCCGATGCCGAACGCGCTGTAGACGCCCACGCCGAGCGCGACGCGATCACCGATTTTCCCCGCACCGAAGAGCGCGGGCAGCACGAAGTTGCCGCGTTTGCTGCTCGTCTCGCCGCCGCCGCCGCGCGCCTCGAAGTCCGAGCGGGCGGTGATGAACACGCCGCCCGCGGAGACGCTCGCGCCTTGCATCGTCGCGAGCGCGGCCGGATTGAACCAGACGGCCGTCGCGTCCGAGGTGTCCGCGCTCACCGCCGACGCGCGACCAATCGCTTCCCCCGACAGGTCGTAGATCAAAAAGCCGTTCGCGAAGCAGGGCTCGGACGCCAGGCAGAGCGCGGCGGCGAGGAGCGAAGAGCGGGCGAATTGCTTCATGTCGCCTCGAACGTGAACGCGAAGCAGTACACGAGGTTCGTGCGGCTCAAGCCGGTGAGCGGCGTGAACACGGGATTGTCGAAGAGCGCGGCGAGCTGTTCTCGGCCGACTTCGAGCGCCGCCGCGTCGCTGTCGGCGACCGTCGAAATCGTGCTGTGGCCGTCGGCGACGAGGGCGTCGGGCAAGGTGAGCAGCACCGTGATGGGCGCCGGAACGAGCGGCCTGCCGCCGGGCGACTTCACGCCGTCGGTCATGAAGATGCCGTAATCGTGCCCGGCGACGAAGGGCGCGGCTCCGGTGATGGCGACCTCGCCGTTCGCGAAGCTCGCCTCCACGCTCGGAAAACCGGCGACCAAATTGCCGCTCGCGGCCTCGGTGAGGTCCATCAACACGACCGTGCCCGGTCGCTCCTTCACGACGAAGCTCGAGACGCTCGTCGCGTCGACGGGGCCGTGCACGGCGACGCGAATTTCGTCCGCGGCCGTGACGGAGGGCACGAGGCCCGTCGTGGGGTCGATCTCGGCGACCGACGCGCTGTGCGTCGGGAAGCCCCACGCCACGGCGACTTCGTCCTTGGGTAGACCCGCCGCGGCGAAGCGGTCCCACACGCCGGCCGCGAGGTAACTCTCGCGAATCGACTCGAGCATGACGGCGTTCGCCCGCGCCGCCGCGTCGCTTTGCGTTTGGGCCAAGAGCACGAGCGCCGGGCACGCCGGATCGATGGCGTCCGCGCTCGCGGCTCCGCAGGTGAGCGACGAATCCTGCTTCAGGAGCGCGACCGTGGGCGAGCCGACGACTTCGGCGCCCGAGCTCGCGCGCACGCCGCGTTCGTAGCCGCGCACGCCGACGAAGTACGTCTCCCCGAGCTCCCAGCTCGGCTCGGGTGCGAGCGTGAGCTCGTTCGCGTCGGTGTCGAAGCCGAGCGCGACGTTCGGCGAGAGACCCGGAGTGCCGAGCGCGACGACCACGACGTTGTCGCCGAGCGTCAGCGTGGACGGCTCGAGCGGCGCGCTGGCGGGGGCGGAGCCGGGCGTCGCGGTCGGAAAGCCGTCGAGCGTCTCGAGATAGCGATCGAAGTCGCACTCGGCGGGCGACATCGCCGTGGCCTGCGTGCAGTCATCGGGCAGCGGCGTGCCGGCAAGACCGAAATCGATGTGACCCGTGGCCGGATTGACGATGAGACCGATCGGCGCCGGGACGCGCGGGGGCGTCGCCTCCGTATCGAACTCCATCGCTTCCGGCACGGCGTCGTGTCCGATGTCCGGCGTGCAGCTCGCCGCGCTCGCGAGCAAACCGAGCGCGGCGAGCCCCCGTACGTGGGCGGCGCTCACTGCGAGACGATCCGGCCTTGGGGCACGCTGTAGGTCGGGGGAATGTTCGGCACGCCGTCCCCGTCCGTGTCCGGCAACTGGGACACGTAGCCGAGCAGCGCCTGCCACTGCTTGAGCTCCTGCACGCCTTTCGTCTTCGGATCGGCGTCGATGTAGCGCGTGGTCGGATCGACCGGCGTCTTGCAGTCGGAGTCTTTGGCCGTCACGGACAAGAGGCCGCCCGTCACGGACTCGACCACGCCGAGGAGCCCCGCGACGTAGCTCGTGCTCACGATTTTGTAACAAGTCTCGGTGTCGGTCCGATCGAGCGGCACGTCGCCCGCGTCGGTCGTGAGCGACGCGCCCGTCACGCGGCCGAAGAGCGTGCCCGTCGGGTCGACCTGCATCTTGAGGCCCGAGAGCTGCAAGAAGTAGTCTTTCGGGACCTCGCCGGGTTGAGTCGCGCTGAGCTCGAGTCCGGACAGGATGTCGGCGGCGTTCAGGTAATAGGTGACGAGCGGGAAACCGGGGAGCTGATCCTCGCCGATGCCGAGCGGCACCACGCGGAAGAGGTCCGCGAGCCAGACGTCGCCGGTCTTGCCTTGCTGGATGGGCGCTCGGAGCTGCCCGTCCGCGTCGAACGCGATGACGGCCGGATCGTCCGGTTCGAGCGCCGCCGCGCTCGCGAGGTACGCGTCGGTGACGAGGTCGCCGACGGGAGCCTCGGCGAAGTCGGGCAGCGAGAGATCGGCGCTCGTCTCCGCCACCACGGCCTTGTACGTGAGGTTCGAGCTCGCGAGCGCTTGGTCCACGCCGTCCACGTATTGGTCGACGAGGGCCTCGGTGTCGGCGCTCCCGGGAATCGAGTCGTCGATGGAAGCGAGATCGTAGCCGTCGATGCTCACGGCGGGCGGATCGGTCGTGCCCGAGGGGGTGACCGAAAGCTCGAGCTCGCCGAGGAACTGGCCGTACGAGCCCGCGGTGACGATGATCGTCTTGCCGACCACGACCGGCTTCGTCAGAAAGTCGTGGGTGTGCCCGCTGACGATCACGTCGATGCCCGGCACGGCCTGGGCGAGCACGCGGTCCTCGCCGTTGCCGTCGTGATCGATGCCGGAGTGCGAGAGCGCGATGACGAGGTCGACGCCGTCCGTCTGGCGGAGCTCGTTCACCATGCGCGTCGAAGCATCCGCAATCGCCTCGAACGTGACGGGCGCCGCCTGCGGCGTGACGAGCGCCGCGTTGGCGCCCAGCAGGCCGAAAATGCCCACTTTCAGGCCGCCGACCGTCTTCACGAGCTTGTTCTGCACGATGCCGGCCTGCGCCACCGCCTCGAGGTCGTCGTCGCCCGGATCGGTGTCGCTGAACACCATGTTGCTCGCGACGATCGGCACGTTGACGCCGTTGGCCGCGCCCGCGAGCAAGATCGCGGCGAGCCCCTTCGGCGTCCAATCGAATTCGTGATTGCCGAGCGTCGTCGCGTCGTAGTGCACCGCTTGCATGAAGCTGAGCTCGGGCGAGGCGCTCGTAGCCAAAAACTCGAAGAGCGAGCCCATCATGAAGTCGCCGGCGTCGAGCAAGAGCACCGGTTCGTTCTTCGCGGCGGCGCGAGCGCGCGCATCGGCGATCTCGACGGCGAGGCGCGCCACACCGCCGACGGTCGCGTCGTCGCCGGTCGTGAGCGGCGTGTAGTCCTCTTCGGGGCCGAAGCCCATCAAGTGCGAGTGCAGATCATTGGTGTGCAGAATCACGAGCTTGTCGCCGCTGCCCGCAGTCTGCCCGCCGGCCCCGGTCGCGGGCGGCGCCGCCGAGTCGTCGTCCCCGCCGCAGGCGACGGCGACCAAACCGCTCGCGAGCGCCAGCGCGCCCGCGATGCTCCACCCTCGAAACGCAATTCCGCGCTGATTCCTCATCCTCAGATCCTTCCTCGTTCGGCCCCGAATCAGTGAGCACGATAGACCAAACCACGCGCTTTCCAACGTCTCAGTTTGCCCCGGTTTTGGGGGCAAGAACGACTGCCGAGCCGCTCAGGGCGAGCAGCTCGAGTCGTCGAATGAGACGCCGTCGCTGGGGCTCAAACCGCACTCGCTCCAGTCGCACGACCGCGAGCCCCCCCGCGATGCCTCACGACCGACGACGAGGTCCGCTCACATCTTGCCGGCCGAGCGCGTCTCGCCGTTCACTTCGAAGGTGATGCTGTCGAGCGTGACCTTGCCCTGCGTGAGGTCGTCGATCTCGCTGCCGACCTCGAAACGGCTGATGTAGAAATCCTTGGAGTAGCCGCGATTGTTCACGAGGTAGTCGATGAGCGGTTTGACATCGACCTTGCCGTTGAAGCTCATCTGCGGCCCGTCGGTTGCGCGGAACTGGAAGTAGCGCCACTGGCCGTTCGCCCACGTGTCGCTCTGCACCTCGAGCTTGTAGGTCTTGTCGCCGGCCGTCACCATGTCGCCCGCGCCCGTCCCCGTCGGGCCCTTGCCGTTCGGCGGCTCGGGATAACGCCCGTTCTGCCAGCCCCAGAAGGTCATGAGCTCCGCGTAGACGCCCGGGCTCGCGCTCAGCGGATCCTGCTGGCTCACCCAGAACTCGAACGTCAGGTCCCAGGAGCCCGACTGCTGGAGCGAAATGTTCATGTTCTTGATCGTCACGCTCGCGCTCGTGATGTCGCTGATCTTCTTCGGTAGGAGCGTGGTGGACGAGAAATCGGGGGTCGTCGCGAGCGAGCTGCCCATGCCGAAGGGGTGCACGCCGAACTCGATCTCGGGAAAATCCGGGTCCTGGTTGCTCGCCTGCGTGTCGCAGTCGCCGCGGTTGAAGTTCCAGCCGAAGGAGCCGTCGCTGTTCACGAACACGCTGTATTGCTGCGTGCTCGAAGAGCAGTTGAGCGTCTGCGCGCCCCAGTTGTTGTTGATCAACCGGATGTCGCACGAACGGAGGTAGTCCTTCGTGACGTTGGTGGTGTCGCCCGGTTTCCAGTTGGGCTTGCCGTTTTGATCCGTGGTCGCGCAGGTGCTCGCGCCCGCGCCGCCCGCCATCCCCGCCGAGCCCGACATGCCCGCGCTGCCGCTCGTGCCGCCGGTC